>CAXIBI010000134.1:0-6866 GCA_964022305.1 uncultured Hyphomicrobiales bacterium | reverse complement strand
GCTAGTCTTGCTCTGGCAACGGCTATGCATCGCTCAACTTTTTCTTGTCTCTCACCCCTGATACCTTCATCAAGCACATCGTTAAAGCTGTAAATGGCTTGGGCGTGGTCTTTGTTCTTATTGGTGATGCCCCCATAATTTAAATGGCATTCAGCAAGTGCATATTTGGTATCTAGAATTTGTGTTTTAGAGAGGCATCCTTCTCGCTCTAACAAAGTGCTGAAATGATGTATGGCTTTCTCGATTAACTCTGCCTCACCAAACCTTGTGCCCCAGGCTAGATAGAGATGGCCGAGCTCATTTCGGATATCTGTTGAAGTGACTTTGAAAAATGGCCTTTTAGAAAATCGGCTTCCCTCATCAGATAATGCAAGGCTTGCGAGAAACCCATTTTCGGCTCGCTCAAGTTCTTGAACCCCCATATTTATCCTAGCATTTGCCAGTGCTAATTTACCCTTGGCAAAATAAGCTTCACATATGGCCTCTCTAATGTTTTGCGAGCTATTATCTTTCCGCCAGAGTTCTATGGCTTTGTCTAAGGCCAATTCAATTGAATGATAGGTTTGATATTGATCAGCCCCCTCATCAGATGAGCTTTTGGCTTTTTCTTTTTTAACCTCTTTCCCTTCAGACAAGGGATTGCTTGTTGACTGCTCGATTTGCTCTGCAAAGAGCATCTCATCACTTGTGGTTTTTGCAAATGCCAATTTACAAATTAATTTCCCCCAGCCTTGAGGATAGCTCTCAGGCCTGAAGGTTCGTAGTGCTTTAAAAACAGTTTTTCTGATAATTTGAGGGTAAGTTGGGTTCTCTGGATTAAGCTGCATTAAAGCATAAGCTGCGAAAGCCTCGTTTGCCCCAGCGCCGGCTCTCTCGGTTGCCTCTCTCCCTTCCCAATTTTTGTAAGATAATAACTGATGTAACTCTAATGAGCGCTTTAAATTGATTTCAGATTTTTTACCTAAGCCAGATACGAGATAGGCCCAGCTTGCTACAGTGATACATTGAGTTTGCAGGCTGTTCATTTCTTGATCTGTGCTGCTGTCATTTCTCAAATATTTATCGAGTTCACTGGCCCATCTTTATATTTTATTTGCGCTTACGATTTGGTTTTCTATACCTGCACCTCGGCTCATTAGCCCAGCTAATGTCGCTTTTAAAAGGATCTTTCCTATTCTGGATATTTTGTTCTGCTCTTTGGTCAGCTCGAGTGACTTCAGTTCAAATAAGGGAAAATCGGCACATTCAAAAAAGAAAGAGTTTTCTTTTTTTTCCTGTATTTGACTTTTGGACAAAAGTATATTTTCTGGTTGGCCTTCCTCTTGATCATTAAAATGAAGCGGACCTTGAGGGTAGAAGCGCAAGTTAAGCTCGTTATTTTCAACACTGCCGTTCATTGTAATCTGAATGACAGGATGCGTTGATTTTAACTCAATCTGAGATTTTGTTTTTTCGTCTCTCAAGCCTGTTAAAACTTGGAATGGATAAACCTCATTATCTGTTTTCCAGAAACGCCATTTGTTAGTTTTAAATTCTTGGCGGATCAGATGTAATAATTGCTCGGCATTGAACCCAAATTTATCTCCTTGTAAAGCAGGGAGATAAAGTCTGCGATTGATGGTTGCTTTATCAGCATTGTTCGTCTTAGCAGAGAGTAAATTATTGGCTGATGATTTGTCTGTCTCAGTTATTAGAGCTGTTATCACAGCACCGAAGATGAGAATGCCAATAACACTTAAAAACAGTGTTATTTGATCCATAGAATTTAAGAGGGATGAGCTTAAGAAAGCCACAAAGGTAGAGCTGTCGTTTATTTCATTCATTCTTGCCCCCCTTTGTTTTTAAATTTAAAAATCCATGATCAGAAATACGCGCGTAGCAAGCTCCTTTAGACTAAACGCCCTCTCAACGAACTTACCTGTCTTTTTTGATTATAAAGAGCTCATACATAACTTGCTGATTTTTCTGCAGACTAGATTAACGAAAAATACGCTAAATGAGCGCTTTCAACCTAAAGTTACAATCTTCATAAAATGCGAGGTCTCGTTCTCTCAATACCTTGAGTTTTCCACGTTTTATTTGCGGCCACATAAAGCCTCAAATCAAGTGAAATAAGCTATTTTTTGCTCAAATTTAATGCAATTTCCCATTTTTTATGCAGCTTTGCTGTCTGAAACTTACCAATTAGCACGAATGACAGGGCTTTAATGTGTCAATGTAATTTGCAATATGTTAATCCTTAACGGCCGTTAACCTTTGCACAAAACTGTGTAGAAACAATGTTATGGCATATGGGAGAGGGGTATTCCCCTAATAGAATTTACTAATGAGAGGGACGCATTATGCGACTAAATCCACCAACAATCTTTATCTTTTTGATTTCACTTATTTTAGCTGTTGCTGCTGTAGCTGGTCATCAAGGTCTTGTTGATATTCCATCAGTAGTTGCTGCTCAAGATTTTTGGCTTGCTGTTGCTGCTTATGTTCTATTGGCTATTGGCAATTTGGTGCGTGGTCTTTAATTTTAAAGCCCTGCCAGAGAAATTAAATAAAGCGTGTCCTAAACTCATATTTAGGGCACGTTTTTTTATGCCGCTTTTTGTTTTATGCGCGGCATTTTCATTAATCTAAAGATAAGCTGTTCGAATATGGGTTCTGTGACCCCCGCTCTTAAACGGCTGAGGTGATAACGCTCCATCCCCCTTTGTACGATATGTACAAAACGCCCCTCAATAATACGATCAATGTTCCTTGGTGGATTTTGAGGCACAGCCAAAAAGGCTGCTCCCTTTTCACCAAAATTGATCATGAAAAAGCCGTTGCCAGTTGGCTCATAACAAGGATAGCGGTGACTTAAAATTTCAGCCAAATTACCTGCGACAGTACTTGTCATGCTTTCTTTCAAAAAGTCAGAGCAAGGTTGGCCTGTTTCCATTGGTGTTGGCTCTAGGGCCGCTTGTCTTAGGCTGCTTTGCGTTACTATCTCGCCAATGGCGAAGATATTTCTATAAAGGCTGGACTGTAAAAACTTATTGGTTTGCACTAACCCCGTTTTGTCCGTTAAGCCACTGACATTCGTGATATAATTTTCTGCCCTCATGGCCGGCCATAGCAGTCCGAATTTTGTGGCCAGAGTTTTTTGTCCGCGCTCTAAACCATCAGCATCGAAATAGACAATCTTAAACGAAGTTTTATCCACCCGATCAATGGCAGCATTACAATAATATTCAATTTGCCTTGACCTGAATTCATTTTCAAACAAAGCGTTTGAGTGGCCGACACCGCCGATACCAAGATGACCTAAAAATGGCTCTGGTGTGATAAAGCGGATAGGCACTTTATCTCTAATACGATAGCGCCTTAGAACATGGTCAACATTTAGCACATATTGATAGGCGCTTTGATAATCTGTTGAGCCTGGTGCACATGCGATTGTCATTGGGCCTGGTGAGTGGAGAAAATCTTTAAACCCTAATTCGGCTCGCATTGTTTCATCAGCTGTCATTAATGAATGGATCATATTATGCGAGCGATTGAGCCCTGGGATGTGATCCCAGGCTGGCTCCATTCCGTCAGCTATGATGAGATTATCAAAGGGCAGTCTTTGGCCATTTTCTAAGATGATGACTTGTCGTTCTGGATGAAGGTCTCTGACTGAGGCGAAAAGATATTTAATTCCGAATTTGTCAAACAGCTTACTTAAGTCTATGCGGACATCTTTTAAAGCTCGCAGCCCCATACTCACATATGGCAAAGCTGATTTAATCACCCCATAGCGCTCTTTAGAGACAACTGTTATCCAATCTTGTTCAGAGACAAGTTTTTTTAATTGCAAAGCCGCTGTTAGACTTGCAATTCCATTGCCTATGATAACAATATGGGCCATGAGATAGGCACGCTCCTAAATATTTTCACTCGAAATTCAATGAATTAACTTCGCTCATGTGTAATTCCTTTTTGCTAATTTAAGTCATTACACATTTTGTTTAATCGCACTAAATGAGTGACGTGCAGCCTCTCAAAACTCTCACTACTCAGAAAAAAAACTTTTGATACTTAGCCCTACTTTGGGAATCAGGTTTTTGTCAATGTTTTCTATTTTCATTCTAGTGCCTGTTACTTTTTAATGAATTCACGTAACATGAACCTAATTTATACCGTTTAGAGGGTGACTTATGACAAAAGCAGCATGGCTCGGATTGGGCGTCATGGGATTTCCTATGGCTGGATATCTCTCTCAATTTCCCTCAATTAACCTCACCGTCTATAACAGGACACAATCAAAAGCAGATAAGTGGCAACAAACACACAAAGCCAAAACCGCCCCCACTCCCAAAGAGGCTAGCCAAGATGCGGAATTTGTTTTTTCTTGTGTTGGCAATGATGATGATTTGAGAGAGGTTACAATTGGTGAAAATGGAGCTTTTTACTCTCTTCCCAAAGGCGCCGTTTTTATTGATCATTCAACAACCTCTGCTCATGTGGCACGTGAGCTCTCAAAAACAGCAGCAAAAATGGGGCTTCACTTTTTGGATGCGCCCGTGACTGGTGGGCAAAAGGGCGCGGAAAACGGCCAGCTTAGTATTATGATTGGCGGTGAGAGAAAGGCTTACGAGAGAGCAACTCCGCTTATTGCCACTTATTCAAAGGCACAAAAACATATGGGGCCATCTGGTGCTGGGCAACTAACCAAAATGGTGAACCAGATCGCTGTAGCCGGTGTTGTTCAAGGGCTCTCTGAAGCGATCAACTTTGCGCAAAAGAGCGGTCTTGATGTGAGCGATGTTTTATCTGTTATCTCAAAAGGAGCAGCGCAATCCTGGCAGATGGAGAATAGCGGTCAGCATATGGCGGATGGTTTTTTTGATTTTGGGTTTGCTGTTGATTGGATGCGCAAAGATTTAAATATCTGCCTTGAGGAGGCAGAGACTAATCACAGCCCTCTTCCCAATACTGCACTCATAGAGACCTATATGGAAAAGTTGCAAACTGAGGGGCGTGGGCGCAGTGATATAACGAGCCTCATAACCTTACTCAAAGAGACATAAAGGTTCTTCAGCCACAGTGCCCTTTAAGAGGAACTTTCTAGCTCTTTTTCAGATTGTTTTACGTATCCTAATGGCAATTCTGTTGTGAACTTAATTTGCTCCATGGCAAAAGAAGATGAGACATCGGCAATGTCAATTTCTGAGATCAATCTTTTGTAAAACGCATCATAGCTTGCAATGTCAGGCACAACCACACGCAATAAATAATCAACCTGGCCACTCATACGATAAAACTCAACAACTTCTGGAAATCTCTCAATTGCCGCGTGGAACTCATCAAGCCATGTTTCACTGTGTTTATTGGTTGTAATAAACACAAAAACTGTCACTGGGGCATTGACCATTGAGCTATCTAAAAGAGCAACTCTTGAGCGGATAACGCCCATTTCTTCCATTTTTTGGATGCGCCGCCAACAAGGGGTGGTTGATAGCCCGACTTTTTTCCCTATTTCTGCAACAGGGACGGTGCAATCTTTTTGCAGGATCTGCAGGATTTTAACATCTAACTTGTCGAGCATTCTTCATTCCTGTCTTTTGGCTATGAAAGTTGCATTTCATATTAAAACATAAACCTAAACGAAATGAAAAAGAAATCTCAATTATCCCTATTACAAGAAAGGAGTTTCTCAAAAATTCAACTTAATTCCTTTTTTTTAGAATGTTTTACTTAAGTGCTGAATGTGTAAGAGGAAATACAAAATAGGCGTTTCTTAGATTAAAATTAATATCTTGGGTTATTTCTTCGCCACTCGCTTGGCCACTCGAAATTCCCTTGCCAAATCCCTACTTTTTCTCTTTTGGCCTGCTCTTGCTCGCCCCTATAGGTGCCTCTGTAAGACACTGCCCAGCCGGTCTGGACCATATTTTGGTTTAAATTCAACCCGTTAACATAGCAAGTTGCCAGCAATCTTTCGTGGCGGTCAAACTCTACTCCGCGGCATTCAACCTTTTGAGTGCCAATCATTTTTTTAAGGGCCGTGGTTGCGGCCCTGCCACATTTCCAGGATTTTCCCTCTTTTTCGCATTTTTGATGGAGTTCTGGGGCGTCAATACCTAAAAGACGCACTCTTTCGCCGTTTAATTTCAAACTATCTCCGTCAACAACAAGCGCTTTTCCATTGATTTCATCCCTAAAAACATCCTCTTGAAGCCATAAAACAATCGCAAAGCCTATTATGGCCACTACGATGAATAATTTTGAGAAATCGAAATTCATTAAAACCTCATGTAATTTATAAAGAATTTGTAAAATATAAACGGGAAATTAGGAATTGATGAGCTAATTTATACCATTATTTCAATATGATATTGAATTGTTTAATTTTGGTCCCATTTGTTTAACGAGTTAACCCCCTTTGTCGCACATGAAACCTCATCAACCAATCACATCACATACTGCGAATAGCAAATTGGTTTCTTCTGTGAAAGAAGCACGGGACCGCTTGGGCCAAAAGCAAGGAGCTGAGCGCTTTGAATACGAGCTGTTGTTGATGTTTGCTCGTAATGAACTCACTGCCTCACTCTCCATTCCTCTTTTTGCCGTTATCCTAGCCCTTAGCACAACAATTTGGGCCCCTATCTCGCATATTGTAACTTGGCTTGGGGCGATTTTTGTCACCAAAGGCATCATCCTCATTCTTTGCCGCCGTTTTACAGCCTTACCGCGCAAGGATTTGAATGTTGAGCTTTGGCGTCGCCGCCTGACAATTGCAGAGATTTTTTATGGTCTTGCCTGGGCTGGCATAGCCATTATTGCGGCCCAAACAGACGATAAGGCCGCGCATATATTTATTTTTGCCTCCTTCATTGCTGTCATCT
>CAXIBI010000133.1:0-6876 GCA_964022305.1 uncultured Hyphomicrobiales bacterium | reverse complement strand
TTGGCCAGATAAATTATTCAAAAATGCTGAAAAGGCGACCAGATTGATATTCACTGCCAGCAGCATTAGCTCAATTGACATCAGAATGATGATGACATTCTTCCGATTTAGAAAGATGCCAATCACACCGAGTGTGAATAAAATTGCCGCGACTGACAAATAATGTGACAGTCCGATTTCCATGGGTTGTCCCCCTCTAGCGTTCTTAAGTCTCGTAGCTGCTTTGCTACATTCATTCACTTTAATTCTTTAAACAGGCAGGCGGTTTTTCCTTAAATGCCTTTACCTGTTTCAACTTGTTTTACTTCCATTGCATCTTCTGGTCTGCGTGCAACTTGTTCTCTAATATTCTGGCGTTTCACGCCTTCTCTTGTTCTCAAGGTCAGAACAATGGCGCCAATCATAGCGACCAATAATAAAATACCGGCTGCTTCAAAATAATAAAGATGGTCTGTATAAAGCACGCGACCGAACGCTTCTGTGTTGGTCAGGTTTTCATCTATGGTTTTTGTTTTCTCTAACTTTGAGAGCTCTGGGTTGAGCACCCAGGCACTTACACCCATGATGATTTCAAGGAGCAGAACGCCGCCGATCATGAGACCAACTGGCAAATAGCTTAAAAAGCCTGATTTTAATTCAGCAAAATCCACATCGAGCATCATCACCACAAAGAGGAACAGCACAGCAACCGCGCCCACATAAACAATGAGCAAGATGACAGCTAGGAACTCTGCGCCCAACAGCAAGAACAGACCTGCCACATTAAAAAAGGCTAGGATCAAGAAGAGCACAGCGTGCACCGGGTTTCTGGCGGCAATCACCATTAGGCCTGAAATAATGGTAAGGCCAGCAAACAGATAGAAGAACAGAGCGGTAAGCATTTTAGATTGTGTCCTTTCAATCTCTATCTAAATTTCGCATCGCTGCGAATGTTTTCTGCAATTTCACGTTCCCAACGATCGCCGTTCGCTAGAAGGCGGGCTTTGTCGTAATAAAGCTCTTCGCGGGTTTCAGTTGCAAATTCAAAATTAGGTCCCTCGACAATGGCCTCTACAGGGCAAGCTTCTTGGCAAAAGCCACAATAGATACATTTGACCATGTCGATGTCATATCTGGTGGTACGGCGCGTGCCATCATTGCGGCTTGGGCCAGCTTCAATGGTAATGGCACCAGCTGGGCAAATTGCTTCACATAGTTTGCAAGCAATGCAGCGCTCTTCACCGTTTGGATATCTGCGTAGCGCATGTTCGCCACGAAAACGCGGACTAATTGGCCCTTTTTCAAAGGGGTAGTTAATGGTTGCTTTTGGCTTGAAGAAATATCTCATAGCCAAAGCAAAGGCACCAACGAATTCCCACAAAAAGAGTGATTTGATAAATTGTATCATTGAATTATCCTCCTACGCTTTCGAAGTACGATCCGAAAACATATGGACCGGCGAAATAGCCGATGATTGGAAAAATGATGAGAGAAATTAAACCTAAGTTTCTCATATAATTTGTGACCTGGCGTGTTTCTTCAGGGGTTGCATCATGTTCTTTTGCTCTTTTGGCCATATGGTTGCCTATTAAGGTGAGGACGACATAGTCCAAGATCCCTACAAAAGCTCCCAATGCTAACCCCAATAATGCCGGTGTCATTACACGCCCCCTGCTTTGGTGAAGTGCAGCACACTGGCTACAACGACAACCATGAAGATTGAAAGCGGTAAGAAGACTTTCCAGCCCAAACGCATTAACTGATCATATCTGAAACGTGGCACCATGGCCTTCACCATTGCGAACATAAAGAACACAGCTAGTGTTTTTAAAATGAACCAAATGAAGCCTTGGATCCAATTTAATGGCGCCACATCAAATGGAGGCAACCATCCACCAAGGAACAAAATTGTGGTGAGTGCGCACATTAAGGTGATCGCTACATATTCACCCAGCATGAAGAGCATGTAAGGCGTAGAAGAATATTCAACCATGAAACCAGCAACAAGCTCTGATTCAGCTTCTGGTAGATCAAATGGCGGTCTGTTTGTCTCCGCCAAAGCTGAGATAAAGAAGATGATGAACATAGGGAACAATGGCAACCAATGCCAGTTCAACATGCCATATTCACCTTTTTGCGCCATGACGATATCAGTGAGGTTTAATGAACCAACAAGCAATAACACGGTTACGATGACAAACCCAATAGAGACCTCATAAGAAATCATTTGCGCAGCTGAGCGAAGCGCGCCAAGGAAGGGGTATTTTGAGTTTGAGGCCCAGCCCCCCATGATAATGCCATAAACTTCTAATGATGAGACGGCGAAGATGTAGAGAATGCCGACATTGATATTAGCAACGGCCCAACCTTCATCAATCGGCACAACGGCCCAAGCGGCTAAAGCTAGTACTGTTGTCACTATTGGCGCTAGCAGGAAGACGAATTTGTCTGATTTAGACGGAATTATCGGCTCTTTCAGCACGAATTTGAGCATATCAGCAAAGCTTTGCAGTAAACCAAAAGCACCAACCACATTTGGTCCCTTGCGCAATTGTACTGCAGCCCAGATTTTCCGATCTGCATAAAGAATATAGGCTATTAAAATTAATAGACCCACCATGAGTGCAAGACTATGTAATGCAATCCAAAAGAAGGGCCAGCCGTAAGTTGTCATGAACTCAGTCATGGGTGCCTGTCGCCTTTTCTGCTGATTGTTGTTTGATTGCGCTCATTTCAGTCATTACTTTCGACGCGCGCGCGATAGGGTTGGTGTCATAAAAATCTTCGACACAAATAGGCAGAGCTTGCGTCGATAACCCACCACCATCTTTAGCTGCCAGTTTGATAATATCCTGGCTATCTGCTGGCTCGCATTGATTTGCGCCTGCAAAAATAGGATTGGTGTTGAACATCTGAGTACGTAGCTCATTTAAATTGTTAAAGCCAAATGGTTTACCAATGGCAGCTGATAGCGCTCTTAAAATCGCCCAATCATCTTTGGCTTCATTTGGTGGGAAGATGGCACGGTTGGTGTGTTGTACCCGGCCTTCCAAATTCATGTAGGTGCCGTTCTTTTCTGTGTAAGCGGCGCCTGGTAGAATTACATCCGCGCATGCGGCGCCTGCATCACCATGGCTACCTTGATACACCACAAAAGCATCGCCCAAGTTTGATGTATCAATTTCATCAGCACCTAAGAGATAAAGGAAATCGATTTGATTGTTCTTGGCCTGAGCGATGATATCGTCTGTTGATAAACCGCCTTCATCAGGGACAAAGCCGAGCTCTAAGCCTGCAACACGGCTGGCCGCTGTGTGAAGGATGTTAAATCCGTTCCAGCCTTGTTTAATAGCGCCAACGCTTTCAGCTAATTTCGCTGCTGCGGCAAGGGTTTTGAGACCTTCTTCACCTTTAAGTGCTGTGCCGCCGATGATGATCATTGGGTTTTCAGCATTGCGTAGAATATCTGCAAATCCACCTGCGCCTTGATCTAGTTTAGAAAGGTCAGCTGGTGAGGCACCTATATGATGAGTTTCAAAGGTTAGGTCTTCGTCAGCGCCAATGACACCAACTTGAACAAGACCGTTTGCCCAGCGCCCTCTGATGCGTGCATTAAGAACTGGAGTTTCTAAACGTGTATTGGCACCAATGAGCAGAATGGCATCTGCTTGGTCAATGCCTTCTATAGTGCTGTTAAAGAGTGTGGCTCCGCGGCCAAGTGTTTTGTTCAAGATTGTGCCATCCTGGCGGCAATCAATATTTTTCCACTCTAACCGTTCAGCCAATAATTTTAGAGAGAAGATCTCTTCAGCTGTTGCCATGTCGCCAACAATCATTGCAGCTTTTCGCGGCACGATTGATGTCATATTGCTGGCAACCACATTCAAGGCTTCATCCCAGCTGGCTTCACGTAACTGACCTTCTTCACGGATATAAGGACGGTCAAGACGTTTGCTGCGCAGGCCATCCCAGATAAAGCGGGATTTGTCTGAGATCCATTCTTCATTCACAGCGTCATTATTGCGCGGCATGATACGCATCACTTCACCAGAGCGGCTATCAATGCGAATGTTAGAGCCAACAGCATCCATCACATCGATGCTTTCTGTTTTGGTCAATTCCCATGGCCGCGCTGTGAACGCAAAAGGCTTAGATGTCAGTGCGCCAACAGGGCAAAGGTCAATCACATTGCCTGAAAGCTCTGATGTGATGCCTTTTTCTAGGTAAGTGGTGATTTCAGCATCTTCACCGCGGCCGATAAGGCCAAGCTCTTCAACGCCTGCGATCTCAGTCATGAACCGTACGCAGCGGGTGCAGTGAATGCAGCGTGTCATTTGTGTTTTAATAAGCGGGCCGATATTTTTATCTTCAACGGCGCGTTTATTCTCATCATAACGGCTGGTATTCTCACCATAGGCCATGGCCTGGTCTTGCAGGTCACATTCACCACCCTGATCGCAAATCGGGCAATCAAGTGGGTGGTTGATGAGAAGAAATTCCATCACGCCTTCACGCGCTTTTTTCACTGGCGCGGTGATGGTGTTGATTTCTGGTGGTTGACCTTCGGGCCCTGGGCGCAGATCGTTCACATTCATGGCGCAAGAGGCAATTGGTTTTGGCATGCCTTTAACTTCAACAAGACACATGCGGCAGTTGCCTGCGATTGACAATCTCTCATGGTAACAGAAGCGCGGTATTTCAAAGCCCGCTTGTTCACATGCCTGAAGAACGGTTGTGCCGTCCTCGACATCGATTTCTGTTCCGTTGATATTGAGCTTTGGCATATTATTTTTGCCTTTTCTCCACCTAATTCAAACCTATGCATTTCTTTAAAAGCAACTAATCAAGAAATGCGCTCAGTATTTTAATAAACTCTATTCAGCCGCAACTGGCTCACCGACAGCACCATCCGGGTCCGGATTGGCAGCATATTGGTCAATTCGCTCTTCGATTACATGACGGAAGTGTCGAATTAAGCCTTGTACTGGCCATGCTGCTGCATCGCCAAGGGCACAAATTGTGTGACCTTCAACTTGTTTAGATACTTCAAACAACATGTCAATTTCACGTTTTGTGGCTTGGCCTTTGACCATGCGCTCAAGCACGCGCCACATCCAGCCAGTACCTTCGCGGCATGGTGTACATTGGCCGCAACTTTCATGCTTATAAAAATAAGCAAGGCGAGCAATGGCGGCGATCATGTCTGTTGATTTATCCATCACGATAACGGCCGCAGTTCCCAAACCTGATTGCAAACCAGAGAGGCAATCAAAGTCCATGGTTGCGTCCATCATTTGGTCAGCTGGTACACATGGCACGGATGAGCCGCCTGGAATGACAGCTAAGAGATTGTCCCATCCACCACGGATACCACCGCAATGTTTGTCGATCATCTCTTTAAACGGGATACCCATTTCTTCTTCAAACGTGCTTGGCGTGTTGATATGACCTGAGACACAAAAGAGCTTCGTGCCTGTGTTATTTGGTTTACCTA
The DNA here is from genome assembly GCA_964022305.1 of uncultured Hyphomicrobiales bacterium. Lineage (GTDB taxonomy): Bacteria > Pseudomonadota > Alphaproteobacteria > Rhizobiales > HXMU1428-3 > HXMU1428-3. The sequence continues at coordinate 1,403 of CAXIBI010000133.1, read as the reverse complement.
ATCCAGCAAACCAGCCACCGCCTCTGCGAAGAATGGTTGGTGTCACAGCAATTGATTCAACATTATTCACTGTTGTCGGTGCACCATAAAGACCGACATTTGCCGGAAATGGTGGCTTCAGGCGTGGTTGGCCTTTTTTGCCTTCGATTGATTCAATCAGGGCTGTTTCTTCGCCGCAGATATAAGCGCCAGCTCCATGATGGACATAGCAATCAAAGTCCCACCCGTGAACATTATTTTTACCGATTAATTTTGCTTCATAAGCTTCATCAATAGCGCGTTGCAATGCTTCACGCTCTCTAATGAACTCACCGCGCACATAGATGTAACATGTGTGTGCCGCCATTGCGAAAGAAGCAAGCAACGCCCCTTCAACCAAGTGGTGCGGGTCATTGCGCAAGATATCTCTGTCTTTACAAGTGCCTGGCTCAGATTCATCAGCGTTGATAACCAGATAGTGTGGGCGGCCATCAGATTCTTTGGGCATAAATGACCATTTCAAACCTGTTGGGAAACCCGCGCCACCACGACCACGAAGGCCTGATGATTTCACTTCTTCAATAATCCAATCACGGCCTTTATCAATGAAATATTTTGTGCTGTCCCATGAGCCACGCTTGCGGGCGCCCTCTAAGCCAACATCTTTCATGCCGTAAAGATTTGTAAAAATACGATCTTTATCCTGGAGCATTATTTGTCTCCTTTTGGCGCATCATCATAATTCGCTCGTTTGGAAAATTCTGTCTCTTCACCACTGGCCAATTTTTTGGCTTGCTCTAACCAATTTTCGCGGTCAATCCGACCTTTGAAAGAAAGACTGTTATCAACCCAGGCAATGTTCTCACGTGTCCAGCTTGCGATCTGATCAAAGTGATAGAAACCAAGGGCGTTGAGTGTCGTCTCTAGCTTTGGCCCGACGCCTTTGATCATTTTTAGATCATCAGCCTCACCATTTCTTGGACCCTCTAAATATTCAGGGCGTTGTTCGTCTGAAACAGGTGCTTCATCGCTCTCAAAAGATGAAGAGCTCTTAGTCTCTTCACTTGCTTTTTCTTCAACCGCACTAACAGCCGCTAATTTCAAATCACCTGAAGCAGCATCCTCTGATTTTTCTTTCGCAACAGCGGCGCTAGATGAGTTTGCTTCACTCGTTAAGTTAAGTGGTACATATTCAGGCACATCGGTCAGCGTTGTGAGCCCTGTTTCCGGGCAGGATAATGTACGCTCGATTTGTGGGCCTGGTTTTGGTTTTTCACCGCGTGCAAATGCATCAAGTAAATCTTCAAGTGCTTTTTCGTCCAAATCTTCATAGGTATCTTTGAAAATCTGGATCATTGGAGCGTTCACACAAGCACCTAAACATTCAACTGCTTCCCATGAGAAGTCACCATCTTCTGACAAGG
>CAXIBI010000132.1:0-6986 GCA_964022305.1 uncultured Hyphomicrobiales bacterium | reverse complement strand
AGGCTGGATGAGTAAAGAGGTTACAGAGAGGCGCATCGATCAATGGCTCTTTTATACGCGATTAGTTAAATCTCGTAGTTTAGCTGGGCGCCTTGTTGAGGCTGGAAAATTACGGATCAATAAAGTCAAAATCAGCAAACCTTCATCGGTTGTTCGAAAGGGGGATGTGATTACCTCTATGATTAACCGTGATTTGAAAGTTGTTGAGGTTGTTGAGCTCGGAACACGCCGCGGTCCTGCGAGTGAAGCGCAGCAACTTTATAAAGATATTACACCTGTTGAGCCAAAACTGCCAAAACCTGGTCTTCTCACTGCTAAAACGCCAAGTCGTCCTAAAGGAGCCGGCAGACCGACGAAAAAAGACCGCAGGAAATACGATTCTATAAAACCAAATCCTGAAGATTAACTGAAATGGATAAAACTATTTCTTTTTCGTTGCTTGTACTCTTTTACTGAATGCGCTAGAGCATAAGCCACAAATTTTCAGATTGCTCTCTTTTGTATTTTGCAATATGGAATAGCATCAGATAAAAGAGCAAACTCATTTTTAGATTGAACTTAAAGAATTGCCGTTGCAATTCATAGCTTGAGGCGAACTATGACTTATATTGTCGATGACAAGTGCATTAAATGCAAACATACGGACTGTGTTGAAGTGTGTCCGGTTGACTGCTTTTATGAAGGGGTGAATATGCTCGTTATTCACCCTGATGAATGCATTGATTGCGGTGTTTGTGAGCCTGAGTGCCCTGTTGATGCGATTAAAGCTGATACTGAATCAGGAATTGAGCAATGGCTTGACTTGAACAGAGAATATTCTGAAAAGTGGCCAAACATCACAATGAAAAAAGATGCCCCTGCAGACGCAGAGAAATATGCCGAAGAAGAAAATAAATTTGATAAATATTTCTCTGAAGCACCAGGTGAAGGTGATTAAGACTGACGATAGATGTACCATTTTTAATCTAGTACTTCTGTTAAAATTTTAAAGCTCAGCTTTTTGAGTAATTTCATACAAATATAGGCGGCTGTTCCATTTATTCTGGAACGGCCGTTTTTATTTGTTTAATTACGTGACATTTATGTTGTATTGCTGCTGATAAGCTTATGATATATATAATTTTACAGCTCTTATAAAACCACTTTACGCTAGGTTTTTCTATGGGCTAATCAATTTATCTATATAAAGTTGAGTACGGTGGTGTTTGTAAAATGATGTTAAGAAGTCTTGTTAGCCTTATAGCCTTTGTCCTTTTAACAAATACAGTTTTTGCCAACCCTTCTGTAGAGAAAACTGAACTGCTTGCTGTTGTCGAGACATCTTGTAAAACATCATGTCTAAAACAAAGGGCTGAAGAAAAATATTGCACTTCTTATTGTCAATGCATACGTGAACGCGTTTCATTAAAAGCAAAAACTTCAGATATCTATAAAATATTGAGTGAGCCGAACACAAATAAAACGCTTGTCTCACAATGTTCTGGCCTCACTGCGATACAATTTTTCTCATCATCTTGTCTTAAAAAATGCAATGGAGCCCCAAAATGCTCCTCTTATTGTGCCTGTATGGAGAATAAGATTAAGTATAAGCGCAAGCTCTCTGATATTGGGAATTTTTTCATACAACTTGGTGAGAAACAAAAAGCTGCCACATCACGTTTAAGGCGCTTTGAAACATCTTGTATGAGATAAAAACGCTCTCTATCTCGCTTCATTTCAATTTTATAGGGTGTGATGCACGGCAAAAGGTGTCATGATACCTAACTCAAACGAAATATTTACTTTTTATAACAATTTTTCCCAAATCAAAGTTGGGCAGCTTTCCAAATTGTTAAAAATGTGTTATATTCGCAACTTGAGTTATTAAATTGTATAGCAAACAGTCGATATTCCACTGATTTTGCGCCATTTTTTGCGCGCTTTGTTATGTGGCATAAGTTTAAACTTTGTGATTTTTACAATCACCGATTTCGCTACTCACTTTAAATAGCTTAGCCGTTTAAAACTTTTACGACTGCAAAAGTTCAGTTTTATAACTGAGTTTATGGTCCAAAAATTGAGCTAAAGTGAAGATTTATTTTGAGCTCATTAACAAATATTTTGCCCACTTAATAACATGAGCCGATTTTATGAATTGGCGACCTGAATAATATTTGTGGGCTTGAGGGAATAGTCACGGGGTGAGCGATTTTTAAATTAAGCACTAGGCGTGCTTGATTTAGTTCTGAGCGCTTATTCTTCCCTATTTAAACAACAAGTTGGGTTTTACCCATAAAGCTTGCCTTGAGAGATTTTAGAACTTGTTTGTCTCAATTGTGAGATGAATTAAGTTAACTTTATAGAGAGAGAGAGTATGGCTGCACGTAAAAAATCAGTTCAGAAAAATGGTTTCAAAATCAACGAATATGTTGTTTACCCTTCCCATGGTGTCGGCAAAATTCTTGAAATAGAAACTCAAGAAGTAGCTGGTATCAGCATGGAGCTGTTTGTTCTTGAATTCGAACAAGACAAAATGATTCTTCGTGTCCCTACTGCAAAAGCTGAAAGCGTTGGTATGCGCAAACTGGCTGAAGAAGACATTGTTAAAAAAGCTTACACAACACTTAAAGGTAAAGCTCGCATTAAGCGGACAATGTGGTCACGCCGTGCGCAAGAATATGAAGCGAAGATTAACTCTGGCGATTTGATTTCTATTGCTGAAGTTGTTCGCGATCTTTATCGCTGTGACACGCAACCTGAACAATCTTATTCAGAGCGCCAATTGTTTGAAGCAGCACTTGGTCGTTTAGCTCGTGAAGTTGCTGCTATTGAAAAACTAGATGAAGCAGGTGCAGTTCAAAAAATCACAGCTGTTCTATCAAAAGCAGCTCAATCTAATAGAGATAAATCTCTAGATGCTGAGGGTTCTTCTGACTCTGATGGTCAGGAAGCTGCTGCTTAAATCAGTTTTTATTATCAAATTTCAAAACGCTCGGGTAATTATCCGAGCGTTTTTTTGTGCTTCAAATGCCCACCAACAACCTGCTCTTTGTTTTCTCTCACGACTATTCTGCTGCTGAAGCAGCAAGGCCTCCGAGGGGCGTCGCAACGCGACGGACAGCTCGTGCTGTCATGTCCTACTTCCCTTTTTTGTCCTTCAGTTGCCCACCAGCAACCGGACAAGGGCAGTACTCCTTCTTCGTATAGCTCGCTTTTTCTCTAACGGCTATTTCTCTCTTTGTTTGATACTCTCTAACATTTCTGGCACGTCTAGTCTGATCATTGGACCATTATAGTGGTCCAACCATCCCCGTACTCGAATGGTTTTACCTTTCATTGCTTTCAAGTTTGGCCATTTGTCTTTTTTTCGTTTCAACAAATGATTGCTGATAATAACCGTGAAATCAGTGCGCCAATTATTTGAAAAGTTGAGATAAGTATTTTTAGCTGTGCGGTGAAATGAGCGTACTTTGCCCTCAACAATTTGGAATGAGCCTTGAGCTTTTTCATTTAGTAATTTTAAAGTGCTACTTTTAATAATGGGGAAGTGCTGATTGATGGATTGGTTTTCAAGATCTTTCATTCGTGCCTTTTTTTCACTCTCCAATAAAACATGATAGCATTGCCTGGTATTTGGTAATGCCATTGGTACAGCTAGCCCCTCGTTTATTAAATGGTCTTGTAACCAAACTCTTTTACCGTTTTCTTGAAAGAAAATTTGAACGATATTTCGATTGTGGCGATCTGTTTTTCGACCCGACGCATAAAAGGTGATTGGCTTTTTTGATAAGAGTTTTTTTAAATAAGACTGACCGAGTTTTTTAGAAACGTAAATATTTGCTAATATCAGTTTGCGGCCATCTTTCAAGATGATGACATTCTGTTTAGATAGTTTGCTGACAACACCCGTGCCTTTGGGTAATTGCAAACAAGATGGTTCTAATTGACCCAATGAGTTCGTCTCATTTTCCTTAGCTGTTGCCATGGACATAAAGGCTAAAACTTTTAAAATGACAGCAATTAATATCGTTGTTCGAAATTTGGTCATCGTGAACTCTTTTATTATTCCACTTGACCTTATCTCAGCTTCAGTTTTATTTGCAATGACATAGTTTTTTTCGTCCCCGTAGCTCAGCTGGATAGAGCACCAGATTCCTAATCTGGGGGCCAGAGGTTCGAATCCTCTCGGGGACGCCACTAACTCGTTAGCAGCTATCCTGTTTTTAAAAACTCTTCGTTACGTTAGATTTGTTTTTGTATTTTCACTTCTATTAATTTCTTTTGAAAACACCGACCATTTCGACATGGTGTGATTTGGAGAACTGATCAACGAGTTGAAGGCTTTCAAATTCATAGCCGCCTTCTGTTAAAGCTTTCGCGTCTTTTGCAAAACTCACTGGATTGCATGAAACAGCAATAATCGTCTTGATTGATGAGTTTGCTAGGATGGCAGCTTGCCGGTTTGCGCCAGCTCTTGGCGGGTCAAAAACAAGGGCGTCATATTTGCTCAACTCTTCTAATGATAAGGGAAGTTTGAATAGATCGCGCTCAATTGCAACTAACGGCAATCCTTTAAATTGGGCTTCTTTATTTAAAGCTTTTATCGCATTTTCATTGGTCTCAAAAGCGTCCACTGAACCTTTTTCTAACATTGGGCCGGAAAAAGTACCACAACCGCTGAATAAATCTGCAAATTGACCTCTGTTTGGCAGGTTTGATAGAACAGCGCCTACTAAAGCGTCTTCGCCAGCCTCAGTCGGTTGTAAAAAGGCGGCAGCGGGTAGGCTGATTTCTAATTTACCGAAATTAATTTTTACAGGTTCTTTTTCAACGAGAGTCTCACAGTCATCGTGAAAGTTTTCGCGCCAGGAAACCCTTGCGATTTTGGTTTGATGAATGAGATCTGCTGCCATTTGCAAGGCGCTTAAGTCAGGCGTTACCTTTTGGCCAACTGGGCCCGTGAGGACAACATCAAACACAGCCCCCACTTTTTGTATCAAGACATCTACACCGCGCCCTGATTGCAAACACTCTGATAAGTGTTGTTTTAATATTGGTTGCAATTGCATGATATTAGCATCAGCAATGAGACATTTCTTGATATCATTGATCATTTTTGAGCGTCTTTTCTTATACCCTAAGATGGTTTGTCCTTTGGTTTGAAAAGAGCTGAATGTTACACGGCGGCGACTTCCCCCTTCAATGAAAATAGGCTCTAAAATTTGATTTGGCTGAAGTGACTGACGGTTTAAGGCTTCAGTGACTAAGTCTTGTTTCCATTTTTTATAAAAGTTTTCGCTTACATGCTGGAGCGTGCAACCGCCGCAAACTTCGTAATATTCACATGGGGGGTGACTGCGATCTTTAGAAGGATTTATTATTTGTTTAATATCACCTTGGACCACACCACTTTTATTGCGCTTAGTTTTAATTTCTAATTCGTCACCGGGGACAGAGCGATCAACATATATCCGACCCTTTGGACCATTATGGTACCCATCACCTCGTGGCCCTAACCCCTCTATTGTGACTTTCATCTATTTTCACTCACTTAAATGATATGGAATTATATAAAGCGTAGTTATTGCCCCATTCTTCTCTTGGCTGCAACTGCAATTTAAAATGACTAGTCATTGTCTCTATCTTAAGTTAGATCGTAAATAGAACTCGACAATTTTTGTCATCGCATTCTTTTTTAAGGATATATTTATTTTAAAAGTCATATCATTGCCGAATTGTTATATTTCATAGTGGTTTTAATTTTCAGTTCTTTACGGTTTCACTTTTTATGGATTCAGTTTCTCAATTTGTCTTAGGCTCTAGTGTTGCAGCCGCTTTACTTGGACCTAAGCTTGGTGCGCGGGCTCTTCTTTTAGGGGGCATTGTTGCCACTTTACCTGATTTAGATTCATTCCTGCCTTATGAAAACGCCCTTGATGCTGTGACTTACCACCGCGGCTTTAGTCATTCACTACTTGTTCAAACAGCTCTCAGTCCACTTATTGCTGGTCTGGCTCATCAGATTTTCAAGAAACATCAGATCTCTTATCCGCTCATGTTACTAACCGTTTGGCTCTGTCTCATAACGCATAGTTTTTTAGACTCGCTTACAACATATGGCACCCAATTGCTTTGGCCTTTAAATGTTGGCTCACCCTTTGCCTTTCCGAGTGTGTTTATCATTGACCCTACTTACACTCTGACCTTGATCATTGGCCTTATTGGCTTTGTATGGTTCACTCGAAGCAAGCGCCTAAAAGCTGTGAAATTCGCGCGTGTTTGTTTAGCGCTAAGCAGTTTTTATCTCTGTCTTGGAATGGCAGGCCATCTTTATGTGAAGAGCAAAGCTGCACATCATCCTCAGCTAGCCGGCAAACGAATTCATGTACAGCCGACGCCTTTTAATATTTTGTACTGGCAAGTTTTAGCGATTGATCAAACCCATTATTATGCCAGTGCGACAAGCGTCTTAAATGGGTGCTCGGATTTGACCATTCATAAATATCCGCGTCAGCCCCAAATTTCTTCCACAGAAAAAACACTTGCTCTTCCTCAATCAGTAAAACGGTTTGAGTGGTTTACAAACGGGTTTTATAATTATGGAACGAGTGATGATGGCGCTGTTAAAATTTCAGATCTTCGTATAGGTTTTGCGCCGTTTTTTCCTTTTTCATATCTGTTTGGTACTGTCGCAGCATCAGGTATTGTTCTTCACCCGCCCAAGCGTGCAAATGGACCAAAGCGTTCGCTTGCCTCCTTAACTCAGCTCTATGACTTTGCGAGTAAACCCCCTAAGGGGTGTTATTAGGGAAGACATTCAAAAAACTCTGTTAAAAAAATGCTCTTCTTTAAATCGTTAGGCTTTGAGTATCTGCGGCTTTGTCTGAGCCAATAAAACCACCGGATTGACGAGCCCAAAGGCGAGCATAAACGCCACCCTCTTTTTTGATTAGGTCTTCATGGCTACCATCTTCAATGATCTCGCCTTGATCCATGATGATCAATCT
>CAXIBI010000131.1:0-7031 GCA_964022305.1 uncultured Hyphomicrobiales bacterium | reverse complement strand
CATAGTGGGCAACTGAAGTGCAAAAAAGGCGTCAGGACATGGCGAAGCGTCAGCGCAGCCCGTCGCATTGCGACGCACCTCGTAGGCCCATGAGCTTCAGCTCATGGAATAGCCGTGAGAGAAAAATGCGCGGTTGCTAGTGGGCAACCTGAAGCGCCACTAAAAGAGCAATATTAAAGAGATACCTCTTTAATATTGCAACTCTTCATAGACCTTATCGACAGTCTCGTTCCATTCATTCTTGAACAAGTCAGCAATACGATCAGAAAGGCTCCAGCCATCTTCAATGATCTCATGCAAGGGATCGAGATAAAAACACTCATCATCGCCATCTGGATTTTTGAAACCACGCGCCTTCAAGCCAGCGTCAGACATCGCCAAAACTTCTTTCGCAATATCGCTAAGCTGATGCGAGTGAACCTCTGACTTCAAACCTAGCTGCGGCACATCATCACGTAATTTCTGCCGCTCAGTTGCACTCCAAACCTTCACCAAATCATAGGCAGCATCAAGTGACGCATCATCATATAAAAGCCCCACCCAAAAAGCAGAAAGCGCTGGCAAGAAAGGTGCAGGCCCACAATCAGCGCCGCGCATCTCTAAAAATTGCTTCATGCGCACTTCAGGGAAAATCGTTGTTAAATGCAGCTCCCAATCATCCATTGTTGGAAACTGCCCTTCAAATCCCTCTAACTTGCCTTCCATGAATTTTGAAAAAGGCTGACCAAGAACATCAACATAATCGCCGTCGTTGTAGACAAAATACATAGGAACGCCAAGGGCATAGTCAACATAACGACCAAAATCCATGCCATCTTCAAATACAAAGGGGAGCATGCCAGTGCGATCATTATCGACATCGCGCCAAACTTCTGAGCGAAACGAGTGAAACTCACTCAAGCGCCCTTCTTTTAAAATCGAGTTCCCAAAAAGGGCGGTCGCCAAAGGTTGCAGAGCCAAACTCACACGAAACTTCTTGACCATATCCGCTTCAGAGCCAAAATCGAGATTCACTTGAACGGTACAAGAATTATGCATCATATTAAGACCGTATTTGCCAACCTTTGGCATATAAGCGCGCATAATGTCATACCGCCCCTTAGGCATCAGCGGCACATCTTCAACTTTAAATTTGGGCGAATAACCAAGCCCTAAAAAGCCAATGCCCATCTCATCCGCAATGGCAGTCACATCATCGAAATGCCGGCCAATTTCATTGCGTGTTTGGTGAATGGTTTTGAGAGGCGCACCAGAAAGCTCAAATTGGCCACCCGGCTCAAGCGTGATGCTAGATTTATATTTCCCGCAAGTGCTCGGCTCTTGAAGACCAATGATCAGCTCACCTTCATAAAGCCCCTCATATTTGTTGTCACTTTCAAGCATTTCATCAAGCAGCATCCCAATGCCATATTCCCCTTCATAGGGAACAGGTGAAATATCATGCCTGTAAAACGGGAACTTCTCATGCTCGGTGCCGATGCGCCATTGATCCTTCGGCTTACTTCCCTTAGCCATATCAGCAATGAGCTGATCCCGCGTCAATTGCGGCGTAGAGCGGTCCACGCTGTTGGCCATATAAATCTCCTAAAATTGGGAAAAACTTTCCGAAAACGTCTAAAGACGCGAAATACCAAACTTATCAAATACGCAACAAAACTAAACTTACAAGGTTTAATTGATTATTGATCAATTATTTACCCCTTCACCTATGAATTTTGCCAATCACCCTTCACAGCATTCACAAGTGCCAATGCAGCAACAGCCGCAGTATCAGCCCGCATAATCCGTGGGCCCAGAGAAATTGCTTTAACAAATCTTTGGCTCACCAGCAAGTCACGCTCATCTTGAGAAAACCCACCTTCAGGCCCAATTAAAACGGCAATTTCATCACCCTGCAAAGTGCCCAAATCCACAATCGGCCCACCAGCCGTCAAGCTTTCATCACAAAACACAAGCTGTTTATCTTCGCTCTCATTGGCTAACCACTTATCAACAAAAACCGAGAGTTTAACAGGGCTATCAATTTGCGGTAACGACAGAATGCCACACTGCTCGGCCGCCTCAATGGCATTCGCCTTCATCCGATCAAGATTAACTCGGTCAACATTGGTATGGTGGGTGATCACCGGCGTGAGGCGTGAAACCCCAAGCTCAACAGCCTTTTGCACCATATAGTCAAGCCGAGCCCGCTTTAAAGGGGCGAAAATATAATGAAGTTTCTGAGGGGGCGTTTGTGGACGGACTTGCTCAATTAATTGCAGATCAGCTAATTTTTTAGAGCGCTTTACAATTTCACCAGCCCATTCACCATCATCCCCATTAAAGAGAGAGATTTTGTCTCCTTCATTCAAACGCATCACAGAGAGCAAATAAGAGGATTGATCTTTTTCAAGAGTAACAACACCACCCTCTTGAAGAGGCTGATCGACAAATAATCGAACCGATGGACCAGACGCCATAAAAATCTCCATAAATGGTGTGTAAACTACCTAGGTTCAGGACCTATTAAATTGCTGACGACAAACCACAAAATTTTATGATATATCAGAACAATATCTCATCAAGCCGATGAGCCTCTCTCGCACCAACGATTTCCTAAATTACGGGAATTAAAATCATACGAAGAGTTTATTCAATGGCAAATACAAAACAAACCAATAATAATCAAGAAAACTCTTCAGAAGATAATTCCACTCATCTCAACACCGATGACGAACAAAATTACGATGGCGAGAAAAATACCATTGCCCATCAACTCTTACCCACAAAAGCTGAACCCTACATCCGTCTTTTGAGACTAGACCGCCCCGTCGGCACGTGGCTTCTGGCCTGGCCAGCTTTTTGGGGGCTTATAGCAGCCTACAGAAGCGAGCTCACGCTCTATCCAAATTTGCCTGCTGATCAAACCCCAGCGCTGATCAATAATTTTATCGCCACGCAGCCATTACTGCTTTTTATTCTGTTTTTTGCAGGCGCCTTCTTAACCAGAAGTGCCGGCTGCGTATTCAACGATATTGCTGATAGAAAAATAGACGCAGAAGTCGCCCGTACCAAATCAAGACCAATTGCATCAGGTGCCATTTCGGTGAAAAACGCCCTAATGGTGCTTGCCGTTCTATTAATCGCAGCTTTGCTCATCTTGCTGCAATTTAATTACTTAACCATTGGCCTCGGTGTATTCATCTTATTCCCAATCCTCTTATACCCGTTCATGAAACGCATCACCTATTGGCCCCAAGCTATGCTCTCTCTTTGTTTTAGCTGGGGATGCTTGATGGGATGGACAGCCATTAAAGGCTCCATAGACCTCCCTGCCATCTTGATGACCATCGCCGCCTTCACCTGGACAATGGGGTTCGATACCATCTACGCCCACCAGGATAAAGAAGATGACGCCGTCATAGGCATGAAATCAACGGCCCTAAAATTTGGTGAAAGCACCCAAAATTGGCTCATTGGTTTTTATGGAATAACAATAATTCTGCTCTATGCAGCCGGCATGCTCATAGGAGCACAACTTATCTATTTCACGGCCATCGGCATGGCCGCATTACATGCCTCATGGCAAATCGGCACCTTGAAGTTAGATGACCCTTCAAATTGTCTTGTCAGATTTAAATCAAACGGACTTTTTGGATTGATTATTTTCATTGGGTTCACAGCAGATCATTTAATGGCTTTGCTGATAAGAGGCTAATACAACCTTACTTATGAACGCGCAGAAATCTCACGCCCTCTCACACGAGGAGACCGCTGCGTGCTCTCAAAACTCTGACCAACATCACGAACCCGAGCAAAATGCGGTCCACGCCGGTCTAGATGATAAAAAGGCCTGCGAGGTTGTGGTGAGTTGACCTCAACTTGGTTTAACGGCGCAAAAGGCTCATCAATAAACCCGTCCGGTCCAACGAGTAAACGCGGTAATCTCAACCGCCCAGACCAAAATCTCCACAAAGCCTGAATTTCATCTTCATGATCTGCATAATAAAGCAGCAGGTCTTGAGATCGATCTTCATGGCATAAATAAAGCGAGACCACACCTTCTTGCTTATCTTTAAAAGGAACATCCTCGGCAAACAACACATCAATAGCCTGCTGAAACTTTCCATCGTGTATTTTAGGGGTTACTTTTTTAGAAATAAAAGATTTAAGAAACGAAGGAATAAAAGGGCGATAACCACTGAGCGTTTTGAGGTCAGCAAACCGCCATCTCTCAGGCGCAGGTGTATAATGCACTGCAACACCGATATAATCTTGCAGAGCAACACGCTTTATCTCTTTAAAAATCCCAAAGCTGTGCCGTCGGAAAGCCAAAGCTTTCCGACTTATCACAACATCAATTCCGGCAAAAGTTAGCACGTCCCTAGCAGCCGTTGGCACTAAAGAAAAACGTGAAATTAAACTTTTGGGGAAAAGGGGCTTCGATTGGAGAGCTGGAACAAAGCCCCAGCCATCTCCTTGCGATTTACGCCTCACTGTTAACTCCCTGAGTTGACCATCTTTATGGGTCATTACAAAGGAGTATGCCAGAAACACATGTTTTTACTCTTAAGAGAAATGGTAAATTATCCGTTTGCAATCGCGCAAAAATGGAATAAATACTGCATAGAACATGCTCTAAACTTTAGTCTAACCTAAAACTCATATTGCAGATGCCGCCCCAGTTTCTAGTGGGAAACCTGAAGGCCAATCAAAAAAAGCATCTGAAGCGCATATTGCGGTTGCTAGTAGGCAACCGAAGCAAAAAAAGGACCAAGCTTCATGCTTCAAAGAGACGGCCTATTAGATCAGCTGAAAACCTCAGTGTTAAAAGCTGGATCAAAAGCCATGGAGCATTTTGGCAAAGAGGTTCAAATAGATATCAAAAAAGATGGCAGCCAAGTCTCAGAAGTAGATCACGCCGTCAACGCCATCTTACAAGAAGATCTGAGCAAACTAGACAAATCCATAAAATGGCTCTCCGAAGAAAGCCCCATTGATGATGAGAGATTGGGCGCACCTTATATCTGGATTATAGATCCTATTGACGGCACAAGAGGTTTCCTAGATCACAAACCTGATTGGACCATAGTTGCAGCCCTAGTCGAACATAATCGCCCCATTTTAAGCGTTGTCTATAACCCTGCAAAATCAGAGCTGTTTAGCGCAGAAGTCGGCAAAGGCGCTTTTTTAAACGATGATAAAATCAGCGTGAGCAATACAACAGACCTCGCTAAAGCCCATATTATTTCATCAAAAGGGCATTTTAATCGCGTTTTCACAGAAGAAGAAAAACCGCAAAACCGCAGCTGGAGATATTCTATGGCCTATAGAATAGCCCTCATCGCAAGCGGCGCTGCTGACGCCACAATCTCCCTAACCCCTAAAAATGATTGGGATATCGCCGCCGCTCACCTCATTTTGGAAGAAGCCGGTGGTAAAATGAGCACTCATGATGGCCAATTCATCACCTATAACAATGAAAATCTGCGCCATCCAAGTGTAGTCGCCTGTACAAACCCACTCTACAACACCATTATCAAAAAAACTGAAACTGCAATAAAGTAAAGCGCATATACTTTCAAAGGAAATAACAAGAACAACTATTGCACCTAGTATTCGGCGGCGAATTAACAAACCTTGAAAATATTACCTTTAAAGATCTGGAAGACTTGGACATAGTTGGTATTTATCCAAATTATGCAAGCGCCTATAATGTCTGGAAAGAAAAGGCCCAGAGCACGGTCGACAACGCAAATATGCGCTATTTTATCGTGCATATGCACCGTTTGCTCGATCCTGAAGATGCTTAATACGTCTTTGAGCTAAAACATCACCATATTGTGTTAGACAAAAACCTTAAAAGTTAAGTCAATTCACATAGAACTCTGGTGTTATCTCACTAGACGTCCTATAACCGTGCTTGAATAAAATTAAGTGAAGCGGACAAAAGATCTCGTGGCTGAAAAACTCTTTTCTGATAATAAATTAGCGGATCGCGAAAATGACATCCTGACCGAAGATTACACGACGAAGGCTGTCGCAAAAAGGATTTGGGAAGAGCATCTTCGCCCGCGCATGAAACTGCTTATTTTATCCAGCCTCGCCATGGTCGTCTCTGCTGGCACAACTGGTGCTGTCCCACTGCTCATTCAACGAGCAACAGATGATATTTTCATCAATAAAGATACATCCATGATCTTTTTGATTTGCGCAGCCGTTATCATTGTCACCACCCTGAAAACCTTTTCTGAATATCTCTCAAATGTCACTGTAGGGTTTTTAGGAGAAAAGTTTGTCGCTGACATGCGCATACAGATGTTTGATCGTTTAACCAAAGCCGATCTCAGTTGGATTGAAGGTGTTCATTCAGGCAGGTTCCTGGCCGGCTTTTTAAATGACGCTAACCTGATTAGAAACACAGCAAGTAGAGCGCTCGTCGCACTCGTTGAAAATTCACTCAAGGTCGTAGCACTTACAGCAGTTATGTTCTGGATTGATTGGAAAATGGCGATCATGATCATGATCGCCTTACCCGTTGGTGTTTATCTACTTTCGCGCCAACGCAAAAAAATGCATAGCTCCACCAAAAAAGGTCTTGTCGAAACAAGTGAACTTTCAACGCTTATTTCTCAAACCCTAAGAAGCTTACGGATTGTGCGGGCCTACGGCCAAGAACAAAAAGAACTCAACCGCGCAGAGGCCGTAATAAATCGTGCAATGGAATACACCATGCGCGGCACAAGAGCCCGCGCAATTTCAAGCCCCGCCGTTGAACTCTTAACTGGCCTCGGCTTTGCTCTCGTTATTTACTATGCAGGGACAAATGGCATCAAAGGCGATGTCACCTTAGGTCAGTTCACCGCCTTCATGGCCTCAGCAATGTTGATCTATCAACCCCTAAAATCCCTCGCCACTTTACAAACAGCCATTCAAGAAGGTGTTGCAGCCGCAAGCCGAGTTTACGGCATCATCGACCGCGAAGTCGAGCTAAAAGAAAAACCAGACGCTAAACAACTTGAGCTCAAACAAGGCGAAATCACCTTTGAAAA
>CAXIBI010000130.1:0-7107 GCA_964022305.1 uncultured Hyphomicrobiales bacterium | reverse complement strand
GCAGAGCCGCGTCGAAAAATCTCGAAAGAGAGCCACTCTGTCATCGCTTTTCCTCCTAACTCTGCCCACTTGTCGAGAAACCAAATACCAAATCCAATTTGTCAACAGGACCTGATCATAGCTTTAGTTTATTATAATCTAAAATCCTAAGCGAAGAGTACTAAACCTCAACAAAACAGCTTTTTCTAGACAAATCAGCGAATAATTCACAGTGTGATAATTCACACATCTATTCTTTCACGGATCTCCTAATGTCTAAACATCAACAGCGCGGGGCAATAAAGCGAAGCGCAAACAGATTAAAGACATAACGGAGATAGAGAAATGAATACTTTAAAAACAATGATCGTCAGCGCACTCGCAGTTTTAACAATCAGCTTTACAGCACTAACAGCATCAGCAAGTGACGCCAGCGCTGGTGGATGGAAAAAGGGTTTCGGCCACAAACATTACTACGGTTACAATTACGGCCACAAATACAACCGCGGTTACTATGGTCATAAATTCTACAGAGGTCACTTTAAGTTTAAGAAATTTAAAAAAGGTCGCAAATTCCGCAGAAATGTCCGTCGCAAATTCCGCCGCTAGGATCTAAAGAATAAACGGAATAGAAAAAAGAAAACCGGTCTCAAAAAGGACCGGTTTTTTTTATGTGATTAATAACAAACCATCCATACGAAGAAGGAGCATTGCCCATTTCGGGCAATGGGACATGATGCCAGGGGCGTCCGGCGCTTAGCGCCGCCTCTCGGAGGCCCACCGCTTCAGCGGTGGAATAGCCGTGAGAGAGAAAAACTTCTACTTTTTACTTTTTTCATCAAAAAGTTCGGTGAGTTTATCAATCATGGCGCCAGCCAAATCCTCAGCGTCTGTAATGGTCACAGCGCGTTTGTAATAGCGCGTCACATCATGACCAATGCCGATAGCAATGAGCTCAACTTTGGAGCGCTTTTCAATTTCATCAATGACATTGCGCAAATGCTGCTCGAGGAAATTGGACGGATTTACACTCAAAGTTGAATCATCAACTGGTGCCCCATCAGAAATCACCATTAAGATCCGGCGCTGTTCAGGCCGGGCGAGTAAACGCTTATGAGCCCAGGTTAAGGCCTCGCCATCAATATTTTCTTTAAGCAGGCCTTCGCGCATCATCAGGCCTAAATTATTCTTCACGCGCCGCCAAGGCGTGTCAGCCGTTTTGTAAACAATATGACGAATATCATTTAACCGTCCCGGTTGCCCAGGTTTGCCAGCTTTCTCCCAAGCCTCACGTGAGTCGCCTCCCTTCCAGGCCTTAGTAGTAAAGCCTAAAATTTCAACCTTTACGCCGCACCGCTCTAATGTGCGGGCAAAAATATCGGCGCAGCTTGCAGCAATCATAATCGGCCGGCCACGCATGGAGCCAGAATTATCAATCAGCAAAGTTACAACCGTATCGCGGAAATCCGTGTCAGCTTCTTGCCTGAAAGAAAGCGGCGATAAAGGATCTGTCACCACACGGGATAACCGGGCTGCATCCAAAACACCTTCTTCTAAATCGAATTCCCAAGCTCGGTTTTGCTGCGCTAAAAGCTTGCGCTGTAATTTATTGGCCAAGCGAGAAACGGCTCTATTCAAACTTTCTAATTGCCGATCAAGCAATGTCCGCAAGCGCTCAAGTTCATTAGATTGGGCTAAATCTTCTGCCGCCACAACTTCATCAAATCGTTTGGTAAAAATTTTATAGCCAAAGGCTTCAGGCACTTCGAGAACAGAATAATTTGGGATGGCCGCTTGTTCTTGCGCTGGGTTGGTTTGCTGTTCTGCTTCACCATCACTCATAGACTGATCGTTATACTCAGTGTCCTCTCTTTCATCACCTTCCGTATCATCAGATTGATCGGTCTCACCTTCATTACCATCCTCTTCTGGCAAGCCGCTGTCATCATTTTCAAGTTTTTCATCAGCGTCTTCGGTGACCACTTCCTCTTCAGACTCTCCCTCATTCTCACCGGTTTGGTCAGAGCCTGTTTCAATATTAAGAGTTTTAAGCAGATTAAGAACCTCAACTGAATAAGCGTCTTGGTCATCAATAACTTTAGCTAAATTCTCAAATAGGTTATCTGAATATTTTTTGAGGTCTTGTCTCCAAGGTTCAGCAATAAAAGCAGCTTTGCCGTCAAGAGGTTTACCTTGCATGGCTTCTCGTGCAAGCAAACTAAGAGCATGGTGTAAGGGCACATCCTCTTTACTGAAGACAGGGTTTACATATTGTCTTTCTAACTCACATTGTTGACGGGCCCACAAATTTTCTTCCATGCCTGACATGCACCGCGAGCCAATAGTCTCATAACGCACCTCTTCAAGCACATCATAAATCTTACGCGCTTCCGCATCATGTGGCACGCGTTTTAAATGCTGGCTCGAATTATGACAGCTTGCCTTTAAACTAAGGCTATCTGTCATACCGCGTATTTCTTGGATGTCTTTATAGGTTGGCTTCATCGGCATGTCAGGGATGAGCATGGCATCACCCACCAATGTCGGGCCATCATTACCAAAGGTCAGTTGCAACTCAGCTTTGCCAGAAACAGCACGCGCCGTTCCTTTTAAAGCGTCGCGAAATTTATCATTCGCTTTGGTATTTTTCTCTGAGGGCGCAGGCATGTATTAAAGACATCCTAAATTTTAAACCAAAACTAAGATCCTAAAAATCAACCAAGAGTTAAATTCGCAGTCGATTGCGGAAGGTCTTCATCAAAACATCTTTGATAAAATTCTGAAACAAGACCTTTCTCTAACTCATCACATTTATTTAAAAAGCTGAGTTGGAAGGCAACGCCAACATCTTCAAAAATGGTTGCATTTTCTGCCCAGGTGATCACTGTCCGCGGGCTCATCACAGTTGATAGGTCACCATTGATTAGCGCGCTTCGTGTTAAGTCAGCAACCCGAACCATTTTAGCAATGGTCTCAGCTCCTTTTTCACTGTCAGCTAGGTCTTTGACTTTAGCTTTCACAATTTCAACTTCATCAACATGAGGGAGATAATTCAACGTAGCAACAATAGACCAACGGTCCATCTGGCCTTGGTTGATTTGTTGAGTACCATGATAAAGGCCTGAGGTATCGCCAAGTCCGATGGTGTTGGTTGTTGCAAATAACCGAAAGGCAGGATGTGGGCGAATAACTTTACTTTGATCAAGCAGGGTCAATTTACCTGAAACTTCGAGAACCCGCTGAATAACAAACATCACATCAGCCCGGCCAGCGTCATATTCGTCAAACACCAGAGCTGTGTTCGATTGGAGAGCATAAGGAAGAATACCTTCTTTAAACTCAGTGATTTGCTTACCGTCTTTTAAAACAATAGCGTCCTTACCAACCAAATCAATCCGGCTGACATGACTATCAAGGTTCACCCGCACGCAAGGCCAGTTCAAGCGGGCAGCCACTTGCTCAATATGTGTTGATTTACCTGTGCCGTGATAGCCCTGCACCATCACACGGCGATTATGTTTAAACCCCGCTAAAATCGCGAGCGTAACTTCACGATTAAAGAGATAATCTTCGTCGATGTCGGGAACATGCGTATTCGGGTCTTTAAATGCAGGGACATGTAAATTACTTTCAAAGCCAAACATGTCTTGAACAGAAACTTCGGTATCTGGCATCATTTCTTCGGCAGGGATATTCAGTGCGGTCATTTAAAACAATCCATTTTTTTAAAGCAGTCTCTTTTTGATGAATTCAAAGAAATGCTTCTCAGTCTTTTGTTTTAGCATTCCTTCTAGTGGCGTTTCACACTGTCCTAAAACAACTTTAGGCGGAACGCTCTAGCTGGTTAATTCGAGATCGGCATTTTGTTATATTAATACCCATTTTCGCTTTCGCAACAGTACTAACGGGCGTATTGTCTTTAGACCATACCAACTTTTTTCAAATAATTATAAGCCGTGATAACATCGGTTAGTTTATCTTCAGAATTACGATCACCACCATTCAAATCAGGATGATGCCGTTTAACAAGCTCTTTATAGCGGGTTTTGATATCTTCCTTCGATGCACTGGCAGGTAATCCGAGATCATCAAGTGATTTACGCTCCATATTACGAAGTCGGCGACCGCCTGCAGTTTTAGGCGCTGTATCAGCCTCTTCTTCCTCAATAAAGTTTAAAGGGTCATGGATCGAGCGTTGCCCTTTTTTAAGAGCCTCTTTTTCTTTAAAGGCCCAGGTTGGACGATGACCTGTTGCATTTTCTTTTTGATAGTCGACAATATCGTCAGCATCCATTCCAACAAAATAATTATATTTCTTGTTATATTCGCGCACATGGTGCTGGCAAAAAAGATAATATTCGCCTTCTTTATCCCGTCCCTTTGGTGCCGGAAATTTGCCAGGTCGCTCACAGCCGCGCCAATTACATTTAACACCGCTTTCTTGTTTAGAGCGGTCATCCTCCGGTTTAACGCGTATAGAATCAAAATATTTCGAAGAAAGTTTCATAAAAACCTATATGTGCTTGCCACCAAAAAATTAGTTGCCTAAGTGATGGTGGATTAAAATCTATCTGACAAATTTCATAAAATAAAAACTTGGCAATAGGGTGAAAATTTTGGCTTTAATTTAAATCACTTCAACAAATAACTTAAGTTTTAAGACAAAATCGAACGTTAGATGATCAAATCAAAAAAGTGATCAAATTAATTTACTGTGCTATCAAACTCCAGAAACACAAGTGTCGTAAAAGAGCTTTAAAAAATCAAACCCGTCAGTTGAGATCATCTTACCGCAATTAAGAGGAGCATCTTTCTCAAAGGGCGTGGCACTATAGCTTAATTTTATCCTTACGAAAACATAAGATCGAAACAAAAACGCTAATTAGAGAAGAAAATTTAGAAAGTCCTTCAGAAATGTCAGACCATAGACCAACAAAACGTCCACTAGTAGAAATTATAAATGAGAAGCTTGAAAGCTCATTAAAGCCTCAATCTTTAGAAGTTATAAACGAAAGTCATATGCACGCTGGTCATGCAGGCTCACCTGGGACAGGAGAGAGTCATTTTCGGGTGAAAGTGGTATCAGAAGAGTTTATGGGTAAAAGCAGACTGCAAATCCATCAAATTATCAATAAAATACTTAAAGACGAATTGCGTGAGGACATTCATGCGCTCGCAATTGAAGCAAAAGCGCCATAAGTTTCATTGAAACTGTGTCATCTCTTTTGATGCCTTAAAAAATAATCAAATTTTCTCTTCAATAGCTCTTTTTTTAGGGCTCTAAATGCAATTTTTAGCCGAAAAATCAAAATAATTATAAATTTAAAAAATTAAATCGCGACAAATGTCGCAAAAGCACGTCGGAGCGCTTGACAGCACATAATGGCAAGACTATGGTCCAGCCCGCTGAGGGAGCTATGACCACGCAAATATATAGGGCCCAAAATACGAGGTATCTATGCCATCTCCATCTGATCAAGATGAAAAAAGCACCTTAAAAGGGGATAAATCCCTAGAGGGACGTTTTGGTCAATTAAAGGAGCAAATGGACACCATCCAGAAAACGAAGGCGAATGAGCCGTCGAACCAAGCTGGAAGTTCTATGGGCAAAGCCATGCGTATGGGAACAGAATTTGTGGTCGCAGTTCTTGTTGGTGCATTTTTAGGATGGCAATTTGATACGTGGTTTGATACGAAGCCGCTATGGCTCATTCTATTTATGCTATTGGGCTTTGGCGCAGGAATAAATAATGTTTTGCGACTAACCAAAAAAGAACAGCAAGCTGATGAAACCAGTGAAACAGGCGACAATCAGTGAAACTATAAGATTAAAGTCCAGTTTCGGTAATATTTTTACCGGTGTATTTGGGTGATAAAAATATTGCGGTTGTTTTTGCGGATGCTTGTGGCGGTTTCTAGTGGGAAACTGAAGCCACACTAAGAAAGACAACTGAAGAGCAAATTAAATAGCGTGGTTGCTTTTGCGGATGCCTAGTGGGCATCTGAAGCACAAAAAAGCCAACCTGAAGCGCAACTTAAAATGGAGATGCAACGTGGCAAGTGAACAAGGCGGTCTAGACCCAATTCACCAGTTTGAAATTAAGACGTTATTTCCAATGGAAATCTTTGGTATTGACGCATCTTTCACAAACTCCACTTTATATATGGTCCTAGCTGTTGGTCTAAGCGCGGCTTTTTTGATTTTTAGCATGCGCGGCAGAGCGTTGGTTCCAGGTCGCCTCCAATCAGTTGCAGAGATGATGTACGAGTTCATCGCCAACCTCGTCAGACAAATTCTGGGCGCAGAAGGGATGAAATTCTTCCCTCTTGTTTTCACACTCTTTATTTTTGTTCTGTTCTGTAACGTAATTGGCCTCTTGCCAGCAGATCTATTTGGTATTATCCCAATTCCACATGCTTTTACAGTCACCAGTCACTTGATCGTTACCTTTGCACTTGCAATGCTTGTGATGACAGTTGTTGTAGGCTATGGCTTTTTCAAGCATGGGTTTGGTTTTCTAAAATTATTTATTCCTGATGTACCTGTTGTGTTGTTACCTATTTTGGTACCAATCGAGGTTATCTCTTTCTTGTCACGTCCAATTAGCTTATCGCTTCGTCTTTTTGCGAATATGTTGGCTGGTCACGTCGCGATGAAAGTGTTTGCTGGTTTTATCATCAGCCTCGGATCACTAGGAACATTAGGTGTGTTGGCAGCTGTTATGCCTTTTGCAATTGGCGTAGCACTAACAGCACTTGAGTTTTTGGTAGCGTTTCTACAAGCCTTTGTGTTTGCAACGCTAACTTGTATTTATCTTCGGGATGCTATGCACCCGTCACACTAACTTTTAAAAAATTTAGAGCATTTCATCTAAGTGAAAAATAGATGGAATGTTCTTAACAACGAATTCAATTTTAATGAATTACAGCTATTTCGAAACTAAAGGAGCCTAAAATGGAAGTTGAAGCAGCTAGATTTATTGGTGCTGGTATTGCGTGTCTCGGTATGGGCGGCGCAGGTATTGGTCTTGGTTTGATCTTTGGTAACTATCTTGCTGGTGCACTACGCAACCCTTCAGCAGCTCCAGGTCAATTCACAAACCTACTACTTGGTTTCGCATTGACTGA
>CAXIBI010000129.1:0-7129 GCA_964022305.1 uncultured Hyphomicrobiales bacterium | reverse complement strand
TTCTTAGCCCCTTGAATGAGCCCCTCGACAATAAGAACGCCGCCTTGTTTTAAGCCAGAGAGGACATCACCGCGCGCGCGCAAAACTTCACGCACCAATAAAATACCAAAGAGAGAGATAATCGCCCAAAACACAGCGCTACCTGTCGTCATCCGCGCACCAACAAGCAGATAAACCATCAACACAAGCGGTAAAAGATAATATCCATCTTGTTTGAGCAATTGCCAAGCTGACGGTCCCCTAGAAGCAGGATCATCTTTTGAGCGAACAGGTTTAAGCCCCAATCGCTGAGCTTCAAGATCAGCAATGTAAAACAGCGCAATGTAAGAAATCACCGCTGGCACAAACGCATGAGTAATCACGTCAAAATAGCTAATGCCCAATAGCTCAGCCATCACAAAAGCAGCCGCCCCCATAATCGGCGGCATGATTTGCCCGTTTACTGAAGCTGCAACCTCAATCGCACCAGCACGCTCAGGTGAAAGCCCCGTACGCTTCATCAGCGGGATCGTAAACGTACCCGTAGTCACCGTATTGGCAATAGATGAACCAGAAACCATACCTGTCATTCCAGAAGCCAGCACAGAGGCTTTCGCAGGCCCCCCTCGATAGCGCCCCACCAAACTCAACGCTAAATCAATAAAAAACTGCCCAGCGCCCGCCCGATCTAAAACGGCACCGAACACAACAAAGAGAAAAATAAACCGAACAGCCACATCAATCGGTATGCCAAACACACCCTGGTCGGTCAGCCATTGATAATTCGCCAAGCCCGTTAGCCCCACGCCCTTGTGAGCTATAAGATCAGGCATATAGGGCCCAAAAATTGAATAGAGCAAAAACACAAATGCAACGATAGCTAATGGCAAGCCCACAGCACGCCGTGTGGCCTCTAACAATAAGATCAGCCCAATCCAACCAAACACCGCCTCATAAGGGATCTCATAGCCAAACAGATTGGTCTTAGCAATCAACCCAGCGCGCGTAGAAATCGCCTCATAATTCCCCCACACATAAAGCGCCACAAAAACCGATAGAAAGCACAAGAGAAGTGAAAAGAAGCTCGGCCGCCCCAATCCATCAGCTTTGCTAAACACAGCCCCAAAGCTTAAAAAACAAAGCGCAAAAGCAAACCCAAGATGGATGCCCCGCGCTGCAATGCCCGTTGGCAAGCCAACCTCAAGCCAAAAGGGGAGCGGCGAGGCAATCCAAAGCTGAAATAACGCCCAAAGCAAAGCAATGCCAGCAACCAAAGTAGCGTAAGGCTGCGCAAGATGAAAATCCCCCCGCTCCTTATCAAGCGCAGCAGCAACATCATCAGCCAGCATTTCATCTTGTTTTAAAGTCATGTCCCATTAGCCCCCATCTATGACCATTCACCCTTACTGAAGCACCCTTAAATAAAAACTGCAAGAACCATAAAAAAAGGCCTCCCATATTAAGAGGCCTTTCAAAACTATAGCTAAATTTCTAAAATGAATATTACTTCACCCAGCCTCGTTCTTTATAATATTTCAAAGCACCAGGGTGCAGCGGTGCTGATAAGCCATCTTTCACCATAGTTTTAGGATCAAGCACACGGAACGCCGGATGATATTTCTTAAAACTCTCAATCCCTTCAAAAACCGCTTTCACCAAACCATAAACAACATCGTCAGAAACATCTGCCCGTGTCACCAAAGTGGCGTGCGGTCCAAATGTTGTCACATCTTCAGTCACTGTTGAGTAAGTCCCAGTTGGAATTTTTGTAAAGCTATAAAATGGCCGCTCCTCAACCAATTTTTTTACCGGAGCACCAGTTAAAGAAATAATCCGCGCCTCACAACCATCTGTTGCCTGCGCCACACCGGCATTGGGGAAACCAACAGAATATCCAAACGCATCAATGTTCCCATTACAAAGCGCACCTGCTTGTTCAGTTGAATTCAGTTCCGTTGCTAGAGAGAAATAACTCTTATCAGTGCCATAAGCTTTCAAGAGAGTTTCAAACGTCCCCCGCTGGCCAGAGCCCGCATTGCCAATATTCACTCGCTTGCCCTTAAGGTCTTCCCAAGACTTGATACCAGACCCTTTAGAGACCAAAATTTGAAACGGCTCAGCATGGAGCGAGAACACAGCACGAATGCTCTCTAACTGGTTGCCTTTAAATTTGCTTGTCCCCTTATAGGCATGATATTGCCAATCAGATTGGGCAACACCAAAATCAAGCTCTTTTGAGCGAATGGCATTGATATTATAAATCGAACCACCTGATGATGGCGCATTACAGCGAACAGCTTTACCGTTCTTGTCAGCAGCCTTGTTCATCAAATCACAAATTTTATTGCCTGCAACAAAATAAACGCCAGTTGGTCCACCCGTTCCAATAGAGATGAAAATTTTCTCAGCACTAGCAAGTGAAGGCATCCCAAAAACAGTCAAGCCTAACGCCAAACCAGCACCTATAAAGCCTTTATTTAATAAGGACTTACCAACAAAATCCATCACATAACCTCTTGTTATAAATATTTATTTTTGCTAACGCAGATCATTAAACCAACAACATAAGATAGAAGGTTTATGTCAAAATCACGATAACCCAAAAAAACTCTAGAACACATAGCGTTCTTATAAATTCATAAACTATATGTTTTTCAATTAGCTTCACAAAGAAGGGAGTGCTCTTTTTCAGAGCACGGACATGGCAGCGCCAGCTGCCCGGTGCTTAGCACCGCCCGTCGGAGGGCCTGCAGCTATAGCAGCAGAATAGCCCGTGAGACAAAAAACAACACGCTTTAGCGACTTAATCCCGCATCTTCCAACTCAGCCAAATAACCAGCCCACAAAATATCGCGCTCTGTACCAAGTTTATAAAGATAAGCCCAACTATAATAACCAGAATTATGCCCATCACTAAAATGGATCTGCAAAGCATAATTTCCGACCGGCTCAATCTGAGTAACCAACACCTTGGATTTCCCAAATTGCAACTTGCGCTCTGCCTCACTATGACCCTGCACTTCAGCACTTGGGCTAAACACACGCAAATATTCTGCAGAGAGTTCGAACGGGTGATCATTAAAAGTCACAATAAGACAATCACGAGAATGAGATAACCTAATCTCGCTTGGCACCAACTGATCATTAATACTCTGATCAACCCGCGCCACATCAGAAAGACCATTACCGCCGGAACCATTATGAGATGAACCATTTCCTGTCGACATAACTTATATTTCCTTAGCTAAAAAGGTCA
Source organism: uncultured Hyphomicrobiales bacterium (assembly GCA_964022305.1). Lineage (GTDB taxonomy): Bacteria > Pseudomonadota > Alphaproteobacteria > Rhizobiales > HXMU1428-3 > HXMU1428-3. Next base: position 3,894 of record CAXIBI010000129.1, on the reverse strand, counting down.
CTTATTCAATCACGATCTTAGGGGCAGCAACTCTTGTCTCTTCACCCTGAGCATCAAGTTGCGTCCAGATTTTCTTGGCAATTTCAATATAAGCTTGCGCTTCAGCACTTTCAGGGTTCGTCGCCACAATAGGGCGCCCCGCATCAGACGTTTCACGAATATCCATATGCAATGGCACTTGGCCCAAAAAGTCAGCACCAATTTTAAGCGCTTCTTCTTTCGCACCGCCATGGCCGAAAATATCAGAACGCTCCCCACAAGATGGACAAAGAAAGTAACTCATATTCTCAACAAGACCTAAAATAGGAATATTCACTTGCGCAAACATATTAATGCCCTTGCGTGCATCAATCAGCGCCAAATCTTGCGGGGTTGAAACAATAACAGCGCCTGAAAGCGGTGTTTGTTGCGCAATTGTAAGCTGCACATCACCAGTGCCTGGTGGCATGTCGATCACCAAAACATCCAAAGGTGCCCAGGTCACTTTATTGATCATCTGCCCCAAAGCAGACATCACCATCGGCCCGCGCCATACAACAGGTGTGCCCTCAGCCACCATAAAGCCCATAGACATCACCTTAACGCCATAAGCCTCAAGCGCTAAAATTTCATTATTCGGCCCGGTTTTTGGCTCTTCATTAAGCCCGAGCAAGCGGGGCATAGATGGCCCATAAACATCAGCATCTAAAATACCGACCTTAAGACCTTGAGCCTTAAGCCCCATTGCTAAGTTCACAGACGTGGTTGATTTACCAACCCCGCCTTTACCAGAAGCCACAGCAATAATATGCTTCACACCAGGGATAGCTTGGCCAACAGCACCTTGCCCTTGTTGTTGCCCAGCTGCATGTCCATTGCCATGAGAATGCCCATTCCCCTGCCCTCCATTTGCTTGAGAGCCATTCGCTTGTTTGCGCTCAGCTGTCACAGTCACCCCAACAGACGTAACCCCCTCAAGCTCACCAACAACGTCTTCAGCTTTTCGACAATAAGGCTCGAATTTCGAAGGGTCCTCAGAGCCTGCATCAAGGGCAAAATATACCTTGCCATTTGCGATCACCACTTCAGAAACCAAACCCCGATCCACAATATTCTCACCACCCTCAAATTGAATGGTCTTGAGTGCATCTAATATTTTTTCTTTTGTAAGACCGGCCATTAATGGCTCCCTTTCTAAAACTAATCCTGAAACAGCTTAAAATTAATATTTTTATTCATTTTTACAGTGCTCTGCCCTCAGGCGCAAAGCACTATTTCCGCTCTTGACATATAAATAGCTAGATGCAACGAATTTCAAGGAAAGAGGGTTAAAAAACTAATCTCTTTCGTCTAAAAACCAACGAATTAGAGCACAATCCAACCGGAATGAAACAAGGATCGGAAAAATTGTGCGTTAAAACAAAAATAAACTCAACTCCCAGTTAAACTTGTAGAAATTACAGCTGATAGACACATAAAATGACCCCTAAACAAATAGATGACTGTTTCCTACACGATAAAGACCGCCTCACCCATGCTGAGGCGCTAGGGATTCTAAAACAAAATATCAGCCCCCTAAACCTTTCAGAAAACATTAAACTAGAAGACGGGGCGGGCAGAATTTTAGCCAAAAGCATCTCAGCCCCGCGCCCCATTCCAGCTCATAGAAACGCCGCTGTCGATGGCTATGCCTTTACCTATAGTGATTATTCAAAAGATGATGGGACAACAATGCCGGTTACAAATAGAGTAATCGCCGGTGCCCCCCTGCTTGAACAAACACCAGATAAATCAGCCACACGCATCTTCACCGGTGCCGTTATGCCAACGGATCTAGACACAGTTGTCATGCAAGAAGATGTCACCTTAGATGAAGCATCCGGCGGGGAAACATCTGTCACCATACCACCCGGATTAAAACAAGGCGCCAATGTACGCCAAACTGGGGAAGATACAGCTGAAAACGCAGTCATCGTCCAAGAAAACACAAAACTCACCAGTCGTCACATCGCGGCTATTGCGTCTGCTGGCATAGATGAAATCACGGTCCATAAAAAACCACGCCTTGCGATACTCTCAACAGGAAATGAAATTTTATCAGCTGGTGACGAGTTTCACTTAGGCGCTGTGTATGACTCAAACCGCCCCATGCTCAAATCCCTCGCTCAGTCGAGCCAGTGCGATATTACCGATCTTGGCATCATCGAAGACGACGCCAACAAAATTCAAGAGACACTTGCAAGAGCCGCTGAAACACACGATGTGATCATCACCTCAGGCGGCGCAAGCAAAGGTGAAGAAGATCACATCATCACTTCCCTACAAACACTCGGCAAGCAGCACATGTGGCAACTGGCCATTAAACCTGGCCGGCCAATGAGTTTCGGTCAAATAGGCGACACCCTTTTCATTGGCCTACCCGGTAATCCAGTTGCGGCATTTATCTGCTTTTTTCTTTATGCCATTCCCATCATCAATCGCCTCTCTGGGCTCGAATGGCAAAGCCCACACAAATTCCAAGTCAAAGCCGATTTTGAAATTCCAAAAAAGAAACCTGATAGAAGAGAGTTTTTACGCGGCAGCTTAAAAATCGAAGATGGTATAACTTACGCCAAAAAATTCACCCAAGACGGCTCCGGCATCATACGCTCACTGACAACAGCTGATGGCATCATAGAAATCGATGAAGCCACCACAAGTGTGAAACAAGGCGACCTAGTCACCTTCATCCCCTTCGCCCAAAACGCTATCTAGATAGTTTTATTTAACCAAAAACTCCTCCCTCAATCAGCTGAGAGCGAAAAACGTAGGCCGAATGGCCGTCGGCGCTTAGCGCCGCGCCCTCGCAGGGCGGCAGCTTCGCTGCCATCGCCCGTGAGAGAAATAAAGCCTTAAAAAAGGCATAAAACTCAGCCAAACAAGAGCTAACTTAAGAAAAATCGATTTTTACTGCGTAGGCTTTTAAAGTGTTAAGTTTTTTCTCCGCACTCATATCAATCATGCATTGGCTCGCAAGCCTGGTGCAGGGCACTATACGCCTGATCATCAGCGTGATTGTGTTTAACCCCAACTTGGGCCCCTTGAGATACATCACGGGCACCATCTTCTTTTATTGTCTTTTTGCAGTTTTTCTTGTTTATGTTTTCGCCCCCATTAGAGGTTGGGCTGGCTCCATCTGGTTGGGCCCTCAAATTCATTACGCATCAGAGCGCTGGCTCGGCACCGCGATTTATGAAAAAGATGGTCACTTCATCGGCACCTTTGACCCGAATATGGATTCTAAAAGAGACCTCAATACCAGCGGCAAACCGATCGTGTTTGATGAACTGAATTACGTCGCCAACCCAGATCATAAATCCATACCCGTCCACACAGTACCCGACCATTTCTGGAAGTGCCTGACTTATCATGAAGACCGTCACCTAGGCGGTCTGTTTAACCCCTTCGGCATCGACATCATTGGCGTTATGAAAATTCCATACACAACGGCCATCCGCTCTTATAAAGCCAAAAAGCTTGCCTTTGGTGTTGGCGGCTCAACCTTGCCTATGCAGTTGGTGCGCGTTTATCACGCCGCACCCCCAAGCCGGTCTGAAAACAGTTTCGATAAACTTCGCCGCAAAATGCTTGAATGGTGGAACGCTCCAGTCTTCTTCTGGGAGCTAACAAGAGGCGGCAATATGGAGCTGTTGAAACAATGGTCCGCCAATCACCTTTGGCTTGCTCACAGAACCGGTGGTCAAGACCTGCAAGGCATAGAGATCACCTCACGCATCATCTTCGGCAAACCCGCGAACGAGCTCACAGTGGCTGAACAATATCTGCTGGCGTCATCAGTGAACAAACCGATTATCTTGCTAAAAGGGTCTGACAAACTCAATCAAGTCCGTCTCGATCGCTGGCGCTATGTGGCTG
>CAXIBI010000128.1:0-7132 GCA_964022305.1 uncultured Hyphomicrobiales bacterium | reverse complement strand
GGTCAGAGGTTTTTAAAAGCTGCTCGCCAACAACAGAAGGTAATCCTTGGCGAATTGACACTTTATAAGTCGCACCATGTTTAAACCCATCAATACAAATTTGGCGGCGCTCAACCCGCACCCCATCAGGGTCTTGATTTTCAATTTTCACAAAAGTTGAATAATCAGTTCCACGCGCAAAAAGATTTTCTGAAAACTGCACACAAAGCCGTGGGTTCAACAGGTCTGAATTCATCTTATAATTAGTGATACGAAAGCCTTTTTCTGCCCGAAGCTGCTTGTAAATTTTCGCCAAAGCTTCATCAGGTTGCAGGTTTAAACTAGCTTTATAAGCATCAAGCGCGGGGCGCCAATAGGAACGTGCCTTTAAAAATCCAGCCAAAACGCCAAGCGCATCTGCTTTCACAGCTTCTGAAGTTGCATAGCGATAAGCATTATAACTCGCCGCTGTTCCATCTCTATAAAGTTGGTGGCGGTTATAGTTGCGAGGTTTGGCAAGCGAGATCGCTTGAATGGTTTTAGAAAGCTCTAACCAAAGTGAGGACTTTTCTGAAGCCAGCTTTAACGCCGCTTCATAAGATTGCCTGGCTAATTCAGGGTCTTTGCCGCGCTCAACAATTGCTTTTCTAATCCATTCATCAATTGGCAAATTCTCTGATTGGCGCGCTCGCAAAATCCGCTTTTTATAAAGGTTCGCTTCATAAAGAGAGTTTGAATGTGCATATTCTGAAGATTGGGCATGGGCCTTGTTCATTTGCGCTGAAAATGGCACCAAGCCACTCATTGAGAGAACAAAGGCGATTGCAAATACGAAGAAACATCGAAATGCCAAAACTTTCTTATTGGGTGTTGGGGAAGATAACAGGCGGTGCGAAGGGGCAGAGGTAAGTGAAGAGCGCATGAATTAAACCTCGTTTATTTTCTTTATGCTGTGGAGTGGTCTTTCAGGATCAAAAGAAGTGGGGGCACACAGCAATTAAATAAAAAGATGAATTTGTTCCATTAATGAGAAAGGCAATCAGAGATGATATATGAGCTCAGTCTAGTCCTCTCCCGCATATGGAGTTTTATTTTCCTTATGAGAATGTCTAAACGATGGCAGGTCAACTAATTTAACTGATTATTACAAAAGTTTAATATTGAAACTGTGAAATTTTATAAGTGAGAAGGGAGGTGAGAGAAAGAGTTTAACCCTCTTTTTTCTTAGGAGTTTGATCATCACTTGCCTCCGGAGAGACATCTTTAAGAGGGGCTAAGCCCCCTTTTTGTGCAGCCTTAGCGGCTCTCATGCGCTCTAAAGCAGAGAGCTTTGGCTTTGTGTCTTTTTCAGCAGGTGTTGGCGTTGAGCTCTGTTTGCTAGCCGGCGTCTTTTCAATCTCAGTTAACTCCAAAACAATAGTCGGCATCGGTTGTAGTGCTCGAGATGTTTTCCAATAAACGTTGAGCGCATCTGCAATTGCCTCAGCTTCAAATGCATAAAGGCGGCGCCCACGCTCAAGTGCATGCAGAGAGAGATCGCGGCGAATGGTACGCAAGGTTGAACGAAAGGGTTTATAGAGAGCTTTAAGCTCAGGATTTTTTTTCAAACGCTTTTTATTGAGTTTCATAAAACGCTCTAATTCAAAAAGGTCGTTTTCAGTGCCAAGCAATCGAGACACTTCTCGCGCTAATTTTATGCGCGGCATAATATCATCAGGCCAGATTAGCGTGAGCATTTGCATTTGCCGCCAGGTTTGCTGCACATCCTTGCGCCATTCATGCAAATAAAAATTATTATCCCTCTCAATGGCTGTCATTAGACTTTCACGACCCCGATCATAAGTCAGCGCAAAGCCGTGAGCTAATGTCTCAAATGTTGCAGTTTCTAATTCAAGGGAATTCCATCTCGCAATGCTCTTGTCAGTTTTTTCAAGGAGTTTGGTCAGGGATAGAATTTCAAGATCATCTTCAGTTGCACGTTTCTGTTTTTCAATAATGGATTGAAGTTCCAAGATTAAAGACTTAAAGGCCCCAAAATCTTCTCGTGACTTGAGCTTTTTAATCGTCTCTAATAATGCGCCAGTTTCGCGGGGGCGTGAAAGGGCCCGTGCAATATCTCTATGTTTCTTATTTTCTTTTAAAAAAACATCTTCCCCAAGCAAAGGGCGTGCGAGCCGCAGCAGAGAGCGAAAGCGCTTTAAGTAGGTGCGAGATTTATGCACGCCTGCCTGAATATTTTGAGTGGAACTCAGCTCTCGGCGCACACGCATTAATTGCTCAAGCCCAATACGGCGAATGGCAGGAGAGATTTCTTCACTGAGTAATAATTTATAAGGCATAAGACGCTCGGGAACCCCTGAAATCGAGAATAAATCGATTATGCCCTATTCATATGACAAAAAAATAGTCCTAAAAATAAAATATTTTAGCAGGGGGCTGACCAAAAGAGATAAAGAAGCGCCAAACTTGTCTGTCATTTTGAAAGACAAACGAGTTTGTTTTATGAAAAGGCCTCAACCCAAAGCCGTGTCTGTGCAACAGGGTCATCTGCAACGACAAGATCTGTAACAACGGCCAAACTATCAGCCCCTGCCTCTAAGACTTTCGGGCCCCGCTCAGTTGTAAGCCCGCCAATGGCAATGAGTGGCAAGTCAGTTTTTGTGCGCCAAAGCCGCACATTATCGAGCCCCTGCGGTGACCACTTCATCTTCTTTAAGATGGTTTCATAAACCGGCCCAAGCGCGATATAATCAGGCTCAGCTCTAAGGGCAATCTCCAGCTCCTCAAGAGAATGGGTGCTAACCCCCAATTTTATATTATTCGCTTTAATGGCTTCCAGGTCAGCTGCCTCTAAATCTTCCTGGCCAAGATGAATATAATCCGCCCCTAACCTGATGGCTGCTTGCCAATAATCATTCACAATCAATTGGATGTCATATTTCTTAGAGATCTCAAGAGAGGCCAGAATTTGTCTGTCGATTTCTTGTGGCTCTGCATCTTTAAGGCGCAATTGCACGACTTTAATCCCATGGGGAGCAAGCCGCTCAATCCAGGAAACATCTGGTAAAACAGGATAAAATTGAGGAAAGTTTTTCGTCACTTGAGGGCTCATTACTTCATATTGTCTAAATCAAAAAAGGGTGTGCCCGCCACAGGGGTCGAGGGGCTCGCCATATCCCGCTCTTCAATGATCAAAGCTTCATGAGCAAGCTTGCCTGCTTCAACTGCAAGCTTAAAGGCCTTTGCCATGGCAACCGGGTCACCTGCTTTCGCAATCGCTGTGTTGAGCAAGATACAATCATAGCCCATTTCCATAGCTTGTGCTGCGTGAGAGGGGGCCCCAATCCCGGCATCAACAATCAGCGGCACATTGGGGAAATAAGAGCGCATAGTACGCATCGCATAAGGGTTCATCAAACCGCGACCTGTCCCAATCGGCGCACCCCAAGGCATAAGAACTTCAGCCCCAGCAGCGAGTAATTTCTCAGCCGCGCCTAAATCCTCTGTTGTATAAGGAAACACTTGAAAGCCTTGAGAGCTAAGCTCTTTTGTGGCTTCAACCAATTCAAACAAATCTGGCTGCAAGGTATCATCATTGGCAATCACTTCAAGCTTGAGCCAACGTGTGCCAAAAATCTCCCGCGCCATTTGCGCTGTGGTGATCGCATCTTTTGCCGTTCGGCAACCCGCTGTATTGGGAAGTAGATGCACATTTAATTTCTTAATATGCTCCCAAAACTCATTGGCGGAGCCCTCACCAGCTGTCTCACGCCGAAGAGACAGCGTCACCACTTCAGAACCACCTGCTTTCACAGATTGAAAAAGGTGGTCGGGTGAAGGGTAAAGCGCGGTGCCCATAATCAGGCGAGAGGTGAGAGCTGTATCATAAAGCTTGAATTGCGAATTGGTCATTCAGGTCACTTATAAAGTCACTTAAAGTTTTTAAATATCAATAATCTCTTTGTGAGCTTGAATGGTCACACTGTCAAGCCATCCGAAGGTCATAGGGGCTATAAATCAAAAGTGAATGTACTGAAGAAAGGGATATAAGAAAAAATGCATAAAAACAGCCCCCTAGTCTAAAAGATTTGTGCAGTTAGGAGCAATGCAGGCTTTGCCCTTTATTATCCACCTTGCCGGGGCGAGAGGATCTCGATTTTATCCCCCTCTTTCAAACTGTGGTCAGGCCTGTCATTGACGGCAACAAACTCCCCATTAACCGCTGTTGCAATCATGTGAGGATGGTCCAAATACCTCTTACAAAGCGCCGCTAAGGTCAGCTCGGTAATCTCTTCTGATTTTCCATTTATAAACACATTCATTGGAAAAATCCTTCAATTGGCTCACCCTTGTCCACATGAGCCAAAACAAGTTCGGCAAGTAAAGGCGCCAGTAAAAATCCATGTCGGTACGCACCATTAACAAAAATATGCGTCCCATCAACCCTTATTTTGGGTAAGTTATTAGAAAAAGAAGGGCGACTACCAGCATTAAATTCAATGATTTTGGCTTCACCAAAAGTCGGATGCACCGTAAAAGCCGAGCCAAGCAATTCGAGCCCAGCTCGAAGCGTCACAGGGCCGGTATCATCAGATTCAATGACGGTTGCTCCAATCATATAATGATCATCCGGCCAAGGCACAATGTAAGAGGGCATCCTCGGGTGAAGTAAGCGAATAGGGCGCGATAATTTAAGCTCAGGCAAATGAACAACCACCATCTCACCACGCACCGGGCGCAAAGGCTGCTCTTGGGTTTTCAAATCAGCCGCTGCCCCCATCCCTCTTGTGTCGATTGTATAATCAGCTGGCGGAAAAGCGCCCTCAAAGCCCGTGGTGACTTCACCTCCAAGATTTTGAAACTCTTGCAGTAACTTCTCCATGGCGGGGCGCGGCGCGAGATGTCCTTCCTTTTCATAAAAAAGCGCTTCACTAAACCTGCCTTCAAGGGCCGGCTCCAGAGCAGACAGCTCACTTCCATCAATTCGTCTGTGTTCAATCGTTCGTTTGGCAAAACTGGTGAGCTCTACCCTGTCTCTTGGCGGCGCAACAATGAGCGCCCCTTTAAGGTGAATATCGCACGGGCCATTTTTCCAAAGCTCGAGAGAGCGCACTGCAAAGGGGATCAAATCTTGCTGGCTGGCCTCAGATTCACAAAAAGGGGCCAACATCGCGCCAGCCAATCGGCTAGAAGCGGATGCGAAAAGGGTGGAGGATTTTTCAAAAAGCTGAACCTGATGTCCAGCCTTGGCAAAACGGTATGCTTGCCAAAGCCCTAAGATGCCGGCTCCGATGATATTAATTTTCAAAATAATTCAACATTCTATAGATAATTTTCAGCCTATTCACCAAGTACAACACCTTCACGCCGAGGATCCGCACCGCCAATAAGCTCTTTATCTTTAATGACAATCATTTGCGCCCCAGACGTCATATTCGAGAGACGCACAGTTTGTCCAAATTTTTCCAAAGCTGATTGAATTATAGTGTGTTCCGCGTGTTTTTCCAGCTCAAATGGTCCATTACGCGACCCAAAATTCAATAAAGATACGGCTTCTTGTGGGCCCAGGCCCCAATTGAGATGAGCGACAAGCGCTTTCACAACAAACAGAATAATCCGAGACCCACCCGGCGAGCCTACAATGATACGCACATTGCCTTGTTCGTCAAAAACAATAGTCGGCGCCATAGATGAGCGCGGACGTTTAAGGGGCTGGACCTTATTGGCGATCGGTTTACCGTCCTTGTCTTGAGGCTTGAAGGAAAAGTCGGTGAGTTGATTATTAAGAAGAAAACCACCAACCATCTGCCCAGAGCCAAAGGCCCCTTCAATCGAGCTGGTCAGTGAAACCGCATTGCCTGCTTTATCAATAATAGAGATATGGGTTGTCCCTCCAAGCTCAACGGTTGCATCGCGGCCAAGTGAGGCTTTTTTCAAAAGTGGTACATCTCCTGGCTCAGCCTTTTCAAGCGTTTGCGTTTCCTTGATTAATTCACGGCGTTTAGAGATATAGTCAGGTGATAAAAATCCGGTTGGTTGCGGAGTAAAATCAGGGTCTGCCATATAATGATTTCGATCAGCAAAAGAGAGTTTTTCAGCTTCTGCAATCAAATGCATAGCTTTAGCATTTAAACTCTTTCCTAAATTAAACGGTTCAATAAGAGACAAGATCATCGCGGTGGTCATCCCACCAGATGAAGGTGCACCCATGCCGCAAACTTTATGCTTGAGATAACGCCCACATACAGGAGTACGAACCTTAGCCTTGTAACCTTTAAGGTCATCCAAACTCAATTGGCTGGCAACAACCGGCGCTTTTTGAGCCGCTTTAATCATGGCATCAGCCAGTTCACCTTCATAAAAGCCACTGTCTTTTTGTGTCGCGATAATTTGAAAACTTTGCGCCAGAGCAGGATTTTTCAAAATTGTCCCAACCGCTAGGGGCTCTCCGTTTTTGTCAAAAAACAAGTCACGGGCTTCTGAGTTAAAGAAGTCAGCTCCCTTGCGTTTCAGCAAGCTATGCAATCGCTTGGAAACGGGAAAACCTCCAGAAGCAATTTTAATCGCTGGCGCAAACAAGTCAGCCCAAGGCAATTTGCCATGGGCATCATGGGCCAGCTTCATCATTTTCACCAAGCCCGGTACGCCGATTGAACGACCAGAGCGAACCGCCTCTCCAAACCCAAGAGCAGATCCATCTTCGCGCAAGAATAAGCTCTCAGTTACTGCACGAGGCGCGGTCTCGCGGCCATCATAGCTCTTGAGATCGCGTGCCGCTTGATCCCAGTAGAGTAAAAAGGCCCCGCCACCAATGCCTGATGATTGCGGTTCAACCACATTGAGAACGAGTTGAGCGGCAATAGCTGCATCCATCGCGCTCCCACCAGCTTTTAAAATTTTAACGCCTGCTTCAGAGGCATGACCATTGGCCGTAGCCACCATAAATTCTTGCGCGCGAACCTCCTTGCGCTCTAAGCGTCCTGTTGCAGCTTCAGGATTGGCACGGCTTTGAACAAAACTGTCTTTATCAAGGTCCGTGATATTGGGAGTAAAAAGGTCATGTTTAAAAGCGCCAATTAGTCCAGCAGTTGCAATGCTAGCTAAAATGATAAAAAGAAAGAGACGTTTCATCTTCAGAAGCCTTTTTCAAAAC
>CAXIBI010000127.1:0-7151 GCA_964022305.1 uncultured Hyphomicrobiales bacterium | reverse complement strand
AGAAGGAGTGACGCCACTTCGGCGTCAGGACATGGCAGCGCGAGCTGCCCGGGGCGAGCCCCGCCCCTCGGAGGGCCTGCCGCTTCAGCGGCAGAATAGCCCGTGAGAGAAAAAAACTGAGAAAGACTAGAAACTTTTCAACAAGCTCTCAGCTGAACTCGCATCAGCCTGGGTCGGATCGCTCTCAATATTGAGAACCTTCACAACGCCATCATCCACTAGCATGCCATAACGCTGAGAGCGAACACCAAGACCATGTGCAGACGCATCAAGTTCTAAACCAAGCGCTTCAGTAAACTCACCGCTCCCATCTGCTAGCAAAGTAATTTTGCCATCCACACCAAGAGACTTACCCCAAGCATCCATAACAAAAACATCATTAACGGAAACACAAGCAACTTGATCAACACCCTTGGCTTTAAGCTCATCAAAAGCTGCTAAAAACCCGGGCGCATGATTTAGATGGCAAGTTGGTGTAAACGCACCAGGTACTGCAAAAAGGACTGTTTTTTTCCCTTTTAAAAAGTCAGTCATTGAAACTGCGTTTGGTCCATCAGCCGTCATAGTTGTGAGTTGAATATCAGGAATTGTATCACCAACAGAAAGTGCCATCTTAGCCCCCTTAAAAATTAAACCAGTTTATATCTAGCCTAAAAGAATACCGAAAATTTACAATCTTTTTCATGTCATTTGAGATAGACGAAAGACTAATATGGATAGTTTATTCAACGCGGCAGGGGTGAACAACAGCCACATCATCAGCTCTGAGCGTACAAGTTAAAACAAGGTCTTGAAATTGCTTTGGCTCATCAACATCAGCCAAATTGATTTTATAAAGCTTACGCCCCTTCCCCTCTCCTTGGCCTTTAACAAGCTCAGGTGTTGGCACATAGAGGCCATCTGGCCCCTCGACAAAAAGGTCAACCTTTTGAGAGCTCTCAGGCACAGCCACATTTAAAGTTAAAAAAGGTTGTTGTGCTTCCTCACTCATGCGCACTTGTTTAACGCCTGGTCCCTCATCATCTTGTGTAACAGGCTTGGGAGTGAGCGATAATGCCATTGATAACAAAGGAGCAAAGCGATTGGTCTCTGCCTGATCGACAGTTAATTTCTGCGAGGCACTAACCGGTACACAAAGATCATAACAAATCGCATATTGCGCTGATAAATTCAGTTTTATTGGCTTTGAAGGATCTATCGGAGTTAATAAAACAGGTAAAGTCACTTGAGATTTATAACCAATAGTGATCCCAATAGGGTCTTCATACCGCGCCGGAATAGGATACATAACCTCAGCTGATTTTAAATTCTCAGACCCACTCCAGTCAAAATAAGGAGGAATACCTGTATCACCTGGCGTGCGCCAATAAGTTTTCCACTTCGGAGCCAGGCGAATTTCAATCCCAGCAAAAGTTTTTGTCTCACCCTGCCATTCTGTTGTAGCAGCAATTAAGCGCAATGAAGACTTACTAGTCCCTTGACTTTTTTGCTCAAACGCAACAGCTGAATAAGCAAAAACACAAGAGAATAATGAGAAAAGCCCTGTTAAAATAAGTCTCTGAAAGGGTGTGTAAATTTTCTGCTTCACAATAAATCCTAAAAATATTATTTAAATATCAATCGCTTATATCGTTAATTGATAAAGCAACATCCAATATTACCACCCAAAACACATCTAAGCCTTAAAACATATATCACAAATAAGTGACACAATTAAGCAACAGCTCATAAGATCAAATTAACCAATAACCTGCTCTCTCTTCCCAAAAGAGATAATTTCTCGCTAAACTATGTTCAAGAGTATTAGGTTTTTGGATATTGAAAATGCAAGATTTACTAAACAAATCCAATACATCAGGCCTGAGCGGTCAGCTTCTGCTTGCCATGCCAACCATGCAAGATGAACGTTTTTCAAAAAGCGTGATTTATGTGTGTGCCCACTCTGAAGAAGGCGCCATGGGGCTGATTATTAACAGGCACGCGAAATCAATGAATTTCACAGATATTTTAGAGCAAGTCTTTCCAACCATAGACAATGAGCCAATTTCATTGTCAGAAAATGCAAAGAATATCCCCTTCATTCATTTAGGCGGCCCTGTAGAAACAGAGCGAGGATTTGTACTCCACTCACCTGACTATCATTCAAAAAGTCATACCTACCCAGTGAATGACAAAATTTCACTTACTGCTACAATAGATATTTTAAAAGCCATTGCAGAAGGCAATGGCCCAAGCCAAGTCTTGCTAGCACTCGGTTACGCCGGTTGGGCACCAGGACAATTAGAAGAAGAATTAAACGATAATGGCTGGCTTCACTGTAAAGCAAACACTGACATCATCTTTGAAACAGACGCAGCTTCAAAATATCAAACCGCTTTTAATTCACTAGGTATCAATCCAACCCATTTGGTCAACCAAACCGGGCACGCCTAAAAAATAAAACAATTTATTTCTTACGCTTCTTTTGCCCTTTATTCGGTCTTGCCTTGGGAGCTTTAGTGTCTGCCAAATTTTGCTGAGATGTCCCATCAGGATGTGCACCATTCATCCCAGAATTATCAAAACTATATTTTCTCTCAACGGGCTCATTCCCTTGAGAAGTTGAATAGTCCCCAACCTCAGAATATGTCCCACCACTTGCTAATTGAGCATAAACATCCATCACTTTAGGTGCTAGCTGCCCTTCAGGGGCTGGCTCACCAACTGCCTGACGTTGAGGTTCTTGTCTTTGTGCTACTTTCTGTAGTTTTTGCTTTCTCACAGCTTCACTGGTGCCAGCAACAGCTGCCTTTTCAGCCATATTTAACGCATCTTTCAAACCAGCGCCTGAAGACACAGCCTCTTCAGCTACAAAGGAGGCTGTTTGCAATTTATTCTGAGAGCCTCCAGCTTGACGTGCCTCTAAATCTTGACCAAGCTTTTGTCCAAGCTGCGCATGCTTTTGCAAATAAGCCGTCTCAGCATCTTGAACACCAGATGCAAGAGAGTGATCAGGAGAAACAGAGCCACCTTTCTGGGCCTTTTTCAGTTCACTGCTCTCTAAATTAGCAAGAGCTGCTGCAACAGATGGATCAACCTTTTGGCCAACAACTTCAGATACATCCTTAGGCTGCTTCAAAGATTGTCTTTGTTCTAAATCAGTCAATTGTGGTGCACCGGGTTGAGCAATTTCCTGCCCACCAACATGTCCATTCATATGAGTAGAAGCCACATGAGCTTCACCTCGATCATTTGGTTGATCTCCTGATTGATGCCCCATCAAACGATTTTCATCGATCTGCTCAGTTAAAGAGGAAGCAGCTTTAGGATCCTGGCTCCCTTGTTCATTCAAACCTTGATCTGCATCAGTATTTTGTACAGGTTGCTTCGTATCAGCCCCTGTTTTAGAGCGGATTGCCCCAAATAAACCGGTCCGCCCTTTAACCTTCACATCTTTAGCCAAAGCTTCAAGAAGATAAATCACATCCTTTTGGTTCATCGGCTCGCCAAAATAATAGCCTTGTGCATACCCACAACCAATGGAACGAAGGAAAGAAACATCCTCTTCACTCTCCACCCCTTCGGCAACAACGCCCATATTCAACTCACTTGCTAACGCCACAACAGAGCGCAAAATAGCCGGCCCGGTTTTACCCAATGAAACATTGTGAACAATCGAGCGATCAACTTTAAGAGTGTCAAATGGAAAACGATGCAGATAACTCAAGCTCGAATAACCAGTTCCAAAATCATCAAGCGCCAAGCTTGCCCCTGCATTCCGCAGCCACCCTAAAATCTCAACAGCGCCTTCAGGATTTTCCATAACAAGAGACTCTGTCACTTCAAGACGCAGGCTATTATCTGGCAGCGACTCCCGCGATAAGATCATCCGCACTTCTTGATAAAGCTCTTGGCGGAATAATTCCCGGCTAGAAATATTAATGCTAACAACCAAAGGATCATCAGAGCGAGGTAAGATCCGGTTCCATTGAACTGCATCTTTAACCGCTTGATTTAAAACATACGAGCCAAGCTCAGAAATAAGATCAGATTCTTCTGCAATAGGGATAAATTCATCCGGCGATAACCGCCCATGCTTCGGGTGATCCCAGCGTATCAGCGCTTCAAATCCGGTAAGGTCCTCACCCTTCAGCTTGGTAATAGGTTGATATAAAACCTTAATTTGCCGCCGCTCAATCGCCCGTCTCAAATCACTTTCAAGCGCAAGGCGATTATCACGCTCCCCGCGCATGGTAGGTTTAAAGATTTCAATCCGGTCAGTGCCAGACCGCTTCGCCCGGTACATAGCAAGCTCAGCCTCATTGACCAAATCCTGATGGCTTAGCTGAGTTCCATCATAAACAGCAATACCAATCGAGCCCGTGAGAATAATTTCCTTGCCGCCAATTTTCATCGGGCTGCGTAATGAACGCCGGATCCGCTCAGCTAAAAGAGCAATTTCTTGCGGATTATTTTCAGTGACCAATAAAACTGCAAATTGATCACCACTTAAACGCGCCAAACTATCTTGGGGCCCTAAATGCCGTTGCAAGCGCCGCGCAATGGTCAAGAGCATAGTGTCACCAATAACCATACCAAATGATTGGTTCACATGTTTAAAGCGATCAATATCGACAAACAAAATGGTCGGCGGGCGTATGCCCCCTTCATCTTTCACCCGAGCTATCGCAATCTGTAGACGGTCAAGGAAGAGCTCGCGGTTCGGCAATCCAGTGAGACTGTCATGAACTGCATCACCAAGTAACCGCTCTTGCGATCGTTTACCATCAGTAACATCCCGCATCAAACCAACACAGCGAAGCGACCTTTGATGCGGCATCGCAACAGAATGCGCGCGCAATTCATACCAAAGGAAATGCCCCTCATGACCACGCATGCGAAACTCAAGCTGCAACTCACCGCCATTTTTTTCTTGCAAGGTGCGCATGAGCAAACGGAAGCGCTCACGATCAGACGGGTGCAAATACTGCATCCATTGCTCCACCCGGCAGGTAAGCTCACCTTCATGCAACCCAAGAGCATCCTCAACTTCAGGGCTAACCGAAATTTCATCCCGGCGCGAATTCCATTGCCAAACGGCCGCCCCTGCCCCTTCAAGCGCTAACGAGCGCAGTTGCAATTGGCTGGGCGGCGCCCCTGCAAGAGGCTCAAAAGAGCGAAACGCAAATTGCGTCACTGTAAAGCCAAGTAAAACAAGAATGAGAACAAGACCAGACGTCAAAGCTGGCGCTACAATATCACCAGAAAGCTGTCCAAGTGTCGCAACACCAGCACCAAACAACCAAACCACAAAGAGAAGCCAAGTTGGCACCAAAGCGAGCGCTCTATCTTGCCCGCGCACAGCTAAATACCCAATCAACAGTGAACCTAAAACACCAATAGATAAAAGCGAAAGACGCGCCAAACCAGAAACCAGCACCGGGTCGAGAACCGCAAGAGCAACCAAACCCAATTGCCCTAAGATCCACACCCCAAATAAAAGCTTGATCCAGCCATGCCAAAATCTGAGCCGCAAGAAGGTGTATAAAAACACAACCAAACTAGCGGCAATCGCAGCCTCAGATCCCGCTCGATAAAGGGAGTTTAATTCAGGGTCCAGTCGGAACAATTTATGCCAAAAGCCAAAATCAACACAAAGATACGCCCCAACACACCAAGCAATAAACGCGGTCGCCGGGAAAATAGCTTTGTGATTAGCCACAAATACAGCAGTGAGGAAAATAGCCAAAATACCCACAATACCAAGCATGATGCCATTAAACAGCGCCATATCACGCAGCTTCTTACTCAAAGCCAGAGGATGCCATAAAAACACCCGTGGGAAACGCGAGTTAGAAAGTTCAGCTACAAAGGTAACCGTAGACCCCGGCTCAATCGTAACGCTAAAAATATCGACCGCATCATTTGGCACCCGTAAAGGCAAAAACCCCACAGAAGGGGTGAGGTGAATTAATCGCTTACTATCCAAATCAGGCCGTAATATTCGCGACCCAACAATATTATAACGATCCGTTGTCACCAACCGGACGATTTGTTTATCCGTATTATTTTTAAGGGCAAACACGATCCATTTAGGATCCGTACCAGGGGTTTGAGCCTTCACCGCCATCCGGTTAGAAATACCATCAGCATCACGAGCTGTTTCTACCTGTAAAGTGTCACCAGCACCTTTATAATGCTCACTATATTTAGTGATCTCAATGCGCTCAATTTCAGTCGTCAGTTCAATAGGCTCTAACGCTTGAGCAATAGGGAAACCAGCGGTTAAGGTAAGGAGAGCAAAGCTGAAGAAAGAAGCGACAACAAAACGGCGACAAGCCCCAAAGCCCATTGTTAAAACGCGCGCGCAGAACAAGAATGCTCTCAAAACAGTTGAAAGCACCAAATAAAATGGGTGTACGGCCTCTGAAACAACAGAATAAGCCATAAAAAGTTTCATTGTCTGTAACCTAGTCCGTAACCAAAATATTATTATTGCGCAAAGCTGCGTCAAACCAATCCTCAATTCATCCCTGCTTGCAGTATGATTAAATGCCACAGAAATTGGGCAAATAGATGAATCCTAAAAAACTTAGGTTCTGGACCTATTAAAATCAATTAAAAACGGCGTAATTGCGCACAATTAACACCTTCTAGAGCACAATCTGACCAAAGTATAACGAGGATCAGATAAATTGTGCGTAAAAAAAGCACAATCTGACCCGAGTATCACGGAGGGTCGGATAAATTGTGCGCAAAAATTAGTTTCTAGAGTATACATCGGAAAAAATGTGAAATGATTATACCCTAGATAAAAATCACAATTCTTTATAATCTTTTATGAGTAAACCAAATAATATATGGTCTTGCCACTGCCCATTAATGCATAAATACTCTCTCGCCAGCCCTTCTCTATAAAATCCACACTTCTCTAAAACCCGAATAGATGCCAAATTTTCAGGCAAACTAGCGGCATCAACCCGATGCAACTTTAATTCTTTCAAAGCATAATGAGCCAATGCCTTTACCGCTTCAGTCATAAATCCATGATTTTGAAACGGTGCACCAATCCAATAACCAAGAGATCCTGATTGTGTGACCCCACGCCTCACATTTGAAAGTGTGATCCCACCAACGAGCTGATTTCCTTCTTTAGTAAAAATAAAAAAATA
>CAXIBI010000126.1:0-7242 GCA_964022305.1 uncultured Hyphomicrobiales bacterium | reverse complement strand
CCAATCCGGCGCTTAGCACTCAATTTTGATGGTTCATGAGACGTAATAAATTTAAAGATCTCAGGGAAAACCACATTTCTGAAACGAGAGCCATTAAAGACCCCATAATGTCCCACACCAGGTTGAACATAATTGACCTTCTTAGCTTTTGGTAAGCTAGAGCAAAGGTCATGGGCTGCAGCACATTGCCCAACACCTGTGATATCATCCAACTCACCTTCAACCGTCATCAAAGGGACGTTCTTAATTTTTGAAGGATCGACTTTTCTATTTTTATATTTCATCAACCCGCGCGGGAGTTGTTTTTCAAGGAAGACTTTTTCAACTGTCTCGAGATAGAACTCAGCTGTGAGATCCATCACGGCCAAATATTCATCATAAAAGCTTTGATGTTTCTCAGCTGATTCATCATCCCCTTTAATCAGGTCAAAAAAGTGCTCAGAATGAGATTGGGCATGAGTGTCATAATTCATGGCCATGAAGCTGCTGAGTTGTAAAAAGCCAGGATAAACCAATCGTCCAGCCCCAGGGAACGTCCAAGGCACGGCTGAAAGAGCATGGCTCTTAAACCAGTTAATGTCTTTTCCTTCAGGAAATTTATTTACGGCCGTCGGATTAATGCGCGTATCAATTGGACCGCCCATTAATGTCATACTATTTGGAGAATGCTCAGAACCTGTTGCTTCCATATGAGAGACAGCAGCAAGGAGAGGTACTGAAGGCTGGCAGACAGCAACGGCATGCACATCACCACCAAACAGTTCCATCATCTCAATTAAATAGCTTACATAATCATCAAACCCAAATGAGCCCGCACAGGTCGGCACCATTCGCGCATCAACCCAATCCGTAATATAGACTTCTGCATGCGGTAAGAAACGCTCGACGGTGCCACGCAAGAGCGTCGCATAATGGCCAGACATAGGCGCAACGAGCAGCACACGAGGAGATGCTTTGGAAACAGCAAGAGGCACGTCTCTTTCAAAATGACGAAGGCGGCAAAAATCATTGTGCCAAACAGTATGCTCCGTGACATCAACTTCCTTGCCATCCACAATGGTTGTCTCTAATTCAAATTGTGGTTTCCCATAATGACGTGTTGCGCGTTCAAAAACCTCGCAAACAGCAGCCACGCTTCTACCAAAAGGTGTGTTTGAAACAGGGTTGAGGGGGGAATTAAAGAGAAGACTACCAGATTTTGCGGCGAATCTTGCTGGATGCATCAATCCACGATTGAATTCGTATAAATGATAGAGCATATAATATGGAACCCCTCTGACAATTCAGTATAATATTTATAGTTATATTTGCAAATTTAAACAAGCACTTAGAAATCTTAGTTCAGTGCTAACTGTAACAAGCCATACTGTTTTTATAATGTATACGTCATAATCCTTTGATGGGTACTTTATTCATAAAACTGTAAAAAACAATGGTACAAACGGCAATAATTTCTGCGCTGCAGCATTTTTATCAATGTTTTTTTGTCCAAAAATTATGCAATTTGATTATTTTTTAACATCGAAAAAGACGAAATAAAATCACATAAGTTATTGAAATTGATGGATAATTTTCATTCTTTTTCGATAGAGATGAGGTGTGTTGCTGATTTTGTGCTAGAGTTAACCACAATAAAAAAATAATTTTAAAATAATGAAAATGAAACGGTCCATATAAATGGAGTGAAATTATATGGATGGTTTGAGATATAATCACAACATCTAGCACTAGACCGACTATTTGTTATTCATTTGATGAAAAACTAGTCAGTGCAATGGATAAAATGATTATATTATAAAGGGTTAGCTGTAATTATTAAGAGGTTGTTAAAGAATCAATAGCAAAAAAGATTACATACAATCCCCAGAGTAGGCCAGCCATGACTTCTAACGATAATCCAATGTTTAATCTTTTTATGCCACCCGTGCAAAATTCGGGTGACTCAGCTGAAAGAATTGCCTCAGTTATGGATCATAGCCGCAGGATGGTTAATGATTTTTGGGCAAACCAGACAAAACAAGCAACAGGCACAGATTTTCAGTTCTTTGACCCCTTTGCCGCGGGGCGCGCCTTTATGCAGCTCGGCGCACAAATGATGGCAAATCCGCAAAAATACGAATTTATGATGCAACAGGCTGCGCAACAAAATTATCAATTGATGCAATCGATGTTTGAGCGTATGAGTGGCGGCTATGCCGATCCTGTGATCAAGCCTGAATATGGCGACAGAAGATTTTCTGATCCGGCATGGTCAGAAAATTTGGTTTCAGATTTCATCAAACAATCTTATCTCATCACTTCAAAATTCATGACAGATATCGTCCATGATCTAGAAGGCCTTGATCCAGAAAGCCATGCAAAGGCAAAATTCTACACAAGGCAATTTGTCAATTCGATCTCTCCAAGTAATTTTGCATCAACCAATCCTTTGGTGATGCAAAAAGTACAAGAAACCGGTGGTGATTGTCTCATCACGGGGATGGAAAATTTACTAAGAGATCTGGATCGAGGTCACGGCAAATTAAAAATCAGCACATCAGATGATGATGCCTTTAAAGTGGGCGAGAATATCGCGTCGACCAAAGGTAAGGTCGTTTATCAAAATGATCTCATCCAGCTTATCCAATATGCACCAACAACCAAAACGGTCCATCGACGACCAATTTTATTCGTGCCTCCCTGGATCAATAAGTTCTATGTGCTCGATCTGCAAAAGAAAAACAGCCTCATTAAATGGACAGTTGACCAAGGTCATACTGTCTTTGTGATTTCATGGGTTAACCCGCGCAAAGACTTAGCTCACAAATCATTCGAGCATTACATGTCCGAAGGACCTCTTGCTGCTATGGATGCCATCCAAGAGGCAACCGGCGAAAAAGAAGTTAATCTCTTAGGGTTCTGTATCGGGGGTATTTTAAGCGTTGCAACCTTGGCCTATATGGCGGCCAAAAAAGATAACCGCGTGAAGGCGGCAACCTTCTTAACAACTATGGTTGACCTAACAGATATTGGTGAAGCCTCCGTTTTCATTGATGATGAGCAGCTCAATGCCATGGAAAACTATATGGAAAAGAAAGGGTATCTTGAAGGTCATCATATGTCTGGCATGTTCTCGCTTATGAGAGAAAATGATCTCATCTGGTCATTTGTGGTCAATAACTACCTGCTTGGAAAAGAGCCGCTCCCCTTCGATCTTTTATATTGGAACTCAGATTCAACCCGGCTTCCTGCGTCTATGTTGATTTATTATCTGCGTAATTTTTATAAGAAAAATGGTTTGATGAAAAAGGGAGCGCTTGAGCTCAATGGTGTGCCTATTGATATAGAAAAAGTCAAAACACCGAGTTATTTCTTATCAACCAAAGAAGATCATATCGCCCCATGGCGTTCATGCTATCCAGCAGTGCATAAATTAAAAGGGCCCGTGAAATTTGTACTTGGTGGCTCAGGTCATATTGCCGGTGTCGTTAATCCGCCAAAAGCAAACAAATATGGCTATCATACCAACACGAAAAAATGCTCGAGCCCGGAAGAATGGTTAGAAACATCAAAAGAGCATGAAGGCTCATGGTGGAATGATTGGAAAAAATGGGCAGCAAGACGCGGTGGCAAAAAAGTCCCTGCTCGTATTCCTGGCAAAGGCAACCTCAAAGCCATTGAAGAAGCGCCAGGCACATATGTAAAAATCCGCATTAGTGATTAATTACAGAGATGTAGAAAAAACATAATTATCTAAACGAAAGAAGGAGTTCAGCCCACTTCGGGCTGAAGGACATGGCGCAGCGCCAGCGCAGCCCGGCGCATTGCGCCGCCCCTCGGAGGCTCAAGCGCTAGCACGGTTGCTGGTGGGCAACTGAAGTGGCTCTAAAAAGCGCTTGAAATAGCCGTGAGAGAATAGAGACTTTTCTATTCGCAATTGATGTTGAATTTACGAACCATAATATTATCCGTCTCATCAATCTCTTCAATTTTGTTATAAGGGTCTACAACCGCATAAACGGTTACCGGATTATCCTTCACTTCTGTTTTGAAAATACCCTCATCAATTAAACCTTGAGAGGCGCGGCGAACCAAAGTGTACGTTTCTTCGCGGCTCAATGTGCCAGTTGCCTTATTGCCAAGATCTTTCTGGAATTTTTTAATAGCACCGCGTGTGATCGGGCCTTTAATGCCATCAAAATCCCTTGGTCCATAGCCAAGCACATAAAGCGCTTTTTGCTGGAACTTAATTGACTTCGCGTCAAAGTTTTTAATGCGAGTGATCTGAGGTGTGAAGTTCCGTCCGCGTTTCACAGTGCCTTTACCAGCTTCAAAGTCCTTCGTTTGAATTTCACCGGGCGCGAATGAATTGAGCCAGCGTACCTCATCTTTAATATCGAGTGCAGTTGGGACGTAAACGGCTAAGAACGGTGTTACAACAAGGCGCTTGGCGCGGCCACCACCATCATTCTTCACAGCGATAATACCTTTAAATAAAGGCTCTTTTTTCTCACAGCCAACAAACTGAATGCTGGATTCTTCTTCTATGATGAAAAGGTTGGGAAGGTCTTTCGCTTGTGCTGCCCCAATTGAGAGACAAGCAAGTCCAGCGGCCAGTGTGAGTGATTTAAGTGATAGGTTAAGTTGCATGTGTCTGCTCCCTGATGCGATGATTTCAAACAAACTAACGCTCACATCCTGAACGTAAGATGACCAACCCTGCCAGAAAATCTTCACATTTCTGAATATCGTTCAATTAAGGGCGGGAAGGTCTCAATGATGATGAAATAAGGAACAAAAAACGTGACTTTATTGAGAGTATAGCAAAAAGAAATTTGGGCTGTAGATAAGTCAAAGAGGGAGAGAAGAAGAGTCAAATTTGAGAGGGATTGTGATCAAACAAATATTGAAAACAAAAAAGGGCATCTGATGTTGATATCAAATGCCCTTACAGAAATAATTATTCAGGTTGGTAAGGCAGAGATGAGTGATGAAGGACAATCCTTAGAACACCGTCTGCATCTTTTTTATAACCCCAACTCTTATCGACTTTGGTGACCGCGCCGTCTTTATCAGTAAAGGTGACCCACCCCATCCACATGGCGACATCTCCTTGAATAAAACTGGCAGAGGTTTCGCAAACAACCGAGCGCCAGCCTTTGATGCCAAAGCCAGTATCAAGCGGATATTTTTCATCATGAGCTACAAAATAAGAAAGGGCTCCCTCACGTGTTGGGCGGAAAGTTTGCTCACCACTTGCAAGTGTTGGTTTGAAGAGAACGGGGCCAAGATTATAGCCATAAGCTGCATCAATTGCGTTATTGGCGACATCTCTGGCCGCGTCAATACCACCATCTTCATAGGCTTTTGAAACGGCAACCAAGGCATCACCCCAAACTTTGCGGGCAGCGGTTAATTCTTCTTCTGTAATCTCAGCGGTCATAATAATACTCCATATATGTCACGATAAAGAGCAAGGAAGTATGATACTTGCGTCATGACAAATCTAAAATTCGACGGGACGTTATTTCGCAATAGAGTTAGTGTCAAGATAGATAAGATACAAGGGGCCACCTAAATTTTTTAATCGTTAGGTTTTGAGACAATAAATCCTAGTTTTAGTGCGAGAAAACGAACAATCTAGAGTGCAGCTAAAAAGAATAGCTCAGAAGGAAATATCAAACTACCTATACGAAGAAGGAGCTCAGCCCTTTTCGGGCTGAGGGACAAGGCGGAACGCAAGTGTAGCCCGGCGCTTAGTGCCGCCCCTCGGAGGCCCAAGCGCGCTCAGCGCTTGGAATAGCCGTGAGACAGCCCGGATGCTTCGTGGGCATCTGAAGGGCCAATAAAGACTCAAGCATTCCCGATCAATATCCCGGCCGCAAACACAATCAATCCACCAACCACAACTTCAAACGCAGCGCGCAAGAATTTGGTGTCCATATATTTCGCTCTAATCCAGGCAATCACCCAAAGCTCAATCAGCACAACAATTATAGCCAATACAGTCGCCCAATAAAAATCTGGGATCAGATATGGCACAGTGTGTCCAAGCCCACCAATCGCAGTCATGATGCCAGTGATCCAACCGCGAATAACCGGGCTACCTCTTCCTGAGATAATCCCATCATCAGACATCGCTTCGGTGAACCCCATAGAGATGCCCGCACCAACAGAGGCCGCAGTTCCAACAAGAAACGTCTCCCATGTGCTTTGGGTTGCAAAGGCGGCAGCAAACACAGGCGCCAAGGTTGATACTGAGCCATCCATCAAACCAGCAAGGCCAGGCTGCACATATTGCAACACAAAAAAACGTTTCGCTGTTTCCTCTTCGCTATCAAGGGTCTCTTTATCCAAGTGGATCTCGGTTAAGCGTTCAGTCAAACTTTCATGCTCACGCTCCGCCTCAGCCAAGTCACCAAGCAATTTGCGAATAGCCGTATCACTAATACGCTCCAGCGCGTTTTCATAAAAGCGCCGTGTTTCAAATTCGATAAGTTCAGCCTGCTCGCGCACAGCCTCTAAGCGAAGCGGTGTTGCCAGCCAAATGGGTTTGTGTTGAATAAAGCCCTTTACATCACTTGAGCGAATAAGCGGAATGGTCGTGCCGAATTTTTCTTCAAACAGGTCAAGCAACAGGCGGCGATGTTCATTTTCTTCTCTGGCAAGCTCTTCAAACACCTTGGCAGAGCCAGGAAAGTCGGCACGCAGCCCATCAGCATAAGTCAGATAAATCCGTCCATGCTCTTCTTCCAAAGAGATCGCAAGAGCTAAAATTTCTTTCTCACTCAATTCAGAAAATCGTTTCATGACAGTGCTCCTGAAAATTCACAAAAATTGATGATACGGACTAAAAATACCCCTAAAGCCTTACTAAAAAAATGAAACATTTCATGACCAGTATCTAAAATAATAGAGATAAGGACATTATATATAAATTAGAACAATTCTAAAGTAAATTATATTTAAACAAAGAGCACCTCAAGAAAATGTTCAATTAATTTATCCTATGAAAACTAATCTGCCCTTATAATACCCTTAAAGGTATAAGAAACGAGACCTCACATGGTGGTGACGCAATGTTAATAGTTAATAAGTTGTTAGACCCTGTAAGTGACTGGATAGCCAAACGGTTAGAAACCACATCCAGTGGCTATGAACCTTTTGCGTCATCAGATCCTGAAACTTTATCTCGTATATTACAGCCAGGCGACGTTCTGCTCGTTGAGGGAAATCAAAAAATATCAACGGCTATAAAATATC
>CAXIBI010000125.1:0-7263 GCA_964022305.1 uncultured Hyphomicrobiales bacterium | reverse complement strand
AAATTGGAAAAAATGATTTTGGTGAATAATTCCAGGCTTTCAGTGCAGCCTGTGTTAAAATCTGAGTGGAAATTAATTTGTAAAATGGGTGGGTTAAAAAATCCGCCACTTTAATCTTTCACATTAAAATTCTCATTTTAAGAGGAGAATGTCATGACATTTGCTGGTTTAAGTTTAACCGCGATCCTGATCGCTGCTGTTGTTGGATTTGTCATTGGCGGTATCTGGTATGGTGTCTTGGGAAATGCCTGGATGAAGGCTACCTCAATTGACCCTAAGGATATGCTTGATGAGCAGGGCAAGAAAAAAATGCCGCTTGGTTCCTATGATTTTGGCAGCTGTTGCTAATCTTATTTTAGCGACAACCCTGGCTGGATTGATGGGACATATGGTGGTTGATGTTCGGCACGGTCTTATTACAGCTGCGTTTATTGCTCTTGGGTTTATTTTGCCAACACTGCTGGTTAATTATAGTTTTCAAGGGCGCCCTCTTAGTCTCACACTGATTGATGCAGGCCATTGGCTGCTTGTATTGTTAACTATGGGTGCGATCATTGGCTATATTGGGCTTGAAGCACAATAGGGCTTAGGGCCTTGACCCAGCGAGTAATTTTTGCCATTGGTACATCGCTTAAACGAACAAATTTAACTTGATGTATTTTATAGGATTACTTTATGGCAGCTGTGACTGTTTATACAGGATTTGCTTGTAGCTTTTGTGAACGAGCCAAACTTCTCTTAACTCATAAAGGCGTTGAATTCACTGAGATTAATGTCGCTCAACATCCTGATCAACGTGCTATCATGGTCGAGAAGGCTTCAGGTGCGCGCACTGTTCCTCAGATCTTTATTGATGAAGAACATGTTGGCGGCTGTGATGATCTTTATGCTCTTGATCGGGCTGGAAAGCTTGATGCGCTGCTTGGGGTCGAGGGCTAAATAAACACAGCTGAATAGTTTTAGGCCTGCTGCTGAACCATTTGGAGGCATAATATGAATGCTTCATCATACGAGCCCCCTCACAATCGTGAGTTAAATGTTGCCCTTATACAAATGACCTCCAGTGGCGATCTTGGGCAAAATCTAGATTTTTTAATCAAGCATATCACGCTCGCGGCTCAGGAGGGCGCAGATTACATTCAAACTCCTGAAAATAGCTTGTTTATGGAGCTTGACCCTAAAAAAGTGGCCCACATAACCCAATCCCAAGAGTACACCCAAGCGCTCAAGGAGTTATTTCAATGTGCTGCTACCCATAAGGTATGGCTGCATATCGGCTCTATCGCCAGCCCGCTCGCTGAAAAACAAGTTAATGAAAAAGGAAATGCTCTTTTAGCCAATCGCTCTTATTTAATCGGACCTGATTACTCAGCTGCCCAAGATCAGCAAGATCTGTATTTTTATGATAAAATACATATGTTTGATGTCACTTTGCCAAATGGTGAGCACTATCAAGAATCTGCCAACTATGCCCCAGGTGAAAAAGCGTTCGTGGTTGAGTGTGATTTCAATGATTTTAGCGCAAAGTTGGGGCTAACAATTTGTTATGACCTGAGATTTCCGGCACTTTATCGACATTTAGCTCTTGAAGGTGCTGAAATGATTAGTGTGCCAGCCGCCTTTACACAAACAACCGGTGAAGCGCATTGGCATGTTTTGTTAAGAGCGCGAGCCATTGAAACAGGGTGTTTTATCATAGCGTCTGGCCAAACCGGACTTCACGAGAACGGCCGGAGTACTTTTGGACATAGCCTTATTATTTCTCCTTGGGGTGAGGTTTTATTGGATGCGGGTAGTGAGCCGGGGCTTTATCACAAAAGGATAGATTTATCCGAGGTACAAAGGGTAAGACAAATTGTGCCATCGTTAAACCATGGTAAACTGTTTCAATAGATCTTATATCTTGTTACAAGCATGGTTTATTTTTAAGGATGACTAGATTTCATGATCCGCTATCAACTTGTTTGCAAATGTAAATATGAGTTTGAATCGTGGTTTCGCTCAAGTGACGATTTTGATCAACAGCGAGATAAGGGGCTTTTGTCTTGCCCCTCATGTGGTGGATCTGATGTTTCTAAAGCTTTGATGGCGCCAAGTGTAAGTACCTCGGCTAAGAAAAAGAAGATATCTGCTCAGAAAGAACAATCTAAGGCGCTAGACGAGATCAATAGCGCGCTTCGTAACTATCGCAACCATGTGACCGAACGGGCTGATTATGTTGGTGATCAATTTGCCTCTGTTGCTCGTAAAATGCACTATGGTGATGAACCTGAACGTGGGATCTACGGGGAAGCCCAAGTTAAAGAGATTAAAGAGTTGCATGATGAAGGTGTGCAAGTTCTCCCCTTACCTTCTCTGCCCGAGGATAAGAATTAGCCCCTCTTTCTCATAGGAACCACCTTTCCATCGAATTTTATAAAGATTTGCCTGGAATTGCTTTCTTCGTCCAGCACAATGAAAGCGAAATTTAATTCCATCTATTGCCTTGGGTTAGAATATTTATCCTTTTTAACTGTCTCGCATTGCATTTTATTAGAAAAATCACCTAATAAATGCTAGAAGATAGCGTGAATACCCTGGAAAATTCCGGAAGAGATATCACGCAATAGATGTGCATCTTAGAGATACAAACAGAGAGACGAAAATGTCAGTACAAACTGAGGAACAAAAAGAAGATTTTGCCACCGGACAAGATCTTGGACCAACAAACGTTCATGACGTCGCTATTTTAAACGATCTCTATCGTGATGCAAGCCCGCAAGATGTGCTTAAGATTGCGATTAATGACCTTTATAAAGGGCAGATTGCGCTAGTTTCTTCTTTTGGAGCTGAATCAGCCATTCTGCTTCATATGGCAGCGCAAATTGATGCCAACATTCCTGTAATTTTTATTGATACAGGCAAACTTTTTCTGGAAACACTTGCTTACAGAGACCAGCTAGCTCAACAATTTGGTTTGAAGAATATCCAAAACTTCGGACCAGAAGATGAAATTTTGCGCGCGAATGATCCTCAAGGAAACTTATGGGAGAGCGATGTTGATGCGTGCTGTCATATTCGTAAAGTTCTCCCCTTTGAAAAAGCTTTGGCTCCTTATGTGGCAGAAATTTCTGGTCGTAAGAGATTTCAAAATGATATTCGGTCTCAATTAGGATTTTTTGAGCAAACAGCTAAAACTGTGAAAGTTAATCCATTGATTAATTGGAGCCCTGCTGAGCTTGCAGATTATGTGGTGAAACATAATTTACCACGTCACCCACTTGTGGCGAAAGGATACCCGTCTATTGGATGTGCGCCTTGTACTTCACCTGTAGCTGAAGGCGAAGATCCAAGAGCCGGTCGTTGGCGCGGCGCAGATAAAACAGAGTGTGGAATTCATTTTGTCGACGGAAAGCCTGTAAGGATTTCAGGCTAAATAAAAATCAAGAACCTGTAACTTTAGATGAGGGCATTAGGCCCTTTGCATTAAGATAAAATTTGTCAGTATATCACTTTGACTGACCCTGGATGGATAAGAAAAATGGGCGTTATTAACGTAGTAGATCAACAAGGGAAATTACATGTGCTTGAAGCTGTTGAAGGCTGGCGTGTGATGGAAATTATTCGTGAGCATGGTTTGCCTATTAAAGCTGAGTGTGGGGGCGCTTGCGCTTGTGCGACCTGTCAGGTTGAGGTTGCACCGGAATGGGCAGAAAAATTGCATGAAATGCGTGATGATGAAGAAGATATGCTTGATAGTCTGCCTATTGTGACCGATTATTCTCGACTTTCTTGTCAAATTATTTATGAAGAAGAGCTTGATGGGCTGGAACTTCGTTTAACGGATGCTTCTTTGCCAGATGGGATGTCCGGTGAGACATCTTCTAACATTAAAGCTGAGGCAACTGCTTAGATTATGAAGTTTTTTCCGATATTTATTGAAACGGATGGCGCGCACATTCTTGTAGCTGGGGGCGGTGAAACCGCTTTGCAGAAACTGCGCCTTTTAAGCAAAACAGAAGCGACTATCTCTGTTGTTGCGCCTGAAATTCATGATGATATTTTAGCCTTTATTAAAGACTTCCCGTACATACAAATCATTAAACGTGACTTTGATGAAAAAGACGTCTTGGGCAAGCGGCTTGTTTACGCTGCCTTTGATGATGAAGCTCTTGATACTGAAGTGGCAGAGGCAGCGCGAGCTGCAGACGTTTTGGTGAATGTTGTTGATACACCAGATCAGTGCGATTTTATTACTCCTTCTTTGGTTGAACGCGCGCCCATTACAGTTGCTATTGGCACTGAAGGCACAGCGCCGATGATTGCCAGGGATATCAAATCTCTGCTTGATCGCAACTTACCAGCAAATTTAGGTGACCTCGCGCGCCAAGCAAAAAATATTCGTGAAACATTAAAGGCCCGTATTGAAGATGGTCGAGCTCGCCTGCGTGTTTGGGAGCGTTTGATGCAAGGCGCATTTCGCCGGGCTATTTTACGCGGTGATCAACCAGGGGCTGCTCTTGCGCTTGAAGCTGAAATTTTAGCCGAGCTTGATGATGGTGATAAACCCATTGGCTCTGTTGCGTTTATTGGTGCGGGCCCAGGAAACCCTGAGCTACTAACCCTTAAATCCCACCGCCTTTTGCAAGAGGCTGATGTGTTGGTGGTTGATCGATTAGCAAACCCTGCCATTCTTGATTATGCGCGGCGTGATGCGAAACGCATTTATGTCGGCAAGCAAGCTGGCAAACCGTCTACATCGCAAGAAGAGATTAACAAGATTATCGTGCGTGAAGCTATGGATGGGTCTCGCGTGGTGCGCCTTAAAGGCGGTGACCCGAGCATTTTTGGCCGTTTGCAAGAAGAGCTCTCAGCTTGCCAGCTATTCGGCATTGAAGTTGAGGTGGTGCCTGGCATTAGCGCTGCTCAAGCGGCTAGCGCCTCAATTAAGCTGCCTCTCACCTTTCGAGGTGAGCATCGCTCTATCACATTATTGACGGCAGCTACGAAAGATCAAATCGTGGCAAACGATGTGGTTGATTTTATAAAAACTGGTCGCCCTTTTGCGATTTATATGGGCGTGAGAATTGCAGCAGAGATTGTTGAAACCCTGAAACAGTCAGGGGCTGATTTAAGTTCTCAAGTGATTATTGTTGAGAATGCTAGTCATGACCATGAACGTATTTTCTCTTCACCTCTTGAAGACCTAGCGCTGACGATTAAGACGCTTTCCATTAAGGGACCTGCCATTATTTTTATTGGGCTTTCTTATGAGGACATGGGCCTTGCACCAGATAGCCGTATTCAATCAATCGAGCTGAGCAATGTAGTGACGCTTAACCGAAAAGTTATTTAATTTACAAAGACATTTAGAAAAGTATCGATAAATATCATGGCAAAGAAACTCAAAGGTGATCAAGTTTTAACAGGGCAATTACTGCGTGAAGGTGATGTTGTGTTTTACTCCAAAGACGGGGGCTGGTCTGCTGATTTGCAGGATGCCAAAGTCGCTTCTTCACCAGAAGAAATTACAGAATTTGAGACGGTCATTGCCCAAGCTGAGAAAGAGACACAAGTGGTTGACGTTTACCCTTTTGTCATTGAGCGCGACGAGACCGGGAAAATTGTTCCAAGCCATATTCGTGAGAAAGTGCGCACGAAGGGCCCCTCTATTGATTACATCGGTGCTTAATATCGTTTTTTAACTTTTTGAGAGAATTACAGGAATTGTTCTATGTATGTTTATGATGATTTTGATGAGAAATTTGTGCGCGAGCGTGCAGCACAGTTTCGTGATCAAGTAGAACGCCGGCTATCAGGGCAATTATCAGAAGCTCAATTTCGCCCCTTGCGGTTGATGAATGGGGTTTATCTGCAATTGCATGCCTATATGCTGCGAGTGGCTGTTCCTTATGGCACGCTTTCATCAGAGCAATTGCGCCAACTTGCTATGATTGGCCGCAAATATGATAAAGGCTATGGCCACTTCACAACACGCCAGAACATTCAGTTTAACTGGCCGAAACTAAAAGACTTACCAGACATTTTAGATGATTTGGCCGATGTTGGTATGCATGCCATTCAAACCAGTGGCAACTGCATTCGTAATGTCACCTCTGATCAATGGGCTGGTGTTGCGAGCGATGAAGTAACCGACCCACGCCCTTATGCTGAATTGATGCGTCAATGGTCAAGCCTGCATCCTGAATTCTCCTACCTGCCACGTAAATTTAAAATTGCGATTACGGGGGCTTCAAGCGACCGGGCTGCCATTGCATTCCATGATATTGGCATTCAGGTTTTAAAAAATGATGCTGGTGAAATTGGGTTTGCTGTTTATGTTGGTGGCGGGCTCGGCCGCACGCCGATGGTTGGCAAGAAGATCCGTGATTTTATCTCGCTTGATGATTTGCTCCCTTATTTGGTTGCAATTTTACGTGCTTATAACTTGGAAGGCCGCCGCGATAATAAATATAAGGCGCGCATTAAGATCCTTGTTCATGAAACAGGGGTTGATGAATTTAAAGCTAAGGTTGAGAAAATCTTTGAAGGTTTAGACAAAGACAAGCTGCGCGCACCGGCTGGTGAGATTGAGCGTATTCAGGGCTTTTTTGCTTTGCCAAATTATGAAACTCTTGATGCTAATCCAGATACACTTCAAAAAGCGCGTGCTGAAAACGCTGCCTTTGATAGTTGGGTCAAGCGCAATGTTGCTAGCCATAAACAGGCTGGCTACGCGATTGCCAATATCTCTCTTAAACCAATTGCAGGCATTCCTGGAGATGCGACTTCAGAGCAAATGGAATTGGTTGCTGATTTAGCGGATAAATATTCTTTTGGTGAGATACGGGTTAGCCATGAGCAAAATTTGGTTCTTGCGCATGTGAAAGAGGAGCAGCTGTTTGAGCTTTGGCAAGCTCTTGTGCCAGCAGGACTTGCGACCGCTAATATTGGTACAATCACTGATATGATCACGTGCCCGGGGCTTGATTATTGTACATTAGCGACGGCACGCTCAATTCCGATAGCACAAAAAATCTCTGAGAAATTTTCAGATCAAAACCGCCAAGAAGATATTGGTGATCTGAAAATTAAAATTTCTGGCTGTATCAATGCGTGTGGCCACCACCGTGCGGGGCATATTGGTATTCTTGGTCTCGATAAAAAGGGCGAGGAATATTATCAGATCACCTTAGGTGGCTCTGGTGATCAAGCAGCTGCCGTTGGTGAAATCCTCGGCCCTGGCTTTTCAGCTGATGATGTAGCTGGTGCCATTGATACTCT
>CAXIBI010000124.1:0-7300 GCA_964022305.1 uncultured Hyphomicrobiales bacterium | reverse complement strand
ACAAAGAAGGTTTTTTGCGATCTGAAACGTCGCTTGTGCAAACGATTGGGCGGGCTGCGCGAAATGTAGAGGGCCGCGTTATTCTTTACGCAGATAAAATCACTGGCTCCATGCAGCGCGCGATTGATGAAACGGAGCGCCGTCGTGCCAAGCAAATTGCTTATAATGAAGAACATAATATTGTTCCTCAAACAGTTTCCAAGAATGTAGGTGATATTCTTGATGAGCTTTATGATGAAGATGCAGAAGCTTCAGCTGACAAAGTTTCATCTAAAACGGATACAGGTGCTGGCCATAACATGGCAGCTGTGATTGAAGACCTTGAGCAAAAAATGATGAAAGCTGCTGAAGAGCTTGAGTTTGAGGAAGCGGCTCGCCTGCGTGATGAAATCAAACGTCTCAAGGGTCATGAATTACTTCTTGCTAATGATCCCTTGTCAGATCGGTTTGCCGGTAGTGATTTATCCATTCCTTCAATTGATAAAAAACGTAAAGCACGAGCCAAAGTTAAATCTTCAGAAAATACAGATACTAAAAGCAAAGCTAAAAAGTCTCGTCCTCGCTCTACAGGTGGAAAGCCTGGAACGCGTACTAAAAAAGGAAAGAGCCACAGAAGTGGGCTTTGAGATATTTTCTATTTTGAAAAGCTAGATAACTTTACTAAGGCTCAACTTTCTCCTTCTCTTTCAAAACATTACTCACTAATTTTCAAAACTCCATAAAAAAAGCCACTCCCGAAGGAGTGGCTTTCAATTACAGTACGTAATTTCTATCCGTGAGGATTAGAAGAAGATTACGCCACCTAGTGTGTATTTATCAATTTCATTACCATCATAAATAGCTGAATTTGATTCAAGTTCTAGGTGTTCCCATTTAGCGTAAACTTGCATTGCTGCTGCATCGATCCACTGATGGATACCTACACCATAGCGCTCAACATCAGCTGAAGCACCAGAAGAAGCAATTACGTTGTCTGAATATTCGCCGTATTCACCATAGATAGCAGTTGCACCTAGTGAATTCCATTTTTGCTTAATACCAGCAGTAACGTGCCATGCATCAACATCAACACCAGTAGAAATTTCGTAATCACTGTAAGCAGCATTTACAAAGATACCTGTTGGTTTGTGCATGATAGAACCAGCAAGTTCTAACAATTCAGATTCAGCACCACCAGCAAGACCGCCAGCATCACCATCTTCTTCAGAGTAGCCAATTGCAGCAGCAACTTTGAAGTCACCGAATTCACCAGCGTATCTAAGAGCTACATCCCAGAAATCATCTTCGCCCCAAGAAGCAGATAGTGTGAAACCGCTAATTGTTGGTGAGTCATAACGGATTACGTTGTGAGCAACACCGTTACAGTCCATGCCAATACCTGTACAGTTAAGTGCACTTGCCCATGTATCAGCAAGCAAAGCACCAGTTTGTTGGTTACGTAGGAAGAATGTGTTACCATCAAACATGATTGGAAGGTTAGCAAAGATTACACCAGCTGTGTCAACAACTGTTAAGTTATCAGTAGCTTGTGATTGCTGACCAATGCTGATTTTACCAAGCTGCTCATTCTTAATCCACATGTAGCTGTAGAATAAGCTAAAGTTTGCAGCTGTATCATCTGTCGTTTGGTTAAGACCACCAAGTAGTGGATCATCTTGTTGAGCTTCAATTGTGATGTTGTAACCAGCTGACCATTGAGAATTAATTTTTGCATCACCTGCAAAAGTAATTCTGGTACCTAATGTCGTTCCGTTTTCAGAAACTACATATGCATCTGAGTCATAGCTATCATCCCAGATAAATAGACCAGTGTTCACCCAACCAGAGATGGTTAGAGAAACTTTACGGTTACCTTTACGAGCTGTTGTAGCTTCAAGAGTTGCTACACGCTCTTCCAAATCTGCACAGCAGTCACCACCTAGGTCAGCCGCTTGTGCTGGGCTTACAGCAAGAGCACTGGCAATGAAGCCTGCACCAGCTAGAGCTGCAACGCGATTGGATTTGATTAATCCCCCAATCATTCCTATTCTCCTATTCTTGTTCGGGCACTAAAACTTTTAGTGCGTCTATAGTCGTGAACTCTAATGAACGGCCCCACGGTATAAAACCGTTCGACCCCCGTCCCTCGGAAATCCTCACGTTCAGAATCTTTAAACCATTCAAGACCTGTTCGTAAACATAAACTGTGACGTTGAGGGCTAATAATTACACACATGTGTCATTTTCGACACTGCCTGTTTGCCCAAACTCATTACAGACTACTTTATCCTCTCCTAATATAGGTTACGAGAGCAATATCTACCTGGGGTTAATCCCCATTTAATACTGTTAATAGATTCTATACCAAGCTTATTAAGTGATTCTTAATTGCAACACCCCTCATGCAGATCTTAATTTTTTTCATTAAAATCAGTGCTTTAATTCCACTTTCCTTTTTAAGAGTTTACTTTCGTTAAATTGTTTTGAATTATTATTTCGTAGTATCCCAATAATTATTGCTCTTTAGTTTAATATTTGAGTATATTTAGCAATCTATAAGAAATTCTATCTAGTGATAGGTAATGAGAAACCTCATTATCATCTCATAATTCAGATAAATCCATCCTTACTGACCGTTTCTGTGTCATGGTAGACACAGCTTGTGAGTGGAATTCCAATCCAGAGATCAAAGCTATTAAAACCTTCTTACTTTCGATCATTTTTTAATTTGAAGCTCATCATCCTTAATCATTAACTCAAAACACTCAAATACTGGACTTTATGGCAATTCCTGTGCAGTGTAGAGATTAATGATCAAGTTTTTGGCGTTTTGTATTCCTCATTTTATAGGTGGAATAATTTATTGAGCCCCTTTTATGAACACCGTACTTTTAGATAAAGAACTCAGCAGTGTTAAAATTGCTGTCACAAACAAAAAAACTGCTGATGATATTGCTGGAGACATTATTCAGCAAATCGGTGACATCTCGTTTGATTTTCTTTTAATTTTTTATTCCTCTGATCACAGCTCAATACCATTTTTAGAGCCTTTAAAGGCTTATTTTAATAAAACGCCACTTTATGGCTGCAGTACTGCTGGTGAAATAACTCCAAATGGAATTTCTGAAGGTACCATTGTTGTTATTGGTTTTTGCGATCATGAGTTTGGCCATAGAGCTGCTTTTATTCCGAATTTAAAAGATTTTTCTATTGGTGAGGGGCAACCACTTGTTTGGGAAGCTGTAAGAGACTTTCAAAACAGTCGTTGTCAGCATAAACCTAACGCTATTGCACTTATGCTTGTTGATGGTCTGAGCTTTAGAGAAGAACAACTTGTCTCTGCAATTAATTCAGGCTTGATGGATATTCCTCTTATTGGGGGCTCTGCTGCTGATGGTCTTAATTTTGAAGAGACCAGCATTATCAATGATGGAATAATCGAAAAGAATGCTGCGACGCTCTTACTCATTGAAAGTCGCCCTTCTCTCAATATTTTTAAAAGTGACAGTTTTATTCCAACACCGATTAAGTTTGTTGTTACCAAGGCAGACCCTGAAAACCGGATAGTCCATGAACTAAATGCAATGCCTGCTGCCAAAGCTTATTCACAGGCCCTCGGTTTAGATGAAAGTGAATTAGATCACCTTTCTTTTGCTTCACATCCTTTATGTGTCTGTTTTGGTGGGGAGTGTTATACGCGCTCTATTAAAGATGTGAATGAAGATGGATCATTTAGTTTTTATTGCGCCATTGATGAGGGGATTGTTTTTACCCTTTCTGACATTGATGACATGGTCACCGGGATTGATAAAACTTTTGAAACGATAAAGACGCAATTTGGACAACCTCAATTGATATTAGGATTTGATTGCGTTTTAAGACGAATGATGTCCGAGATTAATCAGAGCAAAGAGCAAATAAGTCAGATTTATCGGGAAAATCATGTTATCGGTTTTAATACATATGGTGAGCAAATCCATGCCATGCACCTAAACCAAACCTTTTCAGGAATAGCTATAGGAAAATGACACGAGATAAAGAACCGATTTCACCGGAGAGTTCAGCAACTGAAAAACCCGTGCTCTTTTTAAAAGAAAGCCACACAAATCGGTATGAAATCTCTGAACCCCCAACTGCTCGTGAAACTGAACTTGCTGAAAGAGTTGAAAAGTTAGAAAAAATAAACCGGGCTCTCATTCGCCGCGTTGAGCGGAGTATGGATCAAAGAGCTAATAGCTATTCTTTGTTTCAGTCCGCTATTTTACTTGAAGAGCAAGTTAAGGCTAGAACCTTAGAATTACGCTCAGCTCTTGATGAGCTTGAAGTTTCCAATAAAGATCTTTCAAAAGCTAAAGAGCAAGCTGAATATTCAAATAGTAGTAAAACAAAGTTTCTGGCCGCTGCAAGTCATGACCTTTTACAGCCTTTAAGTGCCGCCCGATTGAATATGTCGACTTTAAAGGGAGAAGATGTATCTCCAAAAGCGGGTCGTCTTATCTCTCAAGTTGATCGATCTTTACAAACCATTGAAGAATTATTGTGCACCCTCTTTGATATTTCAAAACTTGATGCGGGCGTTAGTGTTCCTGATATTAGTCGTTATTCAGCTGATCGACTTATTCGCGGGTTACATGCTGACTTCAGCTCAGTTGCCACTCAAAAAGATCTAAAGATTAAAGTTTTTTCCCTTCCACTGATTGTCGACACTGACCCAATATTTTTACGTCGCATCTTGCAAAACCTTGTCTCCAATGCTTTGCGGTATACTCAAGAAGGTGGCATTCTTATTGGCTGCCGTCAGCGAGGAGAAAATTTGCGATTTGAGGTTTGGGATACTGGTGCAGGAATTCCAGAAACGGAGCATGATAAAATCTTTGATGAATTTCATCGTTGTAAAAATGATATTCATCAAGATGGCCTTGGCCTTGGGCTTGCTATTGTAAAACGCATGGCGGACGCTGTTGACCATAAAATTGATTTTAGATCTATACCTGGTAAGGGATCTGTTTTTCGTGTGACGGTACCTATTTCTTCACAACAATATGAAATAGTCGAAGAGCCCTCACCATTGACACAAAACAATCCATTGCAATTAAAATTGGAAGATTCATTTGTGATTTTGGTTGAGGATAATCCACATTTCAAAGATGCAATGAAAAACTTATTTACCAGGTGGGGGGCGCAATGCTTAGCAGCTGACAGCCACTCATCATTGCAAAAACAACTTAATCAAGTTGAGCGTATCCCTGATGTGATCGTGGCCGATTATTACCTTGAAGATGAAATTGTTGGACCTGATGTTATCGGTCAAGTGCGTAAACGTTATAATGCACCTGATATTCCGGCTGTGATTGTCACCGCAACACCCTATCCAGCCGTATTAGAACATGCGGCCAGAGAAAATTGCGAGCTTTTAACAAAACCGGTAGCTCCAGCTGAAATGCGCGCCCTCTTATTGCATTTGTTAAATAAATAATCTGCTCTCAGCTTTCAGACTTCTTTTAGATCTCTTCTAAGCCAATTTGATAGCGCTTTAATTTACTCACATAGCCTTTGGCGGATTTGGTCAGCCCTTCAATTTCTTCGTCTGTTAATTCTCTAGCGACCTTTGCAGGCGTGCCGATGATTAAAACACCGTCTGGAAAGGTTTTATTTTCTGGCACTAAGGCATGGGCTCCGACAAGTGAGTTTTTCCCAATCACAGCTCCGTTTAATATCGTAGCTCCCATACCAACGAGGCTGTTTTCCTCAATTGTGCAGCCATGCAGCATAGCTTGGTGACCGATTGTACAGCCTTTGCCAACTTTTAAAGGAAAGCCTGGATCTGTGTGCATCACCACACCTTCTTGCACGTTTGAGCCTTCTTCGATTGTGATGGGTTCATTATCGCCGCGCAAGGAAGCTCCAAACCAAATGCTGGTTTCTTTTTCTAACCGGACATCTCCAATTACGGTTGCGGTTGGTGCGACCCAGCTCTCATCTGGGTATGATTGTGCAGGTGTTTTATCTTCGAATTTATAAAGGGGCATGGCTGGCTCTCAAAGCAAATAAGTTTCATATCAAGTTCTAAACTTATTTAGCTTGCTAAGTCGTTTAGCTGCAAGCACCAAGTTGGCAGATTGTTTCTAAAATCAAAACGCCTTGGCAATAGCTCCAGAGACTAGCAAAAACGATGGCGATCATAATCCAATAAGGTTCACTACCTCTGATTAACACAGCGCGCAGTGTATTTCTCATGATCATAAATGGGCCTGCGAGGATGCGCGTGATGAAGCCTAAAAGCATTGACAGGTTGTTTTGATTGTCTGTCATTTCAAATCTAAGCGCTTGGCCTGTGATAAGGGCGAAAGAAGACGCACAGAACCCACCGACGGTAAAGCCGATTGCCAGTGTGTAGATATTTAAGATTATGTTGAAGTCTAAAGCCGCCACTTTTCCCGCTTCCCTTTATTTCCACTCACCTGTCAAAATCAATTGTTTGATTTCTTAGGATCATCTGAAATTGGACATTTCAGGGAGTATCTCACAGCTTTAAGGAAGTGTTAACCTTTTACTAGCAGTTTGGTTAACGCGGCGGCCTCATAGGAGTTCTTTTTTTTATTTTAGTAGGATGGTGAGCCAAGACTTAGTCTAGATCAATATCCAAAACAGCAAAGTTTACCTGATATGATACATCACCATCTTCCGCATCGCGGTAAACTGTTCCTAAGAACTCATCACCTTTATGAAGTTCAACCATGTCCTGAACCTTGGGGGCACGGCGAAGTTCAATAGCATCTGAATTGAATAGTTTTTTCAAATAAGTTTCCAGCTTGTTGATTTCTTCAGCGTTCACGAGCGTTCCCCTTTTTAGGATGTGTATTCTTGTTTTTGTAAAGTGAATGACATTAATCTATTCGTCACTCAAGGCCTCTTTACCATTCGCCTTCAGATGTATAAGAGCTGCGTGAATTAATCAATTGAAAAGATGAGTTTTAAAACAAAAGGCCTATTGCTAGCTTTAGCTAAAATGGGTCTAGTTTTTCTCTTTATCAGATACACCGTTTAGCAATTGGTTCATTGTTCTGGCTGGTTCTGTGCAGCCTGCTGCCCCAATGACCTTGGCGGGGACACCTGCCACAGTTGTTTCTTTTGGGACATCTTCCAGCACGACTGAACCAGCTGCAATGCGGGCGCAACTGCCAACAGTAATATTGCCTAAAATCTTGGCGCCTGCACCAATCATAACATTGTTACCTATTTTAGGGTGACGGTCGCCACTTTCCTTACCACTACCCCCTAAAGTAACGTTATGCAAAATAGAGGTATAATCACCGACTTC
>CAXIBI010000123.1:0-7344 GCA_964022305.1 uncultured Hyphomicrobiales bacterium | reverse complement strand
TCAAAACCCACGACATCTTACGGCTTAAGGGGTTTGTATCTGTGAAAGACAAAGACATGCGTCTCCAAATCCAAGCCGTCGGCCCAAGACTAGACGCTTACTACGACAAACCCTGGAACCTCGATGAAACCCGAAATTCTAATTTGGTGGTGATTGGCCAGGCTGGATTGGATAGAGATAATGTCTCAAAAAGTATTTGCTTACATCGATGAAACTCAATTTAAAATTAATGATGACAAAATTCTTGGTGCAGGCTCATTTTCTTCAATTAAAGAAATTAAAAATTCACTAATAACAGAAGGATTAAATGCATTAGAAAAGCTATGCATATCTGATCATTCAGAAAGAAAACTGTTAGAACGAACCCTCAATCGCGGATTTTTTCACGCAACAGATGATTGCCATATTGCAAGAATAGCTTTCGCCAAAACAATAAATAAAAATTTAACTGGCGTTTTTGAGGTATTTTTTACCAGTAATGATAATTTGAAATCCCAATATCCAGAATGGAATATGAGCGATCAACATCGTCAACAACAAATGGCTGTTCTTGCAACATTTGCAGAGTCTGTAAATTTTAATAGACCGATAGAAGTATTTATTGAAAGAGCACCTAAACAAATTATTAAACAAACGAGTTTTTGGGAAAATGCTTGGATAGAACAACTCCAATCAGCTATCAATCTACCAATGTCTCCCCACTATTTTCCTAAAATAGAAACAAATATTGTAGATAAAAATAATCCAGGAACGCAAGTAACTGATCTCCTGCTATGGGCTTGCCAAAGAAAGTATTCAGGAAAATCTGATAATGGAATTTTGGAGTTATCAGGTTTGAATAAAAGATTATCATTGCCGTACAGAAATACACCAGTATTTTATGATAGTTACTTTCTAAAACATGAGTTTAATAGCAGAAAATCATATCATAGAAATTTGAATATTCAGCAACTCAACATTAATAAGAATAAAATAGAAAACCTTATTATAGCTGATCAATCAGCAATAGATTTAATTACTAAATTAAGTCAAGAAAATCCATTCCCAGAAAAAATAATTCACTTCAAAAACAAGATATTAAGTGCTGCAAACAAAATAAAAGACAGTCCTGATAACCTTGAACATCTACAAACTATAAGAGAACTATATATAATTATTTTTGATACTTTGCCTATTTATCCAAAATACAATGAAAAAAATTCTAATGAAATTGAGAGTTTATTACGTAATAAATTCTCAATATGCGCTAGTTTCAATAAATTTTAATAGGAAATTTTATTCAAAATAAAGCATTGTTGCTGCCCCGGTTTCATAATGAACAACTGAAGGAGTATTATGAACGTATCTCGAAATTA
Organism: uncultured Hyphomicrobiales bacterium; assembly: GCA_964022305.1. Lineage (GTDB taxonomy): Bacteria > Pseudomonadota > Alphaproteobacteria > Rhizobiales > HXMU1428-3 > HXMU1428-3. The sequence goes on along the minus strand of CAXIBI010000123.1, from coordinate 5,989 downwards.
ATATAAACTTCTAATTTCTTCCTTCTACTTAAACAAATAGACAAACCCCAACCCATCCATTAAATCTAATCTTTCTATTTTCCAGCCTCAAAGCTCGATCCAAAAAAGTTTCAGATTTTGTTCGTGAGTAGGCAAGGGTGAATTTTTAGGCCCGTGGTATATAAGACATATTTGAGGGGTTAAAAATTCAGCCTTAACGCCCTCACGAATAAAATATGGAGCTTTTTTTGCATTTATTGACGGCACAAGCTGGCGGTATAGACGACGGCAAAGACCCAATTGACTTGGCCCAAACGCCGGGCGATATCGTCGTGCTCACATCTGCCGATACAGAAATCGCCGGCCTTGCAAAAGCCTATTCACAGATTCAACAAAGCACTCAATCTAACGGTCATCACGTCCCGGTTGCTGGTGGGCAACTGAAGGGACAAATAAAGAGTCTACGCTTAGCCAATCTACTCAACCTCAATCACAACTACTCAGTTGATCTTTATATCGAGCAAACTTTAAAACACGCCAAACTCATCATCGTGCGCGTGCTTGGTGGCCCTTCTTATTGGCAATATGGCCTTGATGAACTCACCCGTCTTTGCAGAGGTGAAAATATCAAACTCGCCGTGATGTCAGGTTCCGCATATAAAGATGAAACTTTAGATACCTACTCAACCATAAACGCCGAGACAACAGACCAACTCTGGTCATACTTGGTTGAAGGCGGCCCAGAGAACTACAGCAATTTTTTAAACCATTGCGCCCATCTCATCGAACCTGAAAAAAACACCAAACCACTCCCTGCTCAACCACTGCCTAAAGCCGGTATCTATTGGCCAGGGAGCACAATCAAATCAATCGATGATATTAAATCACATTGGGATTTATCACAGCAAATAACCTCGATAACTTTTTACCGCGCGCTACTACAATCAGGTGACCTCGAGCCCATTGATCAGCTCATAAAAGATCTACAAGAAGAAGGCCTAAACCCGCTGCCCATTTTCGCAAGCAGCTTAAAAGACCAGGTCGCCAAAGACATCATCGCTGGCATTTTCAAAGACGCAAAACCAGCGACCATCATCAACACCACCAGCTTCGCTATTTCAAAACCCGGCACAGACTGGCAAGGCACTATATTAGATCGATCCGAAACTCCAGTGTTTCAAGCCATCCTTTCAGGCTCAAATAAAGACACATGGACAGAGAACCCAAGAGGACTCATCTCGAGAGACATCGCCATGAATGTCACCCTGCCAGAGATAGACGGCCGCATTACTACAAGAGCCATCTCATTCAAATCAGATTTCGGGAGAGATGAAAATGTCGAGACTTCACTTGTTGGTCATAAAGCTGAACCGAGCCGAACAAAGTTCGTCGCGCAATCAGCAGCAAGCTGGGCCAAACTACAAAACACAAAAGTCGAGCAGCGCAAGGTCGCTCTTATCTTATCAAACTACCCCTCAAATGATGGGCGCATTGCCAACGGCGTCGGGCTAGACACCCCAGCTGGTACCATCAAGCTTTTAGAAGCCATGAAGCAAGAAGGGTATGACCTCCGCTCCATTCCTGAAACCGGCGATGAGCTTATAAAGAAATTACAACACGCCACAGCAGATAAATCGAAATGGCATAACTACTCATTAACTGAATACTTAAAGGCCTGGAACTCTCTCGATGAAACCTTCAAAGATGAGATTATAGATCGTTGGGGACTGCCTGAAAAAGACCCTTCATTTAATACTGAAGATGGCAGCTTTCTCATCCGCACCATTTCACTTGGGGGTATAATCGTTGGCGTGCAACCTGGGCGCGGCAGTGGCTTAGATGCCAAGCTCTCTCATCATGATGCCACCATCCCACCAACTCATGAATATCTCGCTTTTTATTTTTGGTTGCGAGACCAGTTTAAAATGGATGCCATCATCCATATGGGCAAACACGGCAACCTAGAATGGCTCCCCGGCAAAGCTCTTGCGCTCAGCAAATCTTGCGCACCTGAAGCCATCTTAGGGCCCACACCACATATTTATCCCTTTATTGTCAACGACCCTGGCGAAGGCGCCCAAGCCAAACGACGTACCAGCGCCGTCATCATCGATCACCTGACACCGCCGCTAACGAGAGCAGAGAGCTATGGCCCGTTAAAAGATTTAGAGTGCTTGGTCGATGAATATTACGAAGCTGCCGGCGTTGACCCAAGACGCACGAAACTGTTGGGTGAAGACATTATCAATCTTGCCCAATCCATGGGGCTCTCAAAAGATTGCGATATAAAAGACAGCGATTGCGATGATACCAAATTGCAAAAGCTCGATAATTTTCTCTGCGAATTAAAAGAACTCCAAATCAGAGACGGCTTGCACATTTTCGGCGAAGCGCCAAAGAACGAGCAAAAAACCAATCTGCTCTTAGCGTTAACAAGGCTCCCCCGCGGAGAAATCAGAAAAGAAGAAGGCGAGATCGTCAGCACAGCAAAAACTGAGCATCAATCAATCCTACGCGCCCTTGCAAACGATCTAGACTTAAATTTTGATCCCCTAATCACGGAAATGGCAACGCCTTGGCAGGGCCTAAAGCCAGAAGTTTTACAAACATTCACAGACCAATCCTGGCGCACAAATGGTGATACGGTCGAGAGACTAGAAATTCTTGCCGAGCAGCTCGTCAACGGCACACATGAAGCAGATCCTGCCTGGAAAGAAACCACCCCTGTATTGGAGTATATCAAAACCCACCTAAGCCCACTCTTAGAAGACTGTGCCTCTAAAGAATTAGACGGCGTCTTAAAAGCCTTGGACGGCAAGTTCGTTGAACCTGGCCCCTCCGGAGCCCCAACTCGTGGCCGCTTAGATGTGCTCCCAACAGGGCGCAATTTCTACACCATAGACAACCGCACCATCCCAACAGAAACAGCCTGGCGCCTAGGCAAACAATCAGCAGAAACGGTTATCAAAGCCTATACCCAGGCCAATGGCGAATGGCCCAAACAAATCGCACTCTCTGCATGGGGCACATCCAATATGCGCACTGGCGGTGATGACTTGGCTCAAGCCCTCGCCTTCATCGGCACCCGGCCAACATGGGATAGCGCCTCACGCCGCGTAACCGGATTTGAAATCATTCCCTTATCAGAATTAAACCGCCCAAGGGTTGATCTTTTATTGCGTATTTCTGGCTTTTTTAGAGATGCATTCCCCGCTCAAATTGATCTCTTACAAAGCGCCATCAATGCCGTTGCTGAATTGGATGAAAATGAAAACGCCAACCCTTTGCGCGTAGCCTATTTAAAACGCAAAGCAACCCTTCAAAAAGAAGGTCTTGAAGAAGCTGTTGCCGATAGGAGAGCAAAGGCACGCATTTTCGGCTCCGCTCATATGAGTTATGGCGCCGGCCTCAAAGACATGATCCACCAAGGCCAATGGACGGATAGAGAAGAGCTTGCAGACCAATATATTAAAGCAAGCAGCTACACCTATGGCCAAGCAAAAGAAAATGAAACTGATGGCAAAGAAGCGCTCGAACATTTCAAAGCCTTGCTCAAATCAACCAACCTCGTGGTGCATAACCAAGACACCAGAGAATTTGACATTTTAGACAGTGAAGATTTCTACCAATTTGAAGGCGGCCTTTCAGCGTCTGTAGAAAGCGTAAGCGGTAAAGCACCTGAGATTTATCACAATGATCACAGCAATCCAGAAAACCCAAAAGTTCAAACCTTAAGTGAAGAGATTGCCAAAATCGTCCGCGGCCGGGCTGCCAATCCAAAATGGATCAAATCCATCCAGCGCCATGGTTCTAAAGGAGCAAGTGAAATCCTAGCGACTGTCACCAACCTCAGTGCTTTCGCATCTTTAACAAATGCTGTTGAAGAACACCACTTTGAAAGCTTGTTCGAAGCCTATTTGGTTGATGAAGAGGTGCGAGATTTTTTGCAAACTTCAAATAAACCCGCTATGGAAGAGATCGCAAAACAATTTGGCCAAGCTATAGAGCGCGGTCTCTGGAAACCAAAACGCAACAGCGCTTACCATTATCTAGAAACACTATACTCAAAGGCAGAGTAATAACGATGAGCAAACCAATTGATAGTGAACGCCACCATGAAAAGATGGTCCAACGCAAAGAACTACACGATAAAAAAATGGCAGAGAAAACTGCTGACAAAGGCCTACTCATTGTTCATACCGGCACAGGTAAAGGCAAATCATCATCTGCTTTTGGTATGGTCATGCGTGGCATCACCCACGGCTTTAATATTGGCATCGTGCAGTTTATCAAAGGTGATTGGCAATCAGGAGAACGCGATGTTCTCATGAAATTCCCTGAGCAAGTTGAAATTCACGCTATGGGCGAAGGCTTCACCTGGGAAACCCAAGACCGAGAAAGAGACATAGAAGTTACCAATAAAGCTTGGGCAAAATCGAAAGAGTTTATCGAAGACCCAAACATCAAAATGGTCGTGCTAGATGAGCTCAACATCGCCCTTCGTTATGATTATCTAGACTTAAACGAAGTTCTAGAAACTTTGGCCAACAGAGCGCAAGACAAACACATCATCGTCACTGGCCGCAATGCCAAGCCAGAGCTTATTGAAATTGCAGATCTGGTAACAGAGATGAAATTGATCAAACACCCCTTTAAAGAACAAGGCATCAAAGCACAAAAAGGCATTGAATACTAAAGCTTCCATCAGTCTCAAAACCAAAGTTAAATTACAGTGACAAACTCCAGCAAAACAAAAGCTTGCAAAGCCTTTATGGTCCAAGGCACCGGCTCAAATGTGGGCAAGTCAATGTTGGTCGCCGGGCTTTGTCGCTATTTCACTAATAAAGGTTTAACTGTCCGCCCCTTCAAACCTCAGAACATGTCAAACAACGCCGCAGTCACAAAAGACGGTGGCGAAATTGGCAGAGCCCAAGCCCTCCAGGCTTTGGCGTGCAAAACTGAGCCAACCATTCACATGAACCCGGTTCTGTTAAAACCTGAAGGCGAATGCGGATCGCAAGTGATCGTTCAAGGCAAAAGATTAGGCTCATACAAAGCCAAAGACTTTTATGGTTTGAAAAAAACACTCATGCCAAAAGTGCTTGAGAGTTTTGAATTACTGAAACAACAAGCTGACCTCGTGATTGTCGAAGGTGCCGGTTCGGCATCTGAAATTAATTTACGCGAAAATGACATTGCCAATATGGGCTTTGCGATCGCTGCTAATGTTCCCGTCATCCTCGCAGCCGATATCGACAGGGGCGGTGTTCTTGCAAGCATCGTCGGCACTCATGCTCTCTTACCAGTAAATGAGATTGATCTGATCAAAGGTTATATCATTAACAAATTCAGAGGTGACCCAACCCTCTTTACATCAGCTGAAACCTTAATCACGGAAAAAACAAGCTGGGCTAGCATCGGCGTGTGCCCCTGGTTTCCAAAGGCTAACCTCCTACCCGCAGAAGATAGCCAAGATCTAGAAAACAACTCCAATATTGAGCCAACTTCAACTAAGCCAATTAAAATTTCAGTGCCTGTACTTCCACGCATCGCAAACTTTGATGACCTAGACCCACTCGCAGCAGAGCCTAATGTTGAGCTTAAACTCATTAAACAAAGCGAACTTATTCCAGAGGACACAGACCTCATCATTCTCACCGGCTCCAAAGCAACCATCTCAGATTTAAAAGCCCTCTATGAAGAAGGTTGGCACATAGATATTGCCAAACATGTGAGAAAAGGTGGCTATCTCCTCGGCCTATGTGGCGGCTATCAAATGCTAGGTAAAATGATCAAAGACCCAAACGGGTTTGAGGGCTCTTTAAGGGAAATTGACGGACTGAATTATTTAAATATTGAAACCACAATCGCAGATCAAAAAACTCTAACTGAAATCACAGCCGAATATATTGAGAGCAAATCACAGCTCACTGCTTACGAAATGCATATGGGCAAAACATCAGGACCAGATTTAAACAAACCGCTATTTAAGAAAACTGATGGAAACAAA
>CAXIBI010000122.1:0-7390 GCA_964022305.1 uncultured Hyphomicrobiales bacterium | reverse complement strand
TCTACCAGCTATAACAACCCATCCAACCTACTTTAAAATGCTATTACAAAACTTAATTCAAAATGGCATTAAATTTAATCTAAGCCCCGAGCCAATCATTAAAATTGAATATCAAGCAAGAGTAAATCATCATAAATTTTCAATCATAGATAATGGCATCGGAATAGCTGAAAAAGATCGAGACAAAGTCTTTCAAGTTTTCAAACAACTCAACAGAAAAAATGAATTTCCTGGCAGTGGAATTGGTCTCTCCATGGTGAAAAAGATTGTTGAACTACACAACGGGAAAATCTGGGTCGAAGACAATCAAAATCAACAAGAGGGAACAACAATTTCGTTCAAAATCCCTTATGTATCTTCCTCACCAAATCACACACAATAAATAACCATATTTATGAATTATCTCCCCAATGACCATCCAGCGTCATTGGGGATTATCCCTAATATCAGAATTCTGAATTCGTCTCATTGTAATTGACTTTAGATATGAAAGTTATAGCCTTACCTAAAATCACTCATTCGCTTCGCCAATGCATAGCCCGTAATTTCAGTGCGTGAATAAACAACAATTTATAAGAGAGGTATGAAATCAGAACAATGACCAAAGTAGCAAGATTAATGGAAATCGAAGGCCCACAAGCCCTGAAGATCGTTGAAGAAGAGATCCCCACCCCTGGCTCTGGCGAAGTGCTAATAAAAAATCACACTATGGGCCTAAACCGCGCCGAACAAATGTATATGAATAACACCTATCTTGCGACACCCCCTATCCCAGCGCGCGTTGGGGTCGAAAGCGCCGGTGTCATCGAAGCGGTCGGTGAAGGCGTCACAGATTTTAAAGTCGGCCAAGAAGTCTGCGTCACTCCCAATCTTGAAATGGATAAATATGGTGTCATTGGCGAACATGCCATCGTGCCAGCCTCTGTCCTAATGGAAAAGCCTACAAACCTAAGCTGGGAAGAAGCATCATCTATCTGGATGGCTTACCCAACCGCTTATGGCGGGCTCGTGTTCTCTGGCGGTCTCAAGCAAAACGCGGGTCAGGTGGTTCTTATTACAGCGGCGAGTTCTTCTGTTGGTCAACCCGCCATCCAGATCGCCAAAGCCTTTGGCGCAACTGTTATTGCCACCAGCCGCACACTAGAAAAGGCCGGCCCGTTCAAAGACGCAGGTGCTGATCATGTGATTGCAACAGGCGACGAAAACTGGCCGCAAAAGGTACTAGAAATCACAGGCGGCAAAGGCTATGACATCGCGTTTGACCCAATCGCTGGCTCTTTCACCAATCAGCTTGCAGAGGCCGCCGCTGAAGACGCAACCATCGTGACTTACGGGGTGCTCTCTATGGAGGAGCATAATCCACTCCCTATTTTCCCAATGCTGTTAAAGCGGGTAAAAATGACAGGCTTCCATATCATTTTTCATATGTGGAACATTCCTGAAAGATGGGAAGAAGTGAAGGCACACATTATACCAAAATTGGAAGACGGCACTTATAAGCCCCTCATCGCCAAAACATTCAATCTTGATGATGTGGCAGAAGCGTACACCTTCATGGAAGCCGGCACCCAGCAAGGCAAAATCATTCTTAAAGCTTAAAAAAACGAATATTGAAAAAGCTGATATTTTTAGGGTGTCGTTTGTGTTGATGATCAGATCTCATCAAACCACAACGATGCCCTTTGATTTTTTGAAGTTAGCAGCACACTGAGGAAAAATTATCAAAGGCACCATATAAGCCATACATTCTCAAGAAAAACAGAAACCGCTATTAGAAAACTAAAGAGCAATTATGTAAACTGCCACTGTAATTTTGTAATTTAATTTAAGCATTACCCAAGTCTTTTTGTTGCTTCAAAAAATCCGGATCGATCCAAACCTGACTATTTTTCGCATCAGGCAAATCACTAAAATCTGCTTTGATAATATTTTTCAAAAATTCCTCAAAATTATTAGAAACTAAATCAACTTGATCTGTTTCATGGTCTAAAAAGTAAACTTCATCCATTCTCGATTTTTTAAATACGAAAAAATTGCCAAATGAATCTTCAGCAAAAGCTATATGATCATCATTCCAATATTCGATTTCTAAGGTACCCATTTTTTTTATACCCAAAAACTCTCTAATAGCATTACTGCTTTGTCCAGTATTTGAATTTTTAGCTAAAATCTCAGCATCACTAAGCTTAGCTCCATCATAATTCAAACAAAATTCTTTAAAGCTATTAGAAAATTTTACACCGATCCTTTCTTCTGCAGACAAAATTAACTCTTCAGTTGCTTTTTCAGCTGAATCAATCAATTCTTTATACATCAATCAAAGCTCCCACCATTTCTAATAACTGCACATCCTCCCGTATGTCTACAAGCATCATGCAAATCTTTAGGCACCAAATAAAGTGTCTTCGCATCTTGATGGTGATGCCAAACATAGCCTTCAGGTGTTTTATTAAGTCCAGTTGCTTCAAGTGCTAGTTTCTCATCTTTAAAATAAACACCAGTTAAGTTATCAGATTCAACCTTCGCCTTAGCATGTGGCTTAAATATTGGGAACCCCTGTATATCAAATTCAATACCAGATGGATGTGTCTTACCTGCCCATTTCGAATTAATCGGTAACCTACCACCAATGGTTGGAATTTGATTATTAATAACAAACTCAACATAAAGCTGATCTTTTTGAGCACCTGAAAGCCCCTTAACTTCATCAAGAGCATCAAAATCAGCACGGCTAATTCCATCAAGTTTACCAGCTTTAAAAAGCCTGCCAAGAGCATCACCAGCACCTGGAAAAATACCTGCAATTGCTGCGGCATATTCATACTTATTGCCCGATTGGTAAGCTTCATAAAAAGCCTTAATATCCCCAACAATTGGGGTGAAATCTGCTACTGTATTTGCTGTATATTTAGCATAACTAATAGCTAATTGCGTATTAACACACCCATTTTCTAGCCCAGGACAAGCTAGTTGCAAATCATTGTTAGCCCTGTAGACCGAGACTGCACGACGAAAATCTGCAGTTTGATATAACTCAAAGGCTGTTGTACTAAATAGTGTTCCATGTCTCTCATTAACACCAATTAATTTTAAATTTCTAGAAAGTTCAGATGCTTGAGAAATTTTATATAAATGCTTAATAACGCAAGCATTATCTGTCCCACAAGCTTTTAAAGCATTGGTATTTTGCTGAGAAATTTGCTCATAAACTTGCTGAAGCCTCAATTTACAAACTGTATTGCCATCACAATCGTTATATTCCTCTTCAAACTTTTTCAGCTCCGCATGAGTTAGATAATTATTCAAAGTAGCTGACTCAGCAATACTCGCACCTAGATTCACGGCTCCAGCAGAACGCCCCGAACTCACTAAGAAGCTTGCCGTACCACCAATAAGCTGCCCGATTTGCCCAATTTTTTGTGCTCGTTCTTGAGGTGAATCCCCTGCAAACAAGTCATCAAACAAGCCTGCATTTGCCGCTACAGCTGAAGCAAAAGCAGCTGTAGCACCAGAGGCAAAACTCTCACCCAAAGCTTCGGCTGCCAGACCACCTGCAACTGAGTGAGCAAGTATATTGGCTAACGGCAAGTCATTTGCACCAACACCATCAGTTAAATCACCAATAGATGTTTGAACAGAACTCAAGACTGTATTCACACCAACAGATTGTAGGCTTGAGAGAACCGCATCACCAATATCACCACCTTCAATCGCGGTTCTAATGGTTGCACTTACGGCTCCTCTTACAGCATTGTTGATGAGGTTCGTATGCAAATGTTCAAATGTCTGAGGAATATTTGTATTAACTAGACCAACTTCTTGATAAAGACCTTTTGCACCATCATAAAAACCTGCATCCAGACCTTGTGTCACACCAGCCGTAATAATCGCAGCTGCAATTGAACGAAGGTTAGCTGAAGAGCCAAGTTCTTTTAAGGTCGCGCCGATATCACCTTTGTTATTAATCAGCGAAACAGCAGCACGCGATGCAATCGCCGTAAAGCCTGCATCAATAGCAGCTGTCACAGCGGTTTTAGTACCAAAGCCAAGAAGCGAACTACCAACTCCAAGGCCAGCACCACCAGATACACCAAGGATACTAGCTCCGGCCGGACCAGTGATCGCTGAAACAGCCAGCGCAATAACAGCAGCTGCACCTTCTGTCAGGCCTTCTTGTTTCTCATACCATTCCTCATAGTGTGGTTTGATCCCACGCCACTCAATATCATTACGAATGCGCAACTGTGCCATCCAGGCCAGTTCAGGCGCTTTTGAAAGCTCAGCAATCGCATGGTTGATGTCGCCTTTATCTTCATATTCAACCAACAAACCATTATTCGCGCGGAAGTAAATTTGTCCGCCCGCTTTAATATGGTTGTGGATCACATTTTCACGAATAAAGCCTTCTTGCTCAGCCACCCACCAAACAGCGTTAGCCTTATAACGCTCAATTTGCTCAACTTCTTTTTCTTTAGCAGTCAACAAGGAAATCTGACCTTGAGACGCATCTAAAGAAAGATCCCCACCCGCAGTTAAGTTAGCGGCCTGAATAACGATGTTTTTATTCGTTGAAGAAATCAGCAAGTCAGAACCAGAACCAATATTCGTTCTGTTCGTTACTGTGTTTGAGCGATAAGTGTGGTTCCGCTTCTCAGAGAAAAAGCCTTTTTTCTCTGTTTTAATGTTACTGTAAAGCGTGTTTTGCAGCGGTAAGATCGCAATGTTACCATCAATCGCAATGGTCAAATCACCCTGCGATTGAATGCGCGCCCCGCGAGCAACCAAATCACCAGCAGCGGCGATATTGACTGTATCACCACGAAGGACACTATAAGCCCCGCGGAAATTATTATATTCAGCAGAATTTAACTTACCCGCATAATTCCATCCAAGCCAACTTGATGATTTGCTTGAATGATTAATGGTAATCAGCTCAACAGATTTGCTGTTCAAAAGAACATCCCGGCCAACTGACGCACTCAACAAACCATCAGCTTCAATCAAGCCACCAAAGTTCATCAAATCTCGCCCAGCGGAGAGAATAAGATCTCCCCCCTTAGCTTCGATAGCCGCCCCGCGCACCACTGGTGTTTGAGCATATTTGCGGATGGTATAAACGGTTTTCTTGCCATACCACTTCCGCTTCACCCAGCGGCGATAATAATCAACATGCGTAAATTTACCGGTCTTCGCTTCATTGATGATATCTTCACCAGCTTGCAGATAAATCGATCCATCAGTGATGATATCCGCGGCGTGGTTCAAAATAGAACCACCTGAAGTGAGGAGAATACTCCCTTTCGCCACCATGTCAGCAGGCGTAAATCTATAGCCAGTTCGACCACACGCGCTATACCCACAACCATGAGCAGACGTTAACTTAAAGTTAGAGCGAACCCCTACATTCTGAATATCTCCAGCCGCATTAATAACAATACTATCATCGGCCCAAAGACTTCCACCAATATTATAAACATCGTCTCCTGCAACAATGGATAAATCACGACCAGCACCAATAGAAACCGGGCTCAGTTTCCAAAGACCTTCAGACTTGTATTTAGTAGCGATTGCATCGACAGCCCCTTTAACGCCGCCGCGCACCGGCGCAAGCAACACATCACGGCCTGCAACAATCTTTAAGTCTTGAACAGCGTCTATTAGCGTGCCACCAAGCAGTGAGACATCTTCATCTGAGCCGATTGTAATATTCTTCGCGTGAAGAACGGTATAAGGACTTTCTGCAATATCATCGATGGCTTGCTCGCTCACAAAACGCCACGCCATCTTTTCAATAAGGTTGCTATCAGATGCTAGACGATTCGGGCTGTTTGTCGCCGCATCAAAACGATTAAGCAAGGCAACAGAGAAGTTTTTCTCACCCTCAACAAGACCTTCTCGAAGCGTATATTCAAACCCTTTTTCAGAGGTAGCTGTTTTCCATTCCTGCACACCCACAGCTTTTGCGGCATCGCTAATTTCATGACCTGATGAAAGCTGACTTAAAACATAAAGCGCACGCAGCAATTCTTTTGAATGCGTAAAGGCTTCATAATTGTCTTGTGTCTCACCACCATCATTAACGGCAGCTACTTTATCTGCACCTAAATCTTGAACATTAAAGTCAGGAACATCTTCTGAAAAATCAACATAATCCCATTCATTATAATGAGTGATTTCAGCGACATTTAATCCGGTTGCAGCCGAAGTATCTTTTGGCGTATCTCCTTCAAGGTACAAGCTACCTGTTGTTAAAACCGATAGATCTTCTTCAGCCGCAATCTTAGCGCCTGGGGCATAAATACTCTCAGCTTTGATGGTAATATTTTTACCAAACAGGTTACTTGCTGCAACGATGGTTTTATCATCTCTCTCAACATTTGCTGACTTTGTATGAGATGATGAATAATGCCTGCGCGTGGAATACCATCTGGTATAGGTACGGCGCCACCACCACCAACCATAGCTGCGTTGATAACCATAAGAAGTGGTGTAAGCATTATTGGTTTTCTTATGTGTGGTTGTAGTAACTGAATGCTTCTCAGTATCAACCACCTGAACTAAACTGATATTCTCATCAACATCTAAATTAAGATCACCAGCTGCACTTAAAACTGAGCCAAGTGCACTATAATTTTTAGCTTTCAGGCTCAAATCACCTGCTAAACTTACAATTTGTCCCGGGTTAAGGGTTAGATGTTCATCTTCTTTATCTTCTTCTAACCATGTGCGCGTATTCCAGCGATGGGATTGTGAATACACAGAGCTAGACCACCACCACCAACCATAACGGCGAATACCAGTGCTGCTTGAACCTGATGAATATTTGTCTGATCCAGCAATTTTTTGATGTTGCTTGGTCACATATTTATCAGCCGTTAGGTAATTCGTCACATTACCTTTAACATCAATGATAACATTACCGTAAGCACCAATGTGACTTGCCTGGTTAGAGAGATCACCCTCACCAGTGATCGTTAAATTACGTCCGGCTAAAATTTCACCAGGATGGAATTCTTTATGCTTACCACCCTCATGCTGTTTAATCAGCATAATATAGCTATTCGAAATATCACCAAGAGCATTAATGGTCAGGTCTTCTGTTGCAGCAATGACCGCACCTGTGTTTGATAAATCACTCTCAGCTGTAATATTCACATTACGTCCAGATAACGTGCCACCATTCGCAACATGCTCTTCAACAAGGTTACGATGTTCAACCCGTTCAACAAACCGTGTCACCCACCGGCTATACCAGTAAGTATGTCTTCTCCATCTAGACCACCAACCCCAACCATAACGGCGCCAATAGGTGCGTTTATACCATTGACGATACCGCGCATACCTATTCTCATAAGTAACATCGTAAATACCAAGCTTCCGGCGGAAGTTC
>CAXIBI010000121.1:0-7451 GCA_964022305.1 uncultured Hyphomicrobiales bacterium | reverse complement strand
AATACGAAGAAGGAGTTCAGCCCTTTTCGGGCAATGGGACATGACGCCAGGGGCGTCCGGCGCGTTGCGCCGCCCCCGCGGAGGTATTTGCGCTTCAGCGCAAATTTACCGTGAGCGAAAAAAGAACGCTAAATTTTGGCCCCCAAAATTAGCGTCCAAAAAGTTTTGTATTCAGATTTAGGGTCATAGACGAGAGCTATGCCGATATGTTTGGCGTCGGGAAGAAGCAGGTTCTTATTATGCCCAGGGCTGTCTTTCCAACCTTGCATAACTTCCTTGATAGAAAGTTGGCCGGTACCAACATTTTCAGCAGCCAATTGAGGTTTGTAGCCAGAGCGTTCAACTCTGTCCCACGGGTTCGAACCATCTGATCCATAATGAGAAATGCGATCATGTTTAGCCAAGTCGGTAGAATGTTTTTTGGCTGTCTCAGTGAGCGTTGCATCAATGCTCAAAGAAGAAAGGCCTTTGCTCGAGCGGTATTTATTGATGAGCTTCAAGGCTTCGTTGGGATTGAGCTTTACGTTTTTATAATTGCGATGTTGAAACGCACCAACAGGGGCTTTGTCATAAGTCCCTTCAGGTAATTTGCCGGCTGCAAGCTCTTTTTTGGAAAGCTTTTCAATTCCATCAGACTTGGGTGCATAGAGCTCAGAATTAGCTTCTGTAGCGCTAAAAATACCATCCGATAGCGGAATGGTAGAGCAGCCAGAAATGAAAAATACGCATAATAAATATAAGGATATAAGGGCAGCTTTCATTGCACTAATCCTTCTTACTACAAATTGAATAAAACTTTAGCATTTCTGTATATTACAACTTTATTCTTAACAACAGGTTCACATTTGAAAGCGTGGATATAGTGCGGGGTTTGCACTGTTTCAAAAGGGGGCTTGTCAAATCGCATTTAATTTTAAGCAAATATCTAGCCAACTTAACTAGAAAGCGGGCATTAAATCTCCCAGATCCAGTGAACATGGTTAACAATCACTTAAAGGGAAAATCCCTTAAAAAACAGTGATGTCGAGGCCAACGTCAAAAAATTGGATGAATTTTCTAGACAGAGCCACTTTCTTAAAAAAAAAGGTCAGAAATATGACTATGAGGCCAAAGTAAGCAGGTCAAAGAGGTGAAATGAAAAATCAACAGAAATGATCAGGGGAGGAAGCAAACTTTAAGCTTAAAAGCTCTTTGCAAAGCAGTAGAATATTTAATGATTCGTAAAAGCGCGGTTGCTGGTGGGCAACCTGAACACACACTAAAAAAGCCAACCTGAAGCGCCACAAAATAGCGCGGTTGCTAGTGGGCAACCTAAAGCGCCACAAAAGAGAGTTTTGATCATGCAGCAAAGAGCAGTCATGCTACAAGATGCTCAAACGTTAGAAGCCCGTCTAAACACACATGTTTTAGAAAATATCGTGTTGCTAAGACTAGCTTTTGGCGCTGAAGAAGGTGAGACAGAGGTCCAGCTTCGCAAAGATTTGCACCCTATTGTAATGCATCAGGTTAGCGCCACTGAATGGCGCACTGTCTTAGGGCAAATCATAGTGCACCTTGTTGATTGTGGGCTCATGCGCCCTGTACGAGCAAACGCTTATATGTGCACGGAAAATAGCCAAGCAAGAATTTTAGAGTTTTTGCAAATAAGTCGTTTGCCCAAACTGGCTTGGCATGAAATCAGAGATGGGTATTTAACCGCACTCGCGTTAAATTTAGCGCCAAACGGAAAACTAGCTGTGAGGCTACTTTCAGCTGAAGGCTTGAGAGCGGCGATTATCATTGATCACTTTAACCTTCCATACGATATTTCGACCGCGAGCCTTGAGCAAATCCGTGTCGGTTTAGCTACAGTTGCTGAGCAACGCGGCCTCACATCTGGCATCCGCACCACCCCAATCCACGAAAAAAGCTTATCCCATAAAGAGGCCGTGATGATGGGGGCGAAGCTATTAAAATCTCGTCATGTGGTTGAAAGTGATGGAGAATTATTGGCTTGCCTCGCAGCCGAGCTCGTCGGTGCCATGAATGAAAGCGCATCAGAGCTGCGTCAAATGTTATTTAGACAATTGATTAGCGCAAGAGAATCAAGTGAACTACCCAAAAGGATAACTCCAATTCTAGAGGCTCCCCCTGAACTATCAGAATTTACCTGCGAAGTAAAAACCATTGCTGCCAGTAGTGCGGTTGGATGGCCAGGTAATAAACGTGCATTCATTTCTCATGTATGGCGCGATTTGAAGGTTAAGTTCCCACATTGGAATCTCGATAGGGAAGAATTTAAAGAGATGATCTTAAATGCCCAGCGAGCTGGTTTATTGCGTCTTACCATCGCTGATCTACGAGACAAATCCAATGTCGAAGATGTTGCAGAGAGCCGCATCGCTTATAAAAATTCCGAATGGCATTTTATAAGGGTGGAAGAAGAGAATGAGTAAAGGACATACCATGACAGTTGCAAGTATGGCTGAAAATGCGACATGGAAGCCAAACGCACAAACCTTCGAACATTCCATCACTTGGGAAGATGATGTTTGGCGCGTTGACCCGTTTGATGTGGAAGAAGTTCATAAAACAGCACGTGTGAAGTTTAACGAAATTCTCGATAGCGTCACCTTGGCACCTCACCGTGTGCAATCTCGCATGATGCTCTTCCACGGACAATCGGGCGCGGGTAAAACTCACCTAATCCGCGCGCTTCGCACCTCATCTCATTTAACGCGCCGCGCTTATTTTGGCTATGCGCAAATGACACCGGATGTCACCAATTACGCGGACTATTATTTGCGCCGCCTCATCAACGCGCTCGAGAAACCTTATGATCCAGTTGAGTTTGGTGAAAGTGGTTTGGTGCGCATGTCAAACCGTTTGGTCAAAGAAGCTGAGCTTATTGATGACACTCAAGTCGAAGAATTGAGGGAAGGCGAGTTTAGCACTGAAGAGCTAAGCGAGCTTGTAATCGATATGGCCGATGACATTGTCTCATCACATCCTTTCCTTGAAGAGGATCTAGATGCCAACTTAGTACGCGCTTTACTTTACCTGCAAAGAAATGACCCCCGCATTGATCAGCGTGTGCGTCAATTCCTTTATGGCACAGCCCTCACTGAGCGCAGCCATCAAATGGTGCCCGCATTAGAGATCAAAACATCACAAGATCGCGCCTTTGAACTCATTGAATCTATTGGTAAAATTACATATGCAACTGAAGGATCGCCGTTGGTCTTCTGTATTGACCAAGTTGAAGATCTACGCTTCTTTGATGACCCGGAAGAGCGCTTTCAAAAAGCCATTCGAGATTTGATTCAAATAGCGAACCGCGTGTCATCGTCAATTATCTTGATTTCATGTCTTGATGATTTCTATTTCCAAATGCGTCAATTTTTGCCGCAAAGCTTTATTGACCGCATTGAAAAAACAGAGCCTGTTTTGCTGGGTGAGATGTGTAGCGCAGATGAAGCCCGCATGATCCTTAATCGCCGTATTAGCCAGGCTTTCCATAAGGCTAAAGGTCAAGCCACAGAAGAAACGCCCCCAAAGGCTGAAGATATTTTTGGCGAAAGTTTCTTCCATGAAGTCGCTGGCCTTCCAACAAGGCGGTTGCTAGAGGCATCACAAACCCGTTGGCTTGAGCTCTCAGGTGAAAAACCAGCCTCAATGGATGAAAAAGAAGCCACTCAATTCACGCCATCAAGCCAAGCACCAGCGCCAGTTCAAACAGGTTCGAACTTAACAAACAAACTCACACCAGCAACAGTTTCGCCGTTAGTTGAAGCGCGTAAAGTCGCTGCTGAAGATCTCAACCAATTATGGGAGAAATTCACCTTTGACCATCAGCCAGAAATACCGGCTGAAGAAGGCGAGCTGATGAGCGTTCTTGCAAGCGCTCTTGTATTAGCCAAAGATGAATGCGAGCAAGGCACAGAAATTGAAATCGAACCAATCGGTTGGATCGAAGAAGTTTCCGCTATTGATGTGATCGTCTCGCACGGCTCTGGCCAAAAAGATAATTCACGCCTCTTTATGTGTAACCGCTCAAGCCAAGGTGGTGGTTTGCGCCGCCAGATGGAGCGTGTGATGGCCTCAACTCAAGGGCGCAAGCCTGTTGTTTTGCGCGCCAGTGATTTCCCGCCGAATGCCAAAAGTTCAACCGCTGTAGCTGTGCGTCAATATTTACAAAGTGGCGGCAACCGCCTAGTGATCCCTATCTATGAATGGGAGCGGATGATCATGGTGAAGGATTTCCGCGAGAAATATCACAAAGATCCGAACATTAAAACTTGGACAAAATCGGTTCGCCCATTACGCGACCTACCATCAGTTCGCATGTTGCTTGGCCTCTCTCACGGAGATGATGGCAGTGCAACATCAATGCACAACCAATTAACGGGCGGGGCAGCAGCTGCACCAAATCTTGAGCTCATCGATTCTGTAAGCGAAACAGCTCATGATGCTACAGTTCAAGAAACACCAATGAGCCCATCAGCCATTGAAACTCAGCTAAACGCTCAGTTAGAGCAAATTGAAAATGCAGAAAGCAACGGCCTGCCAGCTGGTGTCACCAATGGCATATTGCGTCTTGGCCATGCCATGCGCAATCCAGCAGACCTTGCAAATTTAAACACGAGTTTGCTAAGACGTCACGCTGCTGTTCTGGGTGGTTCAGGTTCAGGTAAAACAACATTGGCCTTGTCATTGATTGAGCAACTTTTAATGCAAGATATCCCAGCTGTCTTGATCGATAGAAAAGGTGACCTTTGTTCTTATGCAAATGCTGACGTTTGGGAAGATGACCCGAACGACACAGAAGAGCGCCGTGCTCAAAAAGCTTATTTAAGAGAACATACGGATATCGCTGTATACACGCCAGGTAGAACATCAGGCAGGCCCATTTCAATCACGCTTCTGCCACAAGGCATGGCGGATTTGCATGATCACGAGCAATTAGAGCTCGCTAACATGTCAGCAGCGGCTCTTGGTGAAATGTTGCATCTAGGTGTTTCACCAACCCACCAACGCTATAGCGGCATTCTCTCAGTTGCCTTAAAACTCTTAGGCGAATTCGCGAGAAAAGAAGTCACCCTAACAGACCTGATCACCTTCATGGATGAAGAAGAATCAGAGCTTACCGAAGTGATTTCAAGAATGGATCCAAACGGCCGTTTACGTAAAGACTTGGTGGCTCAATTAGATAGTCTAAGTCACCGTAACTATGCGCTCTTTGATGGCGCTGGCGAGTCCATGTCTATGGAAGCATTCTTGGGCCGTGAAAAACACAAAAAGCCAGGAAAAACAAAGCTTTCCATCATTTACACCGGCTTCTTAGGTGACAATGAAAACATCCTATTCTGGGTTGCTCAGTTCTTAGGCGAAGCCTTGCGGTTCTGCCAGCGCAACCCATCTGATGACTTGCAAGCCATGGTGATGTTTGACGAAGCGGATTTATATATCCCAGCCAATTCAAAACCGGCGACGAAAGAGCCATTAGAAAGCTTGCTCAAACGCGCTCGCTCTGCTGGTATGGGGCTAATGCTTGCCACACAAAGTCCAGGTGACCTTGACTATAAATCAAGAGATCAAATCACCTCATGGTTTATTGGTAAGGTGAGAGAAGACACAGCGCTGAGAAAATTACGCGCAGCGTTTTCAAGTGATAGCGGCATCGATCCAGCTTTGGTCTTGCCGAACCAAACGGTCGGTGAATTCCATCTGATCCAAGAGGGAGCCGTGAAGGCGATTAAATCACAACGCTCCCTCATTCAAGCCGATCAGGTACCGTTTGACCGCATCGAAGAATTAGGTCGCGAAACCCTCGGCAAAGATCCAAACAGCCAAATCGGCTTCGAGTTTGAATGATTTAAAAGGCGACCAATGATAAGGTCGCCTTTTTCTTTTTCAGAATATTCAAACATTTACCTATACGAAGAAGGAGCTCAGCCCACTTCGGGCTGAGGGACATGGCGAAGCGCTAGCGCAGCCCAGAAAAAGCGCGAATAGCTGCTGAGATAAACAAAAGTTAGAAATTAGCTGAAGGCGAAAAACGTAGGCCGTATGGCCGTCGGCGCTTAGCGCCGTGCCGTCGCAGGGCGGCAGCTTCGCTGCCATTGCCCGTGAGAGATAATATTGAACTCCATCAATTTTCTTGTTAAATCAAACCATGGCTGAATGTCCGGGAATATATAAATTATCAAAAATGAAAGATGGCCTCTTGGCGCGTATTCGTGTACCAGGTGGTATCCTCTCTTCAAGCCAGATAAGAGCTTTGAGCTTTGCTGCCCAAACATACGGCAATGGCATTATCGACCTTACAAATCGCGCCAATATTCAGCTTCGTGGCATCCAAGAAGGTGTCACAGAAGAGTTGCTAGCAACTTTATTTGATGAAAATCTAATCTCCCAATCTTCAGAGCATGATCGCTTGCGAAACATAACCATGGATCCCTTGGCAGGCCTTTGTGATGAACTTATTGACTGTGCGCCGTTAGTCAAACAACTGGATAAAGCAGTCACCAAGTTAGAGCAGCCAGAGCTATACTCTCCCAAAATGGCTTTTGTGTTTGATGGTGGCGGGCAAACAAATATAAGTACAATGCCGCATGACTTTGCCTTTGTAGCTAGAAGAGATGGAGAGACCGATAATCAACTCATGTTTCAGGTGAGTTTGGCAGGGCACTTAACATCTCTATATTTAAAGCCAGCGGGTTTGATTGATGAGATCTTAAAAATCTTAGAGCGATTAAAACCTTACAATAGTTTTTCCAATCAATGTGATATTGCCGAAGATCAATCAAAAAATATCCGCATTAAAAATTTGAAAACTGAGCTTGGAGAAAAAAAACTTCTAGAGATTATTGCTCCTGATTTGAAAGCGGAATTTCTGGAGAAAAATAAAAAACTCAAATTGAAGCAACCCGCCAATCTATCAGAGCAAAAAGATAAAACAAAAACGGCGATCAATTTGATTTCTCCAACGGGACGGCTCACATTTTTTCAAGCTGAAGGTTTGGCTGAGCTGGTTGATATTTATGGAGCTGGCGAGCTAAGGCTCACCACCTGGCAAGGCATATTACTGCCGCAGATAGATGAAGAGCACATCGCAGATGTTTGGGAAAAGGCCGAAGCCATGGCTTTATTGACCCAGCAAAACGAGCAAAATTTACAAATCATCTCATGTTCTGGCAGTGAAGGTTGCATCTATGGTGGTTTCGAAACAAAACTAACGGCCTTAAAGTTAAGAGAAGAACTCTCAGAACTAGGCTTTCCAGCCCCCGTGTCCATTCATCTCTCAGCTTGCGAAAAGGGATGCGCCACTCGGGGTAAAACAAACTATCTGGTGCAACAAAAGCGCGGAAGTGAAGAATTGTCCCTCCACATCAACGCCGCCCCAAACACTGAAAAACCAGGCAAAATCATTGAAAAAGACAACTTAATCTCTGAATTGAAGAAATTAATCT
>CAXIBI010000120.1:0-7517 GCA_964022305.1 uncultured Hyphomicrobiales bacterium | reverse complement strand
AGGATTAACAGGGGGGAAAGGCACCTCAAAACAGGGCAAAACCGGAGAAATTAAACTTAAATTAGGGGTTATTAATGAATTTGCACAACGAAACTTGCGCCAAACTGACGCATAAGGCATCATAGAAAGATCATTGAAGGAAGTGTGAAATATAAAGGCCCCAAAATAGGTTCAACTTTAAAAGAAACATAACAATAATAAGACCATAGGAAGTAACACGCCTTCGATGAACCAATAGATAGTTAACCTCTCGCTGAGGTTAATCTCTATAAATGAAGGAGCTGTGAGAAATCTATGAATGTAAATACCATCCTGAATCTTAAAGGCGGTGATGTCGTCACTGTTGCAACCTCAACTTCAATTGTAGATGTCACAAAAACATTGGCCAAATTCGGCATTGGTTCGATTGTTGTCACCAATGATGACGGTTCACTAGCTGGCATCGTCTCTGAAAGAGATGTTGTACGTGCCATTGCCCATATGGGCGCTGACGTCACAAGCGAACCAGTCTCTGAAATCATGACAGAAAATATCATTACCTGTCAGCGCAATGACAGCATTGATAAAATCATGGGGCTCATGACATCAAAACGCTTCCGTCATATGCCAGTTGTTGAAGAAGGCAAGCTAAAAGGCATTATCTCAATTGGTGACGTGGTTCAACAAAGAATAGCTGAAGCTGAATTAGAAGCCAGCGCGATGAGAAGTTATATCGCAACTGGTTAAAACCCGTTCGTAAAGGTTTTATGAGGTTAAGCTTTCAAGTTAAGACAGGTTTTGTCAGCCCCGTTTTTGTGGGTCTTTGACAAAACTTGTTGAAGCTTGTCAGCTGTCTCTAACTTTGATGTGTAAAAATTTTTGAAATACTCAGCTCTGGTTTAAGCCGCAAGTGAACCAAGGTGATGTTCAATCTCATCTTTCACCCGCCAAGTCGCTTCTTCTCCAAGCGCAATCATCTCTTCAGCACGATGAAAATCAAACAAACCAATATCATCCAACCGAGGCTTAATTGAAAAATTAGGGGGGTCACCAGCAAGACGCGCCCGAGCAATACGGTCTTGAGTGATATTAAAGGCATCAAGCATCACTTTAGAAATACCAGGGCTTTCCTTTTTCACACTAAAGAAACGTGAACGCCATTTTCCAAGCGTTGAGCGCCCATTAAGTTCACTCTCAGTTTCGCTTGGTTTATATTCAATCTCATTGGCTTCATGACTAGAAATCACTGTGCCTTTGCCAAATGAGTCATTATTTAAATTCACAGCAATAACAATATCGGCGCCAAAAGCTCTGCAAACAGAAACCGGAATTGGATTGACAATCGCACCATCGAATAGCCAGCGATTATTGATATTGACGGGTTTGAAGATACCAGGCAAAGCATATGAGGCACGCATAGCATCAACCAAATATCCCTTATCCATCCAAACTTCATGGCCGGTACCAAGTTCAGTGGCAACAGAGATATATTGGCACTTCATGGTTTCGATGCGAACATCTTTGAGATGAGATTCAAGGGTGGAGCAAATTCTTTTACCTGTAATCAAGCTGGTGCCAGCTAAATTAAGGTCCATAAATCCAAGAACTTTGCGTGTGGTAAGTTGGGTGGCGAAATGCTCTAATTGTTCAAGTTCTTCAGCGGCATAGCAGCCACCGACTATAGAGCCTATTGAAGTACCAGCAATAACATCAGGCTTGATCCCTATTTTATCAAGAGCTTTCAAAACACCAATATGAGCCCATCCACGAGCGGCGCCACCGCCAAGTGCAATGCCAAGTTTTTTAAGTCTCATATCTCACTCTCTTTCATTAACTGACTAATAAAGATAGCTTTTTGAAAACTGCTGCTCTTAAAAATAAAGGTGTTTAACTCCTGTAATTAAGCTTAATCCCTGTTTCAAACTGAGGCTATGTGAAGCTAGCCTTATGGTTACTATACTAGAACATCATTAATGAATTATTGTTGAACAACATATTCATTGTCCAATAAATCATGTTTCAACCTTAAGTGATGGTAAGTGAGTAAAGAATGGCATTAACCATGAAAGGGCAGTACTCATAATAAAATAAATGAGAACAGTCAGGACTGGTGCGAGCGAGAGAAAAATAAATATGATCAAGAAGAAAGTGAGACCGCAATTAAGTGCCTCATTGGTCTGCGGCGCTTACTTTCCATAGACTTCTTCAGGATCAAATAGAGGCTTCATATCATTGAAGGTAAGAGAGATCGTTTGTTCAGATGATTGTAGTGCATCTTTGTTGAGCGAAAGGCTACGATAATAACAACTCTGCCGCCCCGTGTGGCACGCAGCTTTCACACCTTCCATCTCCACCATGAAGCAAATTGAATCTTGATCACAATCAATGAGTACATCTTGTATAATAAGGCGGTTGCCACTGGTCTCACCCTTTTGCCAGTAGGCTTGGCGCGACCGAGACCAAAAATGTGCATACCCTGTATCTAAACTGGTTTTTAAAGCCTCTAAATTCACAAAAGCCTGCATAAGCAATGTGCCAGAAGAGGCCTCAATGACAATCGCTGGCATTAAACCGTCATCATCAAACTTAGGGAGAAAATCGAGTGTTTCATCAAGTTTCTGGGCTTGATCATTTGCCATTATTTATCATCCCTAAAAAACGCGCTCGTAAATCTTGGTCATCTTGAAAGAGACCTGTGAAGCGAGTGGTAATTGTAGAAACATTTGGCTTATTCACACCGCGCATAGACATGCATTGATGTTCCGCCTCAATCATCACGGCAGTCCCGCGGGTTTTTAACCCCTTATCAATAGCCCGCGTTATTTGCGCTGTCATAGTTTCTTGAGTTTGCAAACGCTTAGAGAAAGTCTCAACAATACGCGCTAATTTAGAAATCCCGACAACTCGTTTCGAAGGCATATAAGCAATATGGACTTTACCGATAAACGGCACCATGTGGTGTTCACAATGTGAATTCATATCAATACCGCGCAGCATGACCATATCATCATAGCCATCAACATCTTCAAATGTGCGCGATAAAATCTCTAAAGCATCTTCCTTATAGCCTTTGAAAAACTCTTCATAAGCCTTAACAACGCGCTTTGGGGTATCAATCAACCCTTCACGAGCTGGATCATCTCCAGCCCAGGCTATTAATGTCCGCACAGCCTCCTCAGCCTCTTCTCGAGTTGGGCGCTGAGCTTCTGGGTTTTTGCAGCCATTCGTTGATTTCTTCAAACTATCTGGGCGGCTTTTGGGGGAGTTGTCAGTTATGGTCGTCATATGTCACCTAATCAATTAAGCTCTATGTGAGATCTTAAAGTCATATAATTCCTGTGAGATCTTGTTGGCATGGAGCATTTTCTTTTCATTCAGCAAAGTAAAGTTGTGTTTAAAAACATCTTTCATATTGAGCTGTGCGAAAAGAGAGTGCGATCAAAGCTTGTGATTTAAGAAAAGAGGTTTATTTATTATCTGTTCTTAAAATTTTTGATCTAACCCTGGCAATGTTCACCCTTGAGCTTAAGATGAGCTTTAGATTTTGATATATTTGTAAAAGAGTTTGTTTCAAAAATAAATGAAAAATTCTACTTCTCTCATACTATTTCGTTACATTATAACATATATAGTGATGGGTGTAAGGTTTCAAGCGGTAGTTTAAAATAAGCATCACTTAGAGCGTGTCGCGCAAAAGTGGTGACGGTTTTGCGAAAAAAGACACGCTAAAAAAAGGATAGAGCATGTCTTTGAATTCAAAATAAAGTGACATGCTTTAGAACAAAACTAAGGTAAAAATCAATAATGGAAGCTCCAGAAGATATTTATAGCACCAAAATTTTGGAAGTTGTCGCCTCAATGCCAGAACTCAGCTGTTTTGAGGGGGCGGATGGTATGGCAACCAAAAGCTCAAAATTATGCGGCTCTAAAATCCAAGTTTGCTTGAATGTTGAAGACGGCAAAATATCCAAATACGGCCAGTCGGTTGAAGCCTGCCTGCTTGGTCAATCAGCAGCTGCTGTAATGGCAAAAAATGCAATCGGTCTGACCAAAGCTGATGTTGAGAGCATAAGAGATAAAATGCTCGCCATGCTCAAAGAAGATGGCGAGGCACCTGAAGGCATCTGGTCTGACCTAAGTGTACTTTATCCGGTGAAAGATTATAAGCCGCGACACACCTCAATGATGCTGGTTTTTGAAGCAACTTTAGAAGCATTTGATGAAGCCTTAAAAGGTCCAGAGTTTTAAGTGAAACAACTGATAAAAATTTTAGGAATAACATCGTGCTGGGCATTAAAGCTGCCAATCTATCTATATCGATACACCTTATCAGCCGTGATGGGCCGTCACTGTCGGCATGAGCCCAGTTGTTCCCTCTATGCAATAGATGCGATTAACCTCAATGGCGCGTGGAAAGGCTTTTGGTTGGCTCTTTCTCGTATATGGCGTTGTGGCCCAGGTGGTAGCCATGGTTTTGACCCCGCGCCAGATTTACGAGATGTTTCACATCCATTTTGGAAAGCTTGGGCCTATGGTGTTTGGCGAAAAAGAAACCAAAACGAAGAATGAAGTTTTGAGACTGGCAAAACTATTTATTTGATTGCACCAGTCACTGTATCATCAGCCGCTGAGTTTCCAGTGTCTTCTTTGTCAGATTTACCGTTAGCAATAGCCTCAACAGATTTCGAGTTTTCTTCAGGCTTAATCTGCTGTTTCCAATGGTTCATCTGAGCTTTCCTAAATTTGCGGATAGCACAAAAAGCAGGGTTTAACTTTTGATTTAACGGCAAGTGACGACTTTGCTCATCATCGCGTTTCCATTTCATCTGGTTATTAAGCGCATTTTGGACAGATTTCGAAAGCCACCAACTCATGGATAGTCTTTTGCTTGAGCCAAGCTCATCTTTAATGCCAGCCACCTGAAAATGCACAAATCTGTCACGTCCATCAATGCCGGCTAATGCAATCGCATGACTTCCCCTGGCAACGCGCGCATTAAGGAGAGCACTGGTGACAGATGTGAGCTCAGGTAAAAATTGATGCTCAGGCGGCGGCGGGCTGTGATTAACAAAACTATGTTCAGGACAACGAAACTTTGCATCTTGTTGCCCGTATGTTTTTGAGCCTAATGGCTCCGGCTTTAACGTAACCGGATGATTGCTAATTTGAATAAGGATCGGTTTGAGAGCTTTGTTGGAAATAGTCTCAATAGCTTTGGTAAGCTCAAGCGCTGTTAACATACCAGAATTATCAAAATAGCCCCCATCAACAACCCGATCAATAATGCGTCCTTCAATATTGCGCAAATTACCATGCGGCGAGATCAAAGGAAAACGAGCGGAAAGTGAAACCGCTTTATTAAGAGAGATATCAGGCGTTGAGATTTGGCTTTGCTCAAGATCCCAATCATCTGGGCCTCTATCAGTGTCAATTTCATGGGCAAGCAATTCATGCAAATCAAGACTATCTGTAAAGATAGAAATCTGAGTATCTTTAGAACTCAAACTATTGTCAGCATCGGCCAGATAAGGAGCGAATTGGATTTTCTCATTTGAGGAGTAGGTCGTCTCAAGAGGGGTTGCGATTAGACGTTTCCCAGTTGTCACTGAAGTGGCATTCAATAATAACAAAGGCAACCAACGTTCCTCAGTTGGCACATAAGAAAGCAGTGGCTCTATCAAGTGCGGACGTTTGGTGAGGTGTTGAAACCGTTTATGCCAAGACCGCTCCAAGCTTTTTGCCCGATCCGTGTTCGTTACCATGCCAATAAAACTGGAAAGTGCGAGATTATCCCTGAAGGCAAATGAAATCATAGCAGGTGATAAAAAGTCACCAGAAGTCACCGCTTGTAAGCAGTTTTTCCAATTCGCTTGATAAGAAATCTTTTCCTTTTCAGGTTCCGGCACAGAAAAGAGCAGTCTATCTTCCCGCAAAGTCTGTGAATGGCACGGGGCATCACCATACAAACTGGCCGCACTCGTTTTCAAAGCTGCCGCATAGGCCGCACTGCCAAGAGAGCCGCCAGAAACAGATGAGATCGCAAAAATATGCTTGGCCACATCTTGTGCTGTTTTCGGGCGCTCAGAAGAGGGCAATTGCTTGGGCCAAAAAAGAGAGGGGTTGTCATGGAGCTCACCAAGCACAGTCGCCACAAAAAAGGCTGAACGCGAAGCGCCGCCACTGGCTGCGATGATAATTGGCGCTGGGCAAGCCCGCGGTGTTTGCCGGCAATTATGCTGATCCATCCAAAGCTCAATTGATTGCTTTAACCCAATCTTTGTCGGGGCTAATTCAGGGGAACTGAGCTTTGCTGTGAGTTTCTCTGACTGTTTTTGAGGCGTAATTGACGCAAGCTCAACATCATGATTATCCCCCACAACCCAGCTCATGGTAATGCCCGCTAAGATAAACATCGTCAGGAAAGGAAATCTTAGCTGGTTGGAAAGAAAAGAAACAGTGGTGAGTAAAGGCACCCAAATCGAGAGAAGCACAGGGAGCAGCAAAGCACGGCTAAGCTCAAATGGCGGTTGATCGGGACTGCTGAGGGCAAAAGTAGCCCAGAGAACCATAACAATGGTCAGCGAGAACAATCCTAGCATAAGCCCGCGCACATTTTCAGAAGGCGCCTCAAAGCGAAACAGCCCCAGCTTGCGAAACGGAAAAAACTTTGGCGCATTCGCCTTTAACTGAGCTGTATGGTTAGGACGCACCTGAATGGGAAAATAGTTAGAGAGTGTGCGTGTTTGGCGCAGCATAAATTGATGCAGCTTTGGCAAGAGATTTGAGAGAAAATTCAAAATAGTGCGCCGCTTTGCAACAAAGCTGTAAAACAATACACCCCATAAAATGGTGACTAAAGGTAAAGCTAGATTATGCAAAACTTGCATACGGTAATGTTCAGCTAGCTTTGTTTTAAAATAAAGATCACTTGCAGCAACGAGCCAATAGAGAATGGCGATAAAGGAAAGTAAAAAAGCTGAACGCCCCCAACGGCGCGTGATTGTTTGCATCAAAACTAGAACCACAAAGATAAAAATGAGCGGAATGATATATTGATTTGACGCTGTATCGGTGAGGAATTGATCATCGATTTGCAAATTCTTCAACGCGTTGACCTGACCAATAAATATGGCAATGATACAAATCCAGCCTAAATAACGCGGCACGGCCTCTATCCAATAGGCATAAGCCGCTTCATCCTCCCGGCTTAAAGGCCAGGTCTCAAATGATAAGACGGTGCGCGCGCAATAATGCACAATAAACGCCCATAAAAAACTCAGCCCATAAAAGACAAGCCAGAACTGTATAGTATTGGCATAATCAGCAATGCTTGGATTTTGATAATAAGTGAGCTCAGTATAGAGGTCCTGCACTTGAGGTAAAAAAGCTAAAATCAGCGCCAAAACCGCACTCGTTGTGCTAATCCGGCAAAGCCAAAGCACCACAAGCAGGCGCCGAATATCTTGCCAAAGATCTGTAAAAAATAAGACGATTGACCGAGCCGAAATCATCTGCGTGCCTCTATCATTTGAGCTTTT
>CAXIBI010000119.1:0-7532 GCA_964022305.1 uncultured Hyphomicrobiales bacterium | reverse complement strand
GCCATCGCAGATGCCATTGAAATGGCGAATAATGCCTACCTTCGTGATGGCGGCCTCTCTGGCATCTCAACCGGGCTAAAAGACTTAGATAACAAAATGGGCGGCTTGCAACGCTCTGACTTAATCGTGCTTGCTGGTCGTCCTTCAATGGGTAAAACAGCGCTTGCAACCAACATTGCCTTTCAAATCGCCAATGCTCACAAAGCCGAGCAACAACCAGATGGCACAATAAAAGATATTGAAGGAGCCGTTGTGGCCTTCTTCTCTCTCGAGATGTCAGCTGAGCAGTTAGCCACCCGAATTATTTCAGAACAAGCAGAAATTCCATCTGAGAAAATCCGCCGTGGTATTATTGATGAAACCGATTTTAGAAAGTTAGTCGAAAAATCACAGCAACTTAATGAAGTCCCACTTTATATCGACCAAACAGGTGGTATCTCCATCGCGCAACTTTGCGCCAGAGCACGCAAACTCAAACGCCAAAAGAACTTAGGCGTTATTATTATTGACTATTTGCAGCTTCTCTCAGGCTCAAAGAAAACCGGTGAAGGCCGTGTGAACGAGGTAACAGAAATCACTACCGGCTTAAAAGCTCTTGCTAAAGAGCTTGAAGTTCCTGTTATTGCCTTGTCGCAGCTCTCTCGCCAGGTAGAAAATCGCGATGACAAACGCCCACAACTCTCAGACCTTCGTGAATCTGGCTCGATTGAGCAAGACGCCGACGTTGTGATGTTTGTGTATCGTGAAGAATATTACGTCTCTCGCGCCCAACCATCAGAAACGGACGTCGAAGCAACCGTAAAATGGCAAGACGAAATGGCACAAGTTGAAGGCAAAGCCGAAGTGATCATCGGTAAACAACGTCACGGCCCAACCGGCAGTGTGCAATTGGCGTTTAACGGCAACTTCACCCGCTTCTCAGACCTAGCCGAAGACGACCACATGCCCTACAGAACAGACTAGACAGACACTAGTGTCCTTTATAAATGACAAGCTGCTAAATAGATGAACCAGTCCTGCAAGGTTATGATTACAAATAGCAAAGAATAAACAATTCTAATAATTGATTAAATAGAAAAACACACTATACGAATAAGGAGCTCAGCCCTTTTCGGGTTGAGGGACATGACGCCAGGGGCGTCCGGCGCGTTGCGCCGCCCCTCGGAGGGCCCGCAGCGATAGCTGCGGAATAGCCCGTGAGAGAAAAAAAGCGCGGAGACTTTAGGGCCAGTTTCTGGGGGGCAACCTGAAGGCCACTCAAAAAAATCATCTGAAGCGCAAAAAAGAGAGACCCAAACCATTCCCAAAAAAGCAACATATATCTGCCAGAAATGCGGCAATGTCACCTCACAATGGGCAGGGAAATGCTCTGCGTGCGGAGAATGGAACTCTATTGTCGAAGAAAGCGCGGAACCCATTGCAGTAGCTGGCCAAAGAGCCTCAAGCCGCAAACGTTCAAGCGTTACTTTAGAGACCTTCGATGGCGAAGAACAAATCATCAATCGATATACCACTAAATTTCGCGAGCTAGACCTTGTCACTGGTGGCGGTCTAGTTCCAGGCTCCGCCATTTTAGTCGGTGGTGACCCAGGTATTGGCAAATCAACCCTGCTAACACAGCTTGCCGCAAACCTCGCCAATCAAAACAAACGCGTGCTTTATTTCTCTGGTGAAGAAGCCACTGCTCAAGTGAGATTAAGGGCAGACCGATTAGGTGTGAAAAAAGCCAAAGTTGAATTGGCCGCCGAAACCAATTTAGAAACCATCTTAGCAACCATCAAAGACGGGGATCCACCAAGTCTTTGCATAATCGATTCCATCCAAACCCTTTGGACAGACACTGTTGATGCAGCACCCGGCACGGTCACCCAATTGCGCGCCACTACCCACTCGCTCATTCGCCTTGCTAAAAAAGCAAACATCTGTCTCATTCTTGTGGGCCATGTTACCAAAGATGGCGCCATTGCCGGGCCCAAAGTCATCGAACATATGGTCGACACAGTGCTTTATTTTGAAGGGGAACGCGGCGCCCAGTTCCGTATTTTACGAGCACAAAAAAACCGTTTCGGCCCAACAGATGAAATCGGCGTATTTGAAATGCGCGATAATGGCCTCAATGAAGTCACCAACCCATCAGAGATCTTCTTGAGCAATCGCAATGAAAAGGGCCCTGGCACATCTGTGTTTGCAGGCATTGAAGGCACAAGACCTGTGCTCGTTGAAATCCAAGCCCTTGTCACCCCCTCACCTTTTGGGACACCGAGAAGAGCGGTCATTGGCTGGGATAGTAGCCGCTTGAATATGATCTTGGCCGTTCTTGAATCGAGATGCGGTATTGTCCTTGGCAAACATGATGTCTACCTCAATATCGCTGGCGGTATAAAAATCAACGAACCAGCAACAGATTTAGCCGCTGCTTCAGCTTTGATCTCTGCTTTTGTAAACAAACCTCTACCCGATGAAACCGTATTCTTTGGTGAGATCAGTCTCTCTGGTGGCATTAGGCGGGTAAGCCATACAATTCAAAGGCTGAGAGAAGCAGAAAAATTAGGTTTTTCTACCTGCTTCATGCCAGCAAATAATAAAAAACAAGGTGACATAGCCATAAAGTGCCAAGAGATAAGCCACTTATCTGAAATCGCTAAAATCGTGTCTTAAACCGTAATGAAGCAATCCATTCTCTTAGATTTACCCAATTCATCAGTAAACTGGCACATTTAGTACCTATTTTTAACCAATCAATGATGATAGAAGCTAGATCTCTTTGATTTTTTAGTCTATTTTTGACGGCGCTGGATCTTCACATCATTTGAAATGACCAGCTATATGATGTTTAAGAGTAAAATAAAAAGTGAGGAACGTGCCATGCTAGGGCCTTTGACTTTTCTTGATGCAATTTTACTGGGGATCGCCCTCATTTCAGGAATGCTGGCCATGTATCGTGGCCTCACAAGAGAAGTTCTCTCAATATTATCCTGGGCTTTAGCTGCAGGAGCCGCAGTCGTCTTTGCTCTCTTTTACAGGGAAATGTCAGTCGATCTGGCCAACTCTTTAGGCATAGATAAAACCATTGCACTGGCTCTTTGTTTAATAGCCATCTTTTTGGTTATTCTAATTCTTGTCCATTTCATCACATCAAAATTTTCAGACACAGTCTTAGATAGCCGCGTTGGCGCATTAGACAGAACCTTAGGGTTTATCTTCGGCCTTGGCCGCGGCTTTATTTTAGTGGTTATTCTCTACTTTTTCGGTTCATTTCTAGAACCAAAGGTCGAAAATCATCCAAAATGGGTTACAGAATCCCATTCATTACCCTATATTATAGATACAGGTAATTTTATCACCAATTTCATGAAAAAGGTCATGCCAGATAAAATTGAATTGCCTGACTTAAACAGCACGACAGAGCAACAAAGTTAAGTGAATAACAAGAATAATAAGTTTGTCTAAAAACGCATAAGCGCTTTAGGCAACTATATTTAATAAAATTCACCAACCCCCTCTTTATTTTGGGACGGTGAGCCGATAAGTAATGGGTTTTAAACCACAATTTATGGGCAACAACACAAAGTATAAAGACATGCGCGGCTTCAAAGAATTTCAAGCGAAACTAGCAACCCCAAATCCATATAGAACGCCAACCGGCATTCCCCATCTTGATCAAGATCGATTAAAAGAAGAATGCGGCGTTTTTGCTATTTTCAATCATCCAGATGCCGCAGCAATCACAGCCCTTGGTCTCCACGCACTTCAACACAGAGGCCAAGAAGCAGCAGGCATCGTCAGTTTTGATGGCTCGCAATTCCAGGCAGAGCGCCGCATGGGGCTCGTTGGTGATAATTTCAACAAACGCAACATCATCGAGCGGCTTGAAGGTCGCAACGCTGTTGGCCATGTTAGATATTCAACCACAGGCGACACGATTATGCGCAATGTTCAGCCCCTTTTCGCTGAACATTCCTCAGGCGGATTTGCCATAGCCCACAATGGCAATCTCACCAATGCCATTACCTTGAGAAAAGACCTGATTAGTGATGGCGCGATTTTCCAATCAACCAGTGACACTGAAGTCTTGTTGCACTTGCTGGCCCGCAGTAAAAGACAAAGCTTTATAGACCGTTTCACTGAAGCCGTCCTTGAATTAGAAGGCGCTTTTGGCATAGCCTGTCTCACCAATAAAAAACTTATCGGTGTAAGAGACCCACTTGGCATTCGCCCTCTTCTTCTAGGGCGCTTGGGTGACAGTTATGTTCTTGCCTCAGAAACCTGTGCTTTTGATATTGTTGGCGCTGAATTTGTCCGTGAAGTTGAAAATGGCGAAATCGTTGTTATCACAGATAAAGGCATAAAAAGCTACCACCCCTTCACCAAACAACCTGAACGCCCTTGTATTTTTGAATATATTTATTTCGCGCGCCCAGATTCAATCGTTGGCGGTAAATCTGTCTATGAAGTTAGAAAAAGAATGGGCGAAGAACTCGCCAAAGAATCTGGCGTTGAAGCTGATGTTATCATACCCATTCCAGACTCTGGTGTACCAGCAGCTATTGGGTACGCAGCAACAGCCAAAGTCCCCTTTGAGCTTGGCATAATTCGCAATCACTATGTCGGGCGAACCTTCATTGAACCATCTCAACAAATCCGCCAACTTGGTGTGAAACTAAAACACTCAGCCAACAGGGCCATGGTTGAAGGCAAACGTGTTGTCCTCATTGATGATAGCGTAGTGCGCGGCACCACATCTGTGAAACTTGTTTCCATGATGTATGAAGCTGGCGCAAAAGAAGTCCATATGCGCATCTCAAGTCCACCTATCACACATCCTGATTTTTACGGTATTGATACACCAGACCAAGCCAAACTACTTGCTGCCAACTATGATATTGAAGGCATGAGAGACTATATGGGTGCCAAAAGCCTCGCCTTCATCTCGGTTGACGGCATATATAGAGCCATGGGTTATGAAAAACGTGACAATGACAACCCACAATTTACAGATCATTGCTTCACTGGAGATTACCCAACACCTTTGACAGACAAAAACGGAGAAGAACAACCTCATCTCTCTTTGTTATCAGAAGTTATATAATTAATCTGTGCAGATAGTCATTACTTTCGCCATCTTCACAATCTTGTCTAATTTACTCTGTTTTATCATTGAAACTTATTGATAAATCTCTAAATGGAGCGATGAAAATTGGCTCCAAAGAATGTCCATTGCAAAAATTCCAAACAAAATCAATAAAGCCCCTAAATTTTTTTCAAAATTGTCAAATTTTACTCACCCAGCCCTACAAAAAACCAATCAAAGACTTATATGACGGTAAACGTTTTAGGAGAACACAACTATGCTAGTCAATAATCTAAGCAAATCTGTAGCCTTAGCTACACTTACAACCCTGGCGACCTATTCGTCAGCGGCTGCCTTTGACCTCTACACTGGTGAGAAGTCAGGCGCTTATTATAATAAAATTTGTCCTGCAATTAAAAAAGAAGCGGCAAAAAAAGGAGTTGATCTAAACTGTCAAACATCAGCTGGATCACTCGACAATCTAGACAAAGTTTTAGAGAATTCATCCAATTTTGGTCTC
The DNA here is from genome assembly GCA_964022305.1 of uncultured Hyphomicrobiales bacterium. Taxonomy (GTDB): domain Bacteria; phylum Pseudomonadota; class Alphaproteobacteria; order Rhizobiales; family HXMU1428-3; genus HXMU1428-3. Next base: position 1,941 of record CAXIBI010000119.1, on the reverse strand, counting down.
TCACAATATGACCAATTTGCACTTAAATTTAGCAATCAATCAAACCAGTTATCATTCACACCAATCCATGATGATTTAGGCAGTGAATGCCTGTTTATGGTCACTAAAAATAAACTGATAAATAACTTTGGTGATGTTGTTGCAAGCGCGCCTTACCTCAACTTCATCCTCCCGCCAGAAAAATCTGGCCATGCGGGCACGTTTAAATATCTCAAATCTATTGACCCTGAAGGACTTGGCAAAGCCACAAGAATAACCTTTGCCACAAGCACAGAGGACGCGATTACACAAACCCTAACGTCTGAAGATAACGTCACTCTTTTCGTGCAAACTCCTGATCCAAAGAGCAAACTATTCACTTTGGTGAATGAAAACAAAGGCCACTTCGTACCTGTTATTTCAAAAGAAGTCCTGGGCCAAACGGTAAAAGGAACAAAGGTTTACAGAGCCCAAGAGACAGAAGTCTCAAACCCGAAATGGCACAAGTCAGGCACCAAAGTTATCACCTCTTGCACACCAATTATGCTCTTTACTGGCAAGTCTTTAAAAATCGCTGATCAAGCAGAAAAGAAGTCTCATGAAAATGCGATTGCCACTCTAACCGCCATTCCAGCTAAAAACCTGCAACCACAACAAAGCTGGTTCTCTAAATTATGGTCTGGTTCAAAAGCCCTTTCTGCCAAAGCGGTTGAAGGTATGGTCGACACAGCTGAAAAAGCAAAAACAGCTTCAAGCCCTTACCTAAGTAAAGCTAAAAATGCAGCCGAGCCTTATGTAGAAAAAGCGAAAGAAGCAACCAAAGACGTTATTGATGCAGCAAAGCCAACCTATGACGCAGCCAAAGAGAAAACCAAAGAAGCCATCGACGCCGCCAAGCCTGTCGTCGACGCTGCTAAAGAAAAAACAAAAGAGGCCATAGACGCTGCAAAGCCTGTAGTTGATGCCGCAAAAGAAAAAACAAAAGAAGCTATTGAAGCCGCGAAAGATCTTGTAAAAGGGTCTGAAAAAGCAACTGAAGAGGCTGTTGACGGAACAAGAGGTTCTGAATAAAAAAGCACTTCATATAAGTTGAATTCAAAAGCAAACCGAGGGACGTGCATCAACAGGCCATGTCTCTCGGTTTTTTATTTGCTTTAAAGCTGTATTTTGCTAAGACCAATCTCTCAGATCTTTCCATCACAATAGAGCAATTTTCGGAGATAATAAGTGACAAAGCCCTTAAGAGATAAAACAGCACTTATAACAGGCGCAACAAGAGGGCTTGGATTTGCACTAAGCTTAGAACTTGCCAAAAAGGGCGCGCATATTATCGCCGTCGGGCGAACAGTTGGTGGGCTTGAAGAGTTAGACGATGAAATTAAAAATGCAGGCGGCACCGCAACCTTAGTTCCTCTAGATCTTTTAGAAGAAGAAACTCTAGACGGTATTGGCCCCTCTCTTTTTTCTAAATTTAAAGCCTTAGATTTCTTTATTGCCAATGCGGCCTATCTTGGTGCTTTATCTCCAACAGCACATTTTAAAACAGCTGAATGGGAAAAGGTCCTCGGCACAAACTTAAAAGCAAACTGGCAACTTATACGCTCACTTGACCCCTTACTAAAACAAGCAGAAAACAGCACAGCCCTCTTCATCACGGATGAAAACAGTAGCCATACACCTGAAGCTTATTGGGGACCATACGCTGACTCTAAAGCAGGCGTTGAAGCTTTGGTCAAATCTTACGCAAATGAGTGTGATGAAACGAAGCAGAAAGTGCAGCTCTACGCCCCCTGCCCCATGTCAACAAACTTAAGAAGAAAAGCTTACCCCGGAGAAGATCAATCAACATTAACCGATGCCAATGTTGTGGCCAAAGCTATCTCAGAACATTTGATTGAAAATAATGAACCGAGTGGTGCCTTAGTTCAATTTAAATAAATATAAGATTGTTAAAGACAAAAG
>CAXIBI010000118.1:0-7650 GCA_964022305.1 uncultured Hyphomicrobiales bacterium | reverse complement strand
TTTGGTGAATTCTAAAGGGGTTTTTCGAAATAAAAACCCATTTACTCGGGTTTGCCAGCATAGAGAATGCAGATCTGTGTTTTTTCAGTAATTTTGGAATTATCACCCCATATAAATCAATTAATGAGATTTATTTTTCTCATCTCCTTTTAAAATAGAATGATTTCAAAATTAATTTCCTTCGTTTTATGTTCTCAAAAGGGCATTTTTTTCAATTTTCTCTTAATTTCTTAAATTTCATACCGATTTCATAGTCCTGCCATGAAGTGAGACTATCAGATATATCGATTTGATATAATTTGTTGAATATATCTCATTCTTGCGATATATCTCTTCAAGCAGCTGAATTAAATGTTTTTAGTGATCAAACTCTTGTTAGAGTACCCCTCATGAATGTTCGTACTTTATGTCTTGGCATCCTTTCTTTTACGCAAATGACCGGATATGACATCCGTAAACTTGCTGCTGAGGGAAATTTTAGCCATTTTTGTGAGGCAAATTATGGCTCTATTTACCCTGCTCTTTCTCAATTAACCAAAGATGGCTTGGTTGTCTTTACGGATGAGGCCATTGATGGCAAACCTCCTCGAAAGATCTATTCCATCACAGAGAAAGGCAGACACCATCTTTTCGAAACCCTCAACAAACAACCTGGCCCCGATCGGTTTAAGTCTGAATTTTTATTTTACAGCCTTTTTCAGGACAAGATGGAGCCACTTGAATTTCGAAAATTGCTGGTTCGAAAAATAGCTGAAACAAGAGACACCCTCACAAGTTTGCAAAACGCAAATGACTGCTGTGACCACGCCCCTAGCCATTTTGCACTTGGGTATGGCGTCGCGATGAACAAAGCGGTTTTGGATTATTTGAAAACATACCTGACGAGTTTTGATGAACACAATCAAACATCTGAAACAATTGAAACAGACAAAGATTAAACAGAAGCGGAGCTAAGGGCCATGCCCGAAGAGAAACAAAAGGATGAAAAGAAAGCCTCAAACTTGGCCTCTAAAGTCCTTAAGCCTAAAAAATTCAAACTGTCTTCTTCCCTTATGTGGGCCTTGATTTTCACACTCCTTATTGCGGCCTGGGTTGTTACCGGAGAGTTTAAGGGTGGTTCAGCTTTGAAATCTGATGGCGTTAGTATTGCTGAGCAAAATAAAAGTGCGACTGAAGGCAAAGCTTTTCGTGTGCGCACAGCTGAATTCCCCATTGTGGATCATCCGGAAAAACTCATCATTCGAGGGAGAACTCTTTCTGATAATCAGGTGGAGCTTAAAGCTGAAACAGCTGGCCTCATTACAAAACTTGACGTTGACAAAGGTGAGTTTGTAAAAAAAGGTGATGTGATCTGCCAACTTGAAGATGGTGGGCGATCAGCTAGCTTGCTTGAGGCAAAAGCTCTGGTTGCTCAAACAGAAGGTGACTTCAAAGCTTCGCAAACTTTGAAACGCCGCGGCCATACAGCTGGTCTTAAAGTTTTGCAAAACAAGGCCGCTTTTGACAGAGCGAAGGCCTCTCTTTTGCGCGCAGAACTTGATTTAGCGCGGACAAAGATCAAAGCACCGTTTGACGGGTTTATTGATCAACTTCCCTCTAAAGTTGGCAGTTTTCTCTCAGTTGGTGGTGCTTGCGCGACCTTGGTTGCGCTTGATCCCTTAATGGTTATTGGCGCTGTGAAAGAGCGCGATATTGGTAAGCTGCGTGAAGGCATGGAAGGCATTGCTCATTTGGTCACCGGTGTATCTGCTAAGGGTAAAATCAACTTTATTGCTGCACGTGCTGAAAATGAAACCCGGACCTTTCGGATTGATTTACTCATCCCAAATAAAAATGGTACACTTAAGAGCGGCGTAACAGCTGATATTGAAATTCCTCTTGCTCCAAAGAGAGCCGTTAAACTGCCACCCAGCATCTTAACACTGAATGATAGTGGCAAGGTTGGCGTGCGTGTTGTGAGCCCGGGACAGGCTGTTAAATTTTACCCGGTGAAAATCCTTTCTGAAGAAGCAAGCGGAATTTGGATTGAAGCACTGCCGCCTCGCTCTCAGATCATCACGGTTGGACAAGATTTTGTTAAGCCGGGACAAAAAGTTGAAGCGGTGCAAGATCCTAAATTTTTATCTCAGAAACCGAAATCAGATGGACCGCCTGGGTCATAAATAATTTACATCAACTGTCAGCCAACCTTAAAAATCGACGCTAAATGAGATGAGCAGCCCTTAAGATGAATACAATACTCGAGACAATTCTAAATCGCCCGAAAACGGTTTTAACGATGATGGTCGTTATGATTTTGGCCGGTGTCTCGACCTATATTTCCATCCCGAAAGAAGCAGATCCGGATATTGATGTTCCGATCTTTTCTGCAACGATTATTTTGCAAGGGATTTCACCAGAAGATTCTGAACGCTTGCTTGTTAAACCGATGGAGACAGAACTGCGCTCTCTTGAGGGCTTGAAAGAGCTCACCGCGATTGCAGGGCAAGGTTATGCAACGCTTATTGGTGAATTTCAAATCGATATGGATTTGGGACAAGCGGGTATTGATTTTCGTGAAAAGGTGGATAAGGCCAAAGCGGAGCTCCCAGCTGACGCTGAAGAGCCGATTGTTGACGAATTTAATTTCAGCCTGTTTCCCACGATTATTGTTACGCTTTCAGGTGATGTTCCTGAGCGTACACTCTTTAATATGGCCAAGAAATTACAAAATGAATTGGAGGCCATACCGACCGTTTTAGAAGCCAACCTTTCTGGTCACCGCGAAGAGCTTTTGGAAGTCTTAATCGATCCTACACGGTTAGAGGCTTATGAGATTGACCCAAAAGTTTTAGGGCAACGTTTAACCAGTAATAATCAACTCATTACAGCCGGTTCACTTGATCGTGGTCTCGGGCGTTTTAATGTTAAAGTTCCTGGCCTCATTCGCAAAAAGGAAGATGTGTTCAACATCCCTTTAAAAACCAGCGAAGAAGGCGATGTCACACTCAAAGATGTTGCAACCATCAGGCGCACCTTTAAGGATGCGACGAGCTTTAGCCGTTTTAATGGCAAGCCTTCTCTTGCTCTTTCTATCGTCAAGCGTAAGGGCACTAACATTATTGAAAACAACATCAAGGTGCGGAAAGTGGTTGCCAAGTTCACGAAGGACTGGCCTGAGACCGTTAAAATTGATTTTGCGCTTGATCAATCCAAATTTATTTTTGAGGTCATTGGCTCTCTACAAGCCTCGATTATTACTGCGATATTGCTTGTGATGATTGTTGTTGTAGCGACACTTGGTTTGCGCTCTGGGTTGCTTGTTGGCCTTTCCATCCCGGCGAGTTTTATGACTGGCTTTCTCCTCATCGGCGTTATGGGCATGACAGTGAATATGATGCTGATGTTTGGCATGGTGCTCACTGTGGGCATTTTGGTTGATGGTGCGATTGTTGTTGTTGAATATGCTGATCGGAAAATGGCGGAAGGCTTGCCTCGAAGAGAGGCTTATGTATTGGCTGCCAAGCGCATGTTTTGGCCAGTAACCTCATCAACTGCAACGACTTTGGCTGCCTTCTTACCTCTTCTATTCTGGCCTGGGGTATCAGGGAAATTTATGAGCTACTTACCGCTCACAGTCATTTTTGTGCTTAGTGCGTCTCTCATAACAGCGATGATTTTCCTCCCCGCTATTGGCTCATTATTTGGCGCGAGTGATGCGCAAGCTTCAGACATTGAACTTGCAAAAAAACTCTCTGGTAACAAGCAAATGGATTATGGAGATGTGCCTGGGTTTTCTGGTCTTTATGTGCGTATGATCCAACGGCTTATTCATCACCCCTTTAAAGTGCTGCTCGCCTCTTTTTTAATTATGTATGGGGTAGTTGCTGTTTTTGGACAAGTCAGCAAAGGGGTTGAGTTTTTTGTCGACACGGAACCAGAGCAAGCTTTGATCTTTGTGTCTGCACGGGGGAACTTATCAGCAGAAGAAGAACTCTCACTAGTGAAAGAAGTGGAAAATATTGCCCTTAATGTGAAAGGGATTAATTCTGTTTTCACGAATACTGGTGGTAGCGGCAGCGGACCTGAACTTGGCTCTGGCGCGACGGATGCGCCGCTTGATCAAATTGGACAAATCACTATTGAACTTTCTGATTTTGCAACACGGCGCCCTGGTAAAATTATTTTGGAAGAACTGCGCAAAAAAACAAAAGATATTCCTGGTATCGTTGTTGAGGTCCGCAAACGAGAAGATGGCCCTCCTACCGGCAAGGCCATTAAGCTTGAGGTCTATGGCACTTCACGGCCAGAGGTTTATGATGTTATTTCCAAAATTGACAACCACATGAGAACCTCTATGGAGGGCTTGCGCAACATTGAGGACACGCGCCCCTTGCCTGGCATTGAATGGATCTTGGATGTTGACCGTAAAGAAGCGGGGCGCTTTGGTGCCGATGTGGCGTCTGTTGGTGGACTTATTCAATTGGTGACGAACGGTTTTCTCATCGCGCAATACAGACCTGACAATGCTGAAGACGAGGTTGATATTAGAGCGCGCCTGCCTCGAAATGATCGTACATTAGATGGTTTGGATGGACTGCGCTTGCGCACAGACAAAGGTCTGGTTCCGATCGAGAATTTTGTTACTCGCTCACCAGCACCGAAGGTCAATACCATTATGCGTAAAGATGGGAACTTTGTAACAACCATAAAAGCCGCTGTAAAAGTTGGTGTGAACGGCAATGAAAAAGTCAAAGAATTAGAGAAATGGCTGAAATCAGAAACCTGGCCACAAGGGGTGCGTTTCCGGTTTCGCGGTGCTGATGAAGAGCAAAAGGAAGCTGGTGAATTCTTAGGCAAAGCGATGATTGGCTCGCTCTTTATTATGTTTATTATTTTGCTCACGCAATTTAACAGTTTTTACCAAACCTTCCTGACACTCTCAACAGTCGTGCTCTCCATCATAGGTGTGCTGCTTGGCATGATAGTAACGGGGCAAACATTCTCAATAATTATGACAGGAACCGGGGTTGTGGCCTTGGCCGGGATTGTGGTGAACAACTCAATTGTTTTAATAGATACCTATAATCGATTGATGGAGCTTGGTATAAGTCCTATCGATGCCTCGCTTCGAGCGGCGGCGCAGCGGCTACGCCCTGTCCTTCTTACCACAGTGACGACTATTTGTGGCCTGCTCCCGATGGCGCTCCAAATCAATCTCGACTTTTTCAACCATGTCATTCAACTTGGATCGATCACCTCTATCTGGTGGGTGCAACTTTCAACAGCGATTATCTTTGGGCTTGGGTTTGCAACCATTATCACGCTCATACTCACACCTGTGATGCTGGCCTTTCCGACGATCTTTAGAAATGAGATTTGGCCTAAATTGATAAAGCTTCTGCCAACTCAAGTTAAAGCACCAAGTTAAACAAAAAAACGCCCTGATTTTTATCAGGGCGTTTTTTAATTCTGCTCTTATAAAAAACTAAAACTTAATCAAGAAAATCTTTGTAATAGCTCAAGCCATATTTATTAAATATTTTTTTCAGCTCGCCAGATTTTCTCAGCTCTAAAAGTTTGTCTCCGATTTCATAAGCAAGGTCACGACTATCGTGATTAATAGCCACACCAATATCCCAGCGCGTTTTGCTCATTCCAGGGAAAGGAGGACTGGAGACCAGATATTCTTTATCTGATCCTTTTATTGCAGCTTCTAATTGCCCTCTTGGCCCCATTAGCCCCGCAACCTCACCAGCTCGCAAGCCTGCCATTGCTCTTGCAAAATCTTTATAGCGAACCGCGTTACCTCTTAATCTGCCACCCAATGTCGTTGGAGATGAGAGATAAAAATCACCTAATGTGTCGAGCTCTACACCAATTTTAGCCCCTAGGAATGGTGCTAATGTTTCTGAACGACCAACTTTTTCAGGGTCTGATAAGAGCGCCATACGTTCTGTGTAATATCGACCGGTGATCACAGTGAGCTGATTTCTCTTGCGCAGTTCATCATCCACTGGCACATGCATCATTACATCTGCAATGCCGCCGCCAATATAATGACCTTTCCAAACATTGTTGCGAAGATCATCATCCACTGTTTCGTCAGCGCCCCTTACAAATAGCTCCAAGCGGACGCCCAGCATTTCAGCAAGCTTTTCTGCTATTTCAACGTCGACGCCAATCATTTTCTTTTTTTCGTTCTCGTAAGAATATGGCGGAAAATTTTCATAAACGAAGATACGGATATATTTGGATTCTAACACATCATCCAAAGGCCGCGCGGAGGCTTCACTCACCGTTAGGTTAAGCGATAGCACTGACAAAAAAAATGCAAGCAGGGGAGCCCCTACTTGCATTTTTAGTAATTTATTGAATAACTTGTTCATGCATACCATGATTATTTAAGAATTATATCAAAATCAAGCTCTGCGCAGCTACCGCCTGTGCCTTTTTTAGCCGCTTCATCGTCATCTTCTGGACGGATGTTGATGTATGCTCTGATAGCCCACATCGCTTCTTGTGACATAAGGCTTTCGAAACCAGGCATTTTTGTAACACCGTTTTGGTGATAGCCTTTGCGGATCCGGCTCATGAACCATTCATCGCCATATGCATCTTTTTCAAGATAGCGAAGATCTGGTGCTGTACCGCCTGATACAACGCCTAGACCGTGACAACGTGCACAGTTTTGATTGTATGCAGTACAACCAACTTCAATAATCCGCTTGATTTCTTTTGGTCTTTTTTCTTTTGTAAAAGGATTTTCGTTCAACCATTCCTTACCAACAGTTGTGATACCAGATGTATCTACCGCTTGCGGTGTAACATCACCGTGACTGAAACCTAATGATGAAAACCCTACAATTCCTGATATTACTACAACCGCAGCAATGCCCATTTTAGCAAATTGCATATATATTTCTCCCTTGGCGTGGTTTTATGGCCCCGCATACCCGAGTGGCAACATAGTGAAACAATGTCCCGCTCTAAATTGTGCTTTAGTGCACTTATTTTGAATTATTTGCGTTTTTAATGATGAGAGTTAATTTTTAAGATATCGAATATTGCTGATAAATCTTTTCTTCTCTTAAATTAAAAACATAGTTCATTAAGTTGATGGTATCTATCATATATGTTGAAATATTGACTTAGGCTATTATTCTATATGACAATTTTTTATCATATACTTTAGACTCAATTCTCATTCATTTCATAGTTTTCTCTCATAGATTTAAGTTTTTCTCATAACATTCTCAAGCGTGATTGGTACTTTGGTAAAAACTGCCTTACGAGCATGCCTTCTTTTTCTTTGAATTAGATCGCTGCTCTTGAATTTTATCTGCATGTGCAATTTTACCGATCCTCGTTTCACTCCGGTCGGATTGTGCTTAAGATTTTTTATTTGGCGCACAATTTTTCCGGTCCTCGTTTCACTCCGGTCGGATTGTGCTCTTAAAAAATTTTGACTACCCTTAATAAAAATAATAACCAGGTCAAAATTTTTAAAAATTTACTTGATGGGGAGATTTAGTCGAGTATGAGATATTTAGTAGGCAAATTACTCACCTTTGTGAGTTCTATTGTATCGTTTCTTATTATCAGCTTACTGATTTTTAGTCACACAGCTTCCGCCAAGGAACTCAATATTGATTTCCTTTATATTGAAGC
>CAXIBI010000117.1:0-7776 GCA_964022305.1 uncultured Hyphomicrobiales bacterium | reverse complement strand
TATCTCCCTTGCGATGTACGTCTTTTAAGGCTTGCACCAACAAACCGGCAAGAGCGGGGTGCAAATCATCTTGTGCAACAAGCGCAGCTGAGGCCGCCAAAAGCGAAATATCACGAGAGGGAATATTCGTGACAAAATCAATCGTGCCTTCCGGCAAGGTGATTTTCTTGAGGTAAGGAAAAATACGCGTATAAGCTTCAGCTCTGTCAAAGTTCATTAAATTAATGTTTGTTTTCTTGAGCAATGTTTGAATAAACGGTGAACTTGGCGCCACCACCAGAAACACAGCATCAACCTCACCAGCCTCTAGTGCATCAATTGCAGCTTGTCCGCTAAGGGGGAATAGTTTTGTCGTCTCTTTATCAAGGCCGTTGACTTGGAGAAGCGCATTGGCCAATTGCCGCGTTCCACTTGTCTTTGGTCCTACAGCTACTCGCATGCCTTTTAAGTCGGTGAGTTTGGTGAGAAAAAAATCAGGCCGGTGAAACACCCATAAAGGCTCAAGAAAAACCCGGCCCAAAGACATCACCCCTTTACGCTCCTCAGCCGATGAGACACCCCCTTGAATAAGGGCAAGATTAACTGGAGCCTCTTTAGATTTTAGAAGTTTTAGATTTTCAAGAGATCCAGCAGAGGGGAGGACTTCAAGGGTGATACCTGATTGTTTGAGTATCTTGGCATAGTCTTGACCATAGCCATAATAGGCACCAGTTTTACTGCCAGTTGATATGCTAATCACTTTAGGCGGAGCAGGCTCTATAAATTGAAACGTTGCCCAAAATGCACCGCCAACAACCAGAAGGGCCGGCAACACCACAAAGAACATATCCCTAATTCTAGATAAAGACATTCTAAAACTCCCCCTCATGACTACGCACCTATGAAAGACAATTTAACCATATCCCGTCAATAGATCTTTTGACTGCTGACAAGGTACCTGTGCTTACAATGTTTCTATGAAACTTATAAAAGAGTGAGGGGAGAGCCAAAAAACTCGGCTGTGTTTGAGAAGAAAACAAATGAAAGAAGAAAGGTACAATAGCAATTTAATTGCCTTCTAGCTGTTCTGTAAGCTCAAGCCAGCTTTCTTCTAGCTCCTCAAGTGTGCGCTGGGCTTGTCCTCTGTCTTTGGCAAGTTCAGTGGCACGCTCGGGCTCTTTTTCATAAAGGCTCACATCTTCGAGCTTGCCGTCGATCTGTTCTATCTGCTCGGTGAGCTTGCTCATCTTTTTCTCAAGTGCCTGGATCTCTTTACGAAGCGGAGCAAGTTGAGCGCGCTTCTCAGCGGCAATCCGGCGCTCTTCTTTGCGACTAACTTTCGATTGATCGTTTAGACCATCAACATCTGAGGCTTGGCTTTGTTTATCTTGGCGACCAGCTTTGTTGCCGCGTTTCTGCAATAGCTCTTTGCGATAGCTCTCCATATCACCATCATAAGCCACCGTCGTACCCTTATCGACAAGCCAAAGCCGATCAACCGTCGCCTCTAACAAATGCCGATCGTGAGAGATGATAATGACAGCCCCTTCATACTCATTAATCGCATGAATAAGCGCTTCACAGCTATCCACATCAAGGTGGTTGGTTGGTTCGTCAAGTATGAGAATATGCGGGCCATGAAAACTTGCCAAAGCAAATAACAGCCGTGCCTTCTCGCCACCTGAAAGTTGCGCTGCTTTGGTATCAGCCTTTTGCGGGCCAAAACCAATCGCTGCACATTTCGCGCGCTTTTGGGCTTCCGTTTTATCTTCCATTAATTGAGCGATATGATCATAAGGGGAAGCATCAGGGTTGAGCTCATCTAACTGATGCTGAGCAAAATAGCCAATCGAGCATTTCTTCGAGCATTTACGAAATCCACTCATGGGAACTAGTTGTCCCATTAACAGTTTCGCCATGGTGGACTTGCCATTCCCGTTTGAGCCAAGCAAACCAATCCGGTCATCAATATCGATATTAAGATTGAGGTCCCGCAAAACGGGCTTTCCTTCTTCATAACCAACAGCAGTCTCATCGAGGCGAATGATCGGATTGCCAAGTTTTGTCTTTGAGCTTGGGAAAATGAAAGGGGCAACACGTTCATCAATCTGCGCGGCAATGGGTTTCATCTTGGCAAGCACCTTGAGCCGTGATTGTGCCTGCTTAGCCTTCGTTGCCTTGGCTCTAAAGCGGTCAACAAAACTTTCCAGATGACGCCGTGCATCATCCTGTTTTTTCATCATCTTCAATTCAAGCCGTTGCTGCTCTCGCCTGGTTTCTTCAAACTGGTCATAGCCGCCACTGTAAAGTGTGAGCTTTTGATTATTGAGATGCAGAATATGCGTTACTGATTTATTCAACAGCTCGCGGTTGTGTGAGACCATCAGTACCGTATGCGGATAGCTGCGTAAAAAAGTCTCAAGCCAAAGCGTTCCTTCAAGGTCCAAATAGTTTGAGGGCTCATCAAGCAGCAAAATATCTGGCGCAGAGAAAAGCGCAGCCGCTAACGCCACTCGCATCCGCCACCCACCAGAAAATTCACAGGCAAATCTTTGCTGAGCCACTTCATCAAATCCAAGCCCTGCCAAAATCGTCGCTGCTCGAGCTGGCGCTGAATGGGCATCAATATCAATAAGACGCAATTGAATGTCACTAATGCGTGCAGGATCAGTTGCTGTCTCAGCTTCTTGCAATAAAGAATGCCGCTCTAAATCAGCCTCTAAGACAATATCAATAAGAGATGTCTCACCAGAAGGAACTTCTTGGGCCACATGCCCCACGCGCTGGGTTTTCGGCCAGCTAATCGCGCCATCATCAACCGCCAACTCACCAGTAATAAGTTTTAAAAGAGTGGTTTTGCCCGTACCATTGCGCCCAACTATGCCGACCTTATGTCCTGAAGGGATTGCAATACTGGCATCTGAGATCAAAAGGCGTCCATCAATCCGGTAGGTGAGATTATTTATATGTAGCATGATGGGGGCTGAGGCCTTTGTGAATATTTGCGAATAAAAGAGTTAAGAGGGGGTAGCCCCTGCAATTGAAGGAATGAGACATAAATTGTCAAGCATGCCAGAGCCTTTTGATTGGAAGAATTAAGGTATTCAGACAATAAATTTGCCTGAAATATAAAATCAGGTAATTTATAACTTTATAGGTGGTTTCGGAGAAAAATCTGAAAAAAAGCTTCAAAATGAGCAAAAATTGATACGAAACGCCTAATTTATACTTAAAAATTTTATGCTAGATTATTTATCTACCATTTGGTAGAATTCGTGAAAGCGAATATAATGATTTGGCAATAAAGCCGTTTGCTCAAAATTAGATGATTTAGCTAAAATAACAATCAACTCACAAAAACATCTAAATTGAGCAAGTAAATTATATTTAGGGGATCATAAGCTGGATAATTTGCTTAGAGATAAGTAAATTTCTGGCGCGAGCTATAAGCGGGAAGAATGATGAGAAATTTATATACAAAACTTAACGTTTCTAATGTCAAAAAACTATCTTGTAAGCTGACTTGTGCAGCGGTCGGCGCGATTGTTTTAACTGCAGCACCTCTTCAGATCAATAGCTCGATCGCTGCAAATAACACTCTGAAATCTTCAAATCTTGCTAAACTTCCTAAAGATAGCTTGAAGTCTGTTATGTGGGATTTTGTAGCAACAGAATTTTTACTTTCAGATAAGAACACAAAAAAGATTGTTATGAATGACAGTATTTTGGTTCACGCACCAAAAATTGCTGAAGATCAATTAAATCTCCCAGTTCATGTTGATGCGCGCAGTGTTAAAAATGTTCAAAAAATAGTCATCATCGCTGACCTCAACCCCATTCCTAAAGTTCTAACCTATGAGCCCAAACAAGCTGAAGCCAGATTGAGCTTTCGTATCAAAGTAGGTCAAGCAACACCCGTAAGGGCAGCTGTCTTAGATAAAGATGGTGTTTGGCACATTGGCGGTACTTTTGTTGATGCCTCTGGTGGCGGATGCTCGCAACCAGCTGTTGCCTATGGAAATGACGACTGGGTAAAAAGATTAGCTGAAATTCGTGGTCAAATCTGGAGAAAACCTGGCTCAGTTGCTTCTAAAATGCGTATCGTAATCCGCCATCCGATGGACACAGGCCTCGCAGATGGCATCCCATCCTTCTATCTTGAAAAATTAGAGATGAAGGGCTCTGGCGGTGAAAATGTAGGTACTATCTATATAAAAGAGCCTCTTTCTGAAAATCCAACTCTAACGTTGTTTCCGATTTTAAAAGAAGCGACATCTTCATTGCACGTTAAAGGACGAGATACTGAAGGTCATTTAATTGACGTTAGCATTCCAGCTCCTGTGCAATCATCTGCACTGATTGATTAATTAATTAAAATAATTGGGGTTAGACCCCAAGAAATCTCACACATATGAGGTGACCTGATGGATAAACTGCGCCGCTCAATCATTTTAGGCGGAGGCTTAAGCTTGGCATTTCCAAATTGGCCAGCATTTGCCAGTTCTTTTAAATACAATCTCAAAGCTCAAAGAATTGCCAATAACACCTATGTTGTCATTGGCAAAACAGAAGATTTCAGCCTTGAAAATGGTGGAGATATTGTAAATGTCGCCTTTATTGATACCTCAGATGGTGTTGTGCTCATTGATACGGGCTCATCTAGACGTTATGGCGAAGCCTTAAAAAAACTGATTTTTGACACCACAGGCAAAGACGTCATTCGTGTTTACAACACCCATTATCACCCTGATCATTGTTTGGGTAATCAGCTTTTTGATAAAACGAAAATAGCTGCACTACCGAAAACCATTTCAGGTTTAAAAACATCTGGGGAAGATTTCTCAGGAAATCTCTATCGTTTACTCGGCGATTGGATGCGCGGAACAGAAGTCGTATTACCTGAAAAAGTGATCAATTATAGTTCTGAAAAGTTTGGTAAACATCGATTTGAAATGCTCCCCTTTGAGGGGCACACAGATGCTGATCTGGCGATCTTAGATCATGAAACAGGCGTTCTATTTACAGGAGATATTTGTTTCCTTGATCGCGCTGCTACAACGCCGCATGCAGACCTGAATAAATGGCACAAATCACTAAGTGAGATAAAAAAGATTCCTCACAAAATTCTCTTTCCAGGTCACGGTCCTGCTGACATCACCAGCCGCTCGATTGATCAAACTGACACTTACCTGACATGGTTAGAGACGAATCTAACAAACGCGGTTCGAGACGGTAAGGACATGATCGAAGCAGCGAAAATGCCAATTCCTGAAAAATTCCGCTCAATAGACTTAATAAATCGTGAAATTGAACGCTCAGTTGCCCATCTTTACCCTAAAATTGAAGAAAAAGCGCTACCGTTCCTAGGACAAGGAGGTGGATAACTAGTTGTAAAAAAACAAATTTTTTTAAACTCTCATGAAAAACTCAAAAAAAATGTACTTATTGCCAATAAAACACAATGGCAAGCTCAGCTAACTTCGATGTTAGTCGTTAATGATGTTGGAATTAAATGGTTAGTTTCATTCTGAAAAATATAAAAACGGTCTAATTGTTTCTGGAAGATACGGAGATTTCATGAGGTCTCAGTAAATTCTAAGATATGATTTGAATGTTTGCTTTTCGTATTTTGCGATTATCTCGCGCGAAATTGATAACGCAAAATAAAGAATGAATATCACCAAAATAATTTGAACATTGTGAAGCGAATTTAAAATTTTAACAAAGTCCTAGGGGAAGGGAACATAAGTATGCGCCTAAAAAGAGCAATCTTGGCGGCGGCAAGTATTCTTGCTATCGCAGCTAGTACTCCAGCTTCAGCTGAAGGTGTTAGCATTGATGACATCCTAAACGACCAATCAACTGCAGGTGACATCGTAACTAACGGCCAGGATATCCGTGGTCAGCGTTTTAGCCCTCTTGATAAAATTAATACTTCTAACGTTGCAGGTCTCGCACCAGCATGGGTTTTCTCATTCGGTGGTGAAAAGCAACGCGGTCAAGAAGCACAACCAATCGTATCTGACGGTATCATCTACGTAACTGGCTCATACAGCCGTATGTGGGCGATTGACGCGAAAACAGGTGAAGAAGTTTGGCAATATGATGCCCGTCTTCCTGAAGGTATCCTACCTTGCTGTGACGTGATTAACCGCGGTGCCGCAATCTATGGCGACAAAGTATACTTCGGTACACTTGACGCTCAAATCGTAGCTCTCGACAAGAAAACTGGTAAAGTTGCTTGGCGTAAGAAAATCGATGACTTTAAAGCTGGTTTCTCATACTCAGCTGCTCCACTAATCGTTCCATCAAAACACGGTCCATTGATCGTTACTGGTGTATCAGGTGGTGAATTTGGTATCGTTGGTCGTGTTGATGCACGCAACGTAGAAACAGGTGAACTAGTTTGGTCACGTCCAACCATTGAGGGTCACTACGGTACTCTTAAAGGTAAAAAATCTACAATGACAGGCAAGAAAAACGAATCTTGGCCTGGCGATATGTGGAAATGGGGCGGTGGCGCTACATGGCTTGGCGGCACATACGATCCAGACACAAAACAAATCTTCATCGGTACTGGTAACCCAGCTCCATGGAACTCTCACTTACGTCCAGGTGACAACAAATGGTCATGTGGTCGTATTTCGATCAATCCTGATACAGGTGACATCAACTGGGGCTTCCAAACAACTCCACATGATGGCTGGGACTATGACGGTGTGAATGAAGTTATCTCATTCGATGCTGATGGTAAAAAACTTGCAGCGACTGCTGACCGTAACGGTTTCTTCTATGTACTAGACCGCACAAACGGTAAATTCCACAACGGTTTCCCATTCGTGAAGAAAATCACATGGGCAAAAGGTTTGGATAAAAATGGTCGTCCTGTTTTCAACAAAGACAACTATCCAGGAAATCCAAAAGCAAGCAAAGACGGCAAAAAAGGTAAAGCTATCTTCGCTATCCCAAGTTTCCTAGGTGGTAAAAACCAAATGCCAATGGCTTACAGCCAACAAACTGGCCTATTCTATATCCCTTCAAACGAATGGGGCATGGACATCTGGAACGAGCCTGTATCATACAAAAAAGGTGCAGCTTACCTAGGTGCTGGTTTCACAATCCGTCCAATCTTCAAAGATTACATCGGTTCATTGAAAGCTGTTGAACCACTAACTGGTAAAGTTGTGTGGGAATACAAAAACAAAGCACCTCTATGGGGCGGCGTTCTTACAACAGCTGGTGGCCTTGTATTCACAGGTACTCCAGAAGGTTACCTAAAAGCATTTGATGCTAAATCAGGTAAAGAGCTTTGGAAGTTCCAAACTGGTTCAGGTATCGTTGCTCCTCCTGCAACTTGGGAACAAGATGGCGAGCAAGTCATCGGCGTTTCTAGCGGTTGGGGCGGTGCTGTTCCACTATGGGGCGGTGAAGTTGCCAAAACTGTTAAGTACCTAAACCAAGGTGGTGCTTTCTGGTTGTTCAAACTTCCTAAGAAAATGGCTGCTAAATAAGTCACTTTCTAAACAGAATATAAGAGTCCCGGGCTTTAAAAGCCCGGGACTTTTTTTTAGGTTAAATTGTAGAGTGATAATTTAGCTAGTTGGTTTACTGCATGCTCTTCAAAAAAACGTAGTATTTAAGGTCAATATTTATTAATAAGCATATTAGAATTAACACTGGAACTGCTTCGTGTTATGCGCAGCAATAATCAGACCACATCCCTTGATTCATATTGATTTAAGTTTACAAAACAAAAAATTTTTAATCTATTACTTTAGTACCATAAATGTGGTAACC
>CAXIBI010000116.1:0-7789 GCA_964022305.1 uncultured Hyphomicrobiales bacterium | reverse complement strand
AATTTTGAGCGAACAATCATCCCTCATCACTCCCCTTCTTACAAACGGTGCCAAATCTGGAAAAAGCTAAACGAGGTGATTGAAACAAGCAGGCGAGCTAATGTTAACGTAACCGACCCGCTTGTGAATTTACCTTACATTTATTTAGGGGAAGAAAAGCCAGCTAAAAAACCAAGCCAGAAAAAGAGGAATCTTGAAGACCTCAAGCTATCTAAAATTTATAAAAAAGCCATGATCGATCTCATATCTCTCGCTGTTTGTAAAAATGACAAACGCGCACTGAAAGATATAAACGAACTCGATATGATGAGTTATTCGCGAGTTTTTACTGAAACGGAGGCTTATTTTTTAGATGCGTTGGCTCAATCAAAGTCGATAAAAACAAAACTTTATGAAAATGTAAAAATCCGGTTGAGTAAAGTACACTTACAAGATCGAGCGTCTTATGAACCTCAAAAACTATTTTCCTTGCAAACCAATTTACAAAATAACGATATGGAAAAAGCAAAAAAATTAGTTCCAAATCTCACAAGGCACTGTAGGTAAAAAAGATAAACTCAGGCGAAAATCAAAGATAATCTTTCTACCTGCTGAGAGCGAAAAACGTAGGCCAAAGGCCGTCGGCGCTTAGCGCCGCACAACGTAGGGCGAGCACGAAGTGCTCATCGCCCGTGAGGCAAACAAACCACCGTTTATTTCATAAACGGCACCATGCTGCGCAAAACACAGACATAAAAGGCAAAGTGGCACCAAAAAGGTGAAACAGTCTTTAGTTTGCGGCACTTTTCAAAATCACTCAGACAGGTAAAAGGTTGGCTATCGAATTTAACCGCCGCTTCTTTAGTGAAGGGAAGTTTAGCCTCAGCGCGTTTCTTGATATTCTCGAGCCGTGTCAAAATCTCTTTTTGTTTATGGGTGGGGAGTGAGAGGAAGCTATCTGAGGTAATAAGATCGCCCTCCATTGCATCCTCTAATGATTTCAGCTGAGTTTCAAAAACTTTGAGATTAAATTTCTGTGTCTTTAAAAGATCAGGCGCGGATTTTTTTGCACTTGCCTTTTTGAGGGTCGTCGCAAGCTTACGCAGAGCCGGTAAAGAAATTTTGCGAGACTTTAACCCCTTTAAAATCTCATCATCATTTTGTTTTGATGCCATTTTATCCGCCCTCTGAGTTAAGAAATACAAAACCATCATGGCGTAAAACAAAATCGAAAAGAAGTCGAACTTCACAATCCATAACAAAAATTTTTATTTGAGTGAGTGCCATTCAAAGTTATGCTCTTTAAAAACAATCAATCGCGAGGGCTGCCAAATGTTAAAAACAACCACAGAACGAGTAGAGTTCATAGGAAGCTCCGGTGAAAAAATCGCTGGTAAGTTAGACAAACCCATTGGACCTATTCGTACCTATGCCCTTTATGCTCACTGTTTTACCTGCACCAAAGAATTCATCGGCTCACGTTCGATTTGTGAAGCCTTGGCAAGTCATGGCATCGCAGTGCTTAGATTTGATTTCACAGGCCTTGGCTCAAGTGGGGGTGAATTTGGTGAAACAAATTTCCTTTCAAATGTTCAAGATCTCATTGCAGCTTCAAAATTTATGGAAGAAGAACTCGAGGCTCCCTCGATGCTCATTGGTCACTCTTTAGGCGGTGCAGCAGTTTTATCAGCAGCAAAACACATAGATAGCGCGAAAGTGGTTATTTCCATTGCAGCCCCAGCTGATGCTGATCATGTCATTCATAATTTCGCAGATCATGTAGAAGAGATTGAAACCAACGGTTCAGCGAAAGTGAAACTTGGTGGTAAAGAGCTCACCATCGGCAAGCAATTCCTCGATGATTTAAGGGCGCAAAAAGTAACGGAAGGCCTGTCAGAAGTTCGTAAAGCTTTTTTGATCATGCATTCACCAACTGATAATATGGTGGGGATTGAAAATGCAGGTAGAATATTTGCAGCCGCCAAACACCCCAAAAGTTTTGTCTCCCTAGATCAAGCAGATCACTTGCTCACTAAACCTGAAGACGCTGCTTATGTGGCAGCGAATATTAACACATGGGCCAGTCGCTATTTACCGCGGCCAGAAGATACAACCCAAAAATGGGAAGGCCATGTGAAGGTTTCAGAAACGGGAGCTAGTAAATTCCAAAATTGGGTGCAAGCTGGACCACACGGCTTTATGGCCGATGAGCCAAAATCCTATGGCGGTACAGAAACAGGCCCCACCCCTTATAACTTACTGGCCGCAGCGCTGGGAGCTTGTACCAATATGACGCTGCGAAACTATGCAAGCTTGAAAAATTTAGAGATCGGCCAGATCAATGTTGAAGTTGAATATAGCAAAATACACATGGAAGATTGCAGCGAATGCGAGCAAAGCGCAGGTGGTAAAATTGACCAATTTGAACGCCGCATAGAAATAAAAGGCCTAAGAGACGCTGAATTAGAAGAAAAACTACTCTCAATAGCAGATAGATGCCCAGTTCATAAAACCCTGGAAAATCAGGCGCATATTGTAACAAGCACAAAGAAAAAAACGTAAAAAGCTTTTAAATCGTAAAAATGATTAAGAGATAATCATTTAAGGCCGGTTTTGCTTGTCAAAACCGGCCCATTGTTTGATAAAGAGTGCAAAAGTTATATCTCCGAATTCGGTAGGTAACAGCGACGGTTGCCTTGTGGGCAACTGAAGGAGCACTAAAAAATGCTAAAAATTAGGGTGATCCCTTGTTTGGACGTCAAAGATGGTCGTGTAGTTAAAGGGGTTAACTTTGTTGACCTTATAGATGCTGGGGACCCAGTAGAAGCAGCTAAAGCTTATGATGCAGCTGGCGCGGATGAGCTTTGCTTTTTAGATATCACGGCCTCATCAGATAACCGCGGCACGATTTTAGATGTGGTGCAAAGAACAGCTGAAAATTGTTTTATGCCATTAACGGTTGGTGGTGGTGTTCGCGAAGTGGCGGATGTACGCCGCTTACTTGAAGCTGGTGCTGATAAAGTCTCAATTAACACAGCAGCCGTTCACAATCGCGATTTTGTAAACGCAGCCTCTGAAAAATTTGGTGCACAATGCATTGTGATTGCCATTGATGCCAAAACCGTCTCAAAAGAAGGCGAACCATTGCGCTGGGAAATATTCACCCATGGTGGAAGAAAGCCAACAGGCATTGATGCGGTTGAATTTGCCAAAGATATGGTGGCAAGAGGCGCCGGTGAAATACTCCTCACATCTATGGATAGAGACGGCACTCGCCAAGGGTTTAATTTACCTTTGACCAAAGCTATTTCAGATGCAGTTTCTGTTCCGGTTATTGCCTCTGGTGGTGTTGGTGATCTGGATCATTTGGTTGAAGGGGTGACGAAAGGTGGGGCCAGTGCAGTGCTCGCGGCTTCGATTTTTCACTTTGGGGACTATACAATCGGGCAAGCAAAGAGTTATATGGCAGAAAAAGGCATCAATATGCGCCTTGATGGGATACATGCGGATGTTTAGTTAGGTATCTGAGCCTCCTAAAAAGCAATAGCTTATTGAAGGAAGGGTGTTAAATCCTAACTTTACGAAGAAGGAGTTCAGCCCATTTTCGGGCTGAAGGACATGGCAGCGCGAGCTGCCCGGCGCTTAGCGCCGCCCCTCGGAGGCCCACTGCGGTAGCAGTGGAATAGCCGTGAGAGATATAGGAACATCAAAAATGACAACAACAAAAACAACATTAGATCAGCTCAGAGATATCATTAAAGAGCGCCGTAGCTCAACAGCTGAAAAGTCATATACAAAATCCTTGATCGAAGCTGGCACAAGAAAATGCGCAAAAAAGATGGGTGAAGAAGCCGTAGAGGCGGTAATTGCTGCTGTGAGCGAAGATGATCAAGCTTTTAAAGAAGAAACTGCTGACTTGCTCTATCATCTCTTAGTGCTTTTAGAGGAAAAAAATATTACACTCAAAGAGATAGAAGATATTTTAGCATCTCGCATGGGGCTTTCAGGACATGAAGAAAAAGCCCAGCGCACAAATTAAAAAATAAAAAGGCTGAAACGCCATGTTACATCCCTTAGAACTAAACAAGTCACCTTATTTAATGATGACTCGCGATGAATGGGCCGCGCAGCGCCGCGATACACCCATGACCTTGAGCGATGAAGATGTCGAACGTTTAGGCGGCTTATCAGAGCGTCTTTCAACGCAAGAAGTTGAAGAAATTTACTTACCGCTGTCTCGCCTTTTAAGTCTCTATGTCTCGACTTCACAAGAATTACACATGGTGACAAATCGCTTTTTAGGGCAAAAACAACAAAAAATGCCGTTTATTATTGGCATTGCTGGCTCAGTGGCTTGCGGCAAAAGCACAACAGCCAGGGTTCTAAAAGCGCTCTTGGCCAGATGGCCAGATCATCCGTTAGTTGATTTGATTTCAACGGATGGGTTTTTACTGCCAAACAAAGTCTTAAAAGATCGAGATTTAATGGACCGCAAAGGTTTCCCGGAAAGTTTTGATACAAAGAAGTTACTGGCATTCTTGGCAGATGTGAAGGCAGGGAAGCCAAATGTAAGCGCCCCGGTTTATTCTCACTTTGCCTATGATATTTTAGATGACCAAGAAGTGGTGATTGACAGACCAGATATTTTGATCGTTGAAGGGTTAAACGTTTTACAGCCTGCACGCCTGCCTAAATGCGGCAGTGGCATTCCGTTTGTCTCTGACTTCTTTGATTTCTCTATCTATATTGATGCGGAAACAGATCATATTCAAGAGTGGTATATAGAGCGATTTTGGCGTCTACGAGCCACAGCTTTCCGTGACCCTGCGTCTTATTTCCATAAATATTCGATGCTGAAAGAAGATGAAGTGGTCAATACTGCAGCGGGCATTTGGGAAAACATCAACCTTAAAAACTTGGAAGAAAACATACTGCCAACTCGCCAAAGAGCAGACTTGATCTTAAAAAAAGCTCAAGACCACTCAGTGGCAGAAGTTATGCTACGAAAATTGTAAGAGCTACAGCAACAAATATTATTTTCTTGAAATTGAAAACTTACTCATCATAGGCAAATGATCAGAGCCAATGGAGGGGCCAGCTGAAAATTTGTGTTTATGGAACTTCCATTTATCACTGTTTCGAACAAAAACATGATCAATTAAAAAGTGAGCAAATGGCACATAAATATCTGCTGTTTGCGAAGGCCAAGAACGCTCGAATTTTCCAAATTTTTTTAATTTATTCTCAGAAGTAAATTTCAAAAGAGCATCAGACCACGGCGTTAAATTAAAATCACCAACAAGTAAAACAGGGTTCGTAAGAGTCTCAAGATACTCTGACAACCACTCAAGTCCTTGAGCTTTTAATTTGGCATTATACGGCCAAGGCATGTGAACAGCCATCAAATCTATTTTGGCTTGACCTAGTTTAACTTCTACATGTGCTATTGGTGGATTTCTGACACCAATATTCCAGTGTTTAAAAGTTTTTAATTCAAAAGGGAATTTAGAAAAAATGAAAATGTAATTTGGTATTTTTGTAGTTGCATTTTCTGACTTGATAAAGACAGGTCCAGAATACTTATATTGTGATTTTAATGATCTTATAACGTCTTTTCTAATTTCAAAAAATTCTTCTAGAACAATAAGATCTGGCTGTTCCTGATTTACATAGCTGAGAAAAGCTTTGGAATTATTATTTCGAAAATAAGCATTAAAATTAAGAAGCTTAATGACCTTTGTCCCCTGCCTTACCTTCGTTTCTGCAAGTGTCAACAAAGAACTAGAATAAAGAATATAACCATTTGAAAACAGCACAAGAAGAACAAGAGCGATCCAATGGGTTTTTCTCAGCCATATAAAGATAAAAAAAGCAAAGCCAGCACAAATGATATAATGCAATCTTAAATGATCAAAAATATCAAAAGTCTGACTTTGATAATCACTAAAAGAAATGAGCGTCAAGCAAACTAGAATTATTGTGCCAACACAAAAAACAACTGAAATTACCTGACGCATAAAACTCACTTTTCAAAAATAAAAATGGCTTATAGCAATTCATTTGCTTTCGCGAGTTCAACCAAATTAGCTTCAGGTCGTGCCCCGATGTGAGAGATAATCTCACTGGCGGCAACAGCACCAAGAGAGCCACAAATATCTAATGCTTTACCTTGTGTGAAGCCATATAAGAAGCCAGCTGCATAAAGATCGCCAGCTCCTGTGGTGTCAACAACTGCATCAACAGGAATACTAGGTGCTGCCATAGTCGCATTGCCATGTAGGATCATAGACCCTTTGGCACCTTGCGTAAGGGCAGCAAGTTCCACATCATGGCGAATTTGATCAGCAGCATTTGCAAAATCATCTGTTTGATAAAGCGCTTTAATCTCATCTTCATTGGCAAATAAAATATCGACATGTTTCTTGATGAATTTTAAGAAGTCATCACGGTGACGATCAACGCAAAAACCGTCAGATAAAGAAAGCGCCACACGCTGACCAGCCTTTTCGGCAATTTCAGAGGCTTTGAAAAAAGCTTCTTTGGCACGAGGTGGGTCGAATAGATAGCCTTCAAGGTAGGTTACTTTAGAGGATTTAATGAGGTCTTCATTCAGATCTTCTGGGCCAAGCTCAACACATGAACCAAGATAAGTGTTCATAGTCCGCTCACCATCAGGCGTTACAAAAACAAGGCAGCGGGCAGTTGGTGTGTCACCGGTGGTGAAAGGTGTGTCAAACTTCACGCCGATGGCATTGAGGTCATGGGCAAAAACTTTACCAAACTGATCCTCATTCACAACACCGATAAAACCTGTTTTACCACCAAAGGCACCAATTCCGGCACATGTATTGGCGGCAGAGCCACCAGAAATTTCAACAGCCGGCCCCATCGCATCATAAAGGCGATCAGCATCTTCAGAAGAGATAAGCTGCATATGCCCTTTTGGTAAATCTAGATCCGTTAAGGTTTTTTCATCGCATCTGGCAATAATATCAACAATAGCATTGCCAACACCAACTACATCAATATTAGACATGTCACCCCGTCACCGAGCCCAATGCTCGTTAAATTAGATTTCTTCGTAAAATTTATCTGTTATAGGCCAGACAGCTCCAAAGAAGTCAAGTCTTGATAATCTTAGGGGCTTTTTGTTTAATAGTGGCATCTCATTTAAAAATGATAAAAAATAATTTTGAATTCACTATACGAAGAAGGAGTGCCGCTTTTTCAGCGGCAGGACATGGCAGCGCCAGCTGCCCGGTGCCTAGCACCGCCCCTCGGAGGCCCAAGTGCGATAAGCACTTGGAATAGCCGTGAGAGAGAAAGCTTTAACTCACAACCTTTTCATCGAAATTACATACATCAGCGATTTCACAACGCACACAAGAGGGTTTACGCGCTTTGCATATATAGCGGCCATGTAATATGAGCCAATGATGAGCATGAAGGAGATAGTCTTTCGGCACGCGTTTTTCCAAAGCCAGCTCAACCTCAAGCACATTTTTACCAGGAGCTAACCCTGTGCGATTAGACACTCTGAATATATGCGTATCCACCGCGATGGTTGGCTGACCAAACGCAACATTTAAAACAACATTTGCGGTTTTGCGTCCTACACCTGGCAATTTCTCTAAATCAGCACGGTTTTGAGGAACCTCTCCTTTAAAATCATCAATCAACATTTTGGAGAGCGCAATAACGTTCTTAGCCTTATTCCGATAAAGCCCGATGGTTTTAATATGCTCAATGAGTTTCTCTTCCCCCAAAGCCACCATTTTTTCTGGCGTATCAGCTATTTTAAACAGCTCTT
>CAXIBI010000115.1:0-7993 GCA_964022305.1 uncultured Hyphomicrobiales bacterium | reverse complement strand
GTCCATTTTGCCTCTCACTACGTTGATGAGAACTTGTGGTGTAACACACCACGGCGGTCTCATCGCCTGGCGAGAAACAAAATGGGTCTCGCGCCAAAACCGAAACCAATTTGTCAACAGGACCTAGCACTTGCACTGGAGAGGACATAAATGAATTGCTTTTTAATCATGAGGTCAGGTCTTTCATGTTTATCACCGCACTTTTCAAAACAATTTAACCGATTGGTTTTTTCGGTATTTTGTCTCCTTCTTCTTCTCGCATCTGCGCAATATACAACCGCTCAGGCAGGGTCTAAGCCAGATATCACTCAGCTGACCCCTCAAAAGATTGATTTAAAGACACGTAGTGTTTCGTTCCGGCGTGGAGCAAAGGAGCAAAAGATTTTCGGCTCCTTAATTTTTAAAAATGGTTATTCGCTTTCTTCATCTTCACCCTTTTGGGGCGGTTTGTCAGGTATGGCTATTTCCAAAAAAGGCAACAAACTTGCTCTTGTCTCTGATGCCGGGTTTTGGGCTATGCTTGATCTTTCTTATAAAGATCAGCTCCTCACTGCTCCTCGTGAGGCTTTGGTCGGACCGCTTCTTTCTAAAAGCGGGACAGTCTTAAAGCGCTCAAAGGATCGCGATGCAGAAGCGATCACTCTTTTAAAATCTGATAAATTTTTTGGCAAAGCACTTATTTCATTTGAAGATAACCATCGTATTGGTCGTTTTTCGATAGGGAAAAATGGAATTAACTCGCCTGCGCGCTATTTAAAACTCCCCTCTATCACCAGACGCTTACGCGGCAATGCTGGTCTAGAAGCCATGGCGGTTTTAAGAGGCGGGAAATATAAAGGCGCGCTAGTTGCTATTACTCAATCTAAAAAAGATAGAAATGGGAACTTTATTGGCTGGATTGTCCGTAAAGGAAAAATCAGAAAAATTCGCTTTACTCCGCCTCCCCTCGATAAATACCGGATTACTGACGCGGTGAGTTTGGCAAATGGAGATCTCTTACTCCTCGAGCGGCGCTACAAATTTTTAACCGTGAATATTCGTGTTCGTTATGTGAAGCACTCAGAGCTGTTATCTAATAGGCCAATCAGAGGTCGGATCGTGCTTGAAGCCAATAACCACGAACATGTGGTTGATAATATGGAAGGCATCACCGCTCACATCAATAAAAAGGGTGAGACTATTATCACACTTCTCTCTGATGATAATTTCAATGGCTTTCAACAAACTCTATTGATGCAATTTGCATTGCCTCGTAACTGGAAAATGGCTTGGAAGTAGGTTTTGAGGTTTTTTGATGTGATTTCAGATACCCACACCACATCCGCATTAAAGCAACCGCGCTACAAACAGAAAAAGCCAAGCTTAAAGCCTGGCTTCAACTCATAATCGATTTCAAGCAACCTTAAGCAGTAGCTGCTGCGGCTTTCTTTTCAATATCGCGTTTGATGCGACGTGCAGTAATTGAAAGATCTGTTTTGCGCGCTTTGATAAGAAATTCATCAAGCCCACCGCGATGTTCTACTGTACGCAGAGCATGTGCACTAATACGTAGGTTGAATTTGCGGCCTAAACTTTCACTTTGAAGGCTTACATTGCACAGATTTGGCAAAAAACGACGACGAGTTCTATTGTGCGCATGGCTCACATTGTTGCCTGCTTGCACTGACTTGCCTGTTAATTCACAGCGCCGTGACATCTCTTAAATCCTTTTAAATTTGGCTTTACTTTGCTGCGTTTCATTACGCATTTAACTCAAAAGCAATCAAAAATGATTGAAGTTAACATAAGTAGAGCCGACGCTCATAGCTGAGCTTTTAAATTATCCTGTTACAACAATGTGTTAAACTTGTTACCCTCATCGAAATGACACTTCGACAATTTTTTGAAGTTTATCTAATATTGTTGTGAAATATATGCATGAGAAAAAATCTTGTGCATAAGCGGCCCTTTATAATGCACTTTTTCCCCTATCGTCAAGGATAGAAGTACCTAATTTTGTGCTTTTTTATTCTTAGCAAATTAACTCTTTAAAGATGAAGAGTGTGTCTTCCACTGAATTTACAGATGATTAGATATCACTAACAACAAACTAACCTGTCATATGATCGATATACACACTCCATAATTTTATTGAAAATGTTTAGTTTAAAGAGGTTAGTACAGTTTATTTTAAGTGGTTTCTTACCATTTCTCACATAAATATGTGAGGATTTAAATCTTTGAAATATTTACTTTTACCCCTCTGCGGCCTTATTATTGAGTTGCCTTGTATAGCCTTAGATTTGACCAAATCACTCATTAGAGCTGTTACTAGTCTTTAAGGATTAATCATTAATCTAAAGCACAATCCGACCGGAGCAGAGTGAAGATCGGAAAATTGTATGTAAAAATAACTAACTAGAGCATTCATTCGGTTATTTTTAAAACTTTTGCTCTAGTAAACTTTGATCGAATTTTGGGGTTACAACCAAACTCTTTAGCTGTTTTGTATAGCTTTTAGGCGGGACTTTGGTGAATTTTGAAAAATTTAAGTTTTCGTATTCCATAATCACATTCTTAATTTATTAGAATTATGGTGGGATCTTGATGGTAATAGCTGTTTTCAGCTTTTTGGTTGGGTAATGTATTATGAAAAATTGTCTGAAGTATCATAAGCTTTCGTTCAAGCTTGTTGGGTTATTTTCTCTTTCTGGCCTTCTTGCACTTGTTACCTTTGGGCTTGCCCCAGCTTTAGCTGGTGAAACAAAAGTGCAGGCTGTTTATAAAATACATGCCCCTGTTGGTAGCGGAAAATTTCATTTTGCCTCTGCTCAATCTGGTAATCGTTATAAAATGCAAGGCTCTGCCAAATTTAAAGCATTCCTTGGCATTTATAATTGGAAAAGCTCTGTTGCCAGTAACGGCTACATCTATGGCTATAAACCACGACCGAATATTTATGCCTTTACAGCTCGTAGTGATGAAAAGGCTGAGGCCATTCGCTTGAACTTCTCACGGAGCGGTGTAAAGAAAATTAAAGCTGTTCCACCTACTCGTCCTTCTCCAAAACGGATTAAAGTGACGAAAGCTCATCTTAGAAATGTGGTTGACCCTTTAAGTGCGATGCTCACTTTTACAGATAAAGCACCAAGCCTTACAAATGGTACTAGGGCTTGTAATCGTAGCATTAAAATTTTTGATGGTCGCCAGCGGTTTAATGTGACTTTAAGTTTTAAACGCAAGGCCTATGCAGAACTATCGAATGGTCAGTCACGAACAGCCTTTGTTTGCCGCGCGAAATATAGACCTGTTGCAGGACATAAACGCAAAAACAAAGCGGTTTCATACATGGCCAATTCTAAGGGGTTAGAAATTTGGTTGGTGCCCCTACCAAAAGCTAAGATGTATGTGCCTTATAAAATTGTTGTGCCGATTATGATAGGTACTGCTAGTGCTGAGCTTGCAAGCTTCAAAGTCTCTGGTTCAAAGACAGGAAATATTGCTCTGGCTAGATAATTTGGTTTAGCTGAAATCTTTCTAAATAAAAACCCCGCTCAACCTTATTTATTGGGCGGGGTTTTTCTTGTTTTAATGGGTTGCTTTTTGTTGGCCTTTTTCTTGACCACTGTGGGCTTCCTTACCCCAAAGTTTTTTCAATCTTTGATCACGGCCGCAGCTGTAGCGATAGTAATTATAGCGGACCGGATTGGTTTGATAATAATTCTGATGATAACCTTCAGCCTTATAGAACTTGGACGCTTTAATGATAGGCGTGACAATTTTTCCTTTTAACTTGCCGTTTGTTTGTTCTTCATTTTTAGATTCTTTTGCCAATTTCAACTGTTCATCAGTTGTTGGAAAAATTGCTGTTCTGTATGAAGCTCCTCTGTCACAAAACTGGCCACCATCATCAGTTGGATCGACACTGCGCCAGAAACTGTGAAGCAATTGTTTGTAAGTGACTATTTTCGGATCATAAATAATTTCAACAGCTTCAAAATGCCCTGTGTTTTTATAGGTCACTTCTTTATAGGTTGGATCTTTCGTGTTGCCACCTGTGTATCCAGAGGTAGTTTTTAATACACCTTTGACTTTATCAAAATCGGATTCGACACACCAAAAACATCCACCAGCAAAAATGGCTTTTGCTGTTTTTGTCTCGGTTGATTTCTCTGATGCCGCAACTTGAATGACTTCTGTTTTTTGCTCACCCCTTACGGATGAGATGTAACCTATGGCTAAGAGAGATACTGCACCAAAGATAGTAAGAGTTTTCCGTCGCTTTTTCGATAATTGTAGCATCAAGCTTCTCTTTCTTTTTACGCTCAATCGTGAATTGACAAGCACTTTCGGTTTTAATCCTTTTTATGGGACTTAAACTAAAGCACTCGTCATTTGTTTTAATTAAATAGAATAATCATTTTTAAAGATTTTTCGAGGGTAGTTCACGATAATCTGATGAGAGTTGAAAGGTGATTATTTGATATACTGCATATGTGATTTCAACTCTCTGCCCAAGGATTGCCTTTTTAAAACTCTATTCTGTTATATCGTTGTTGCAATTTGGCCTTATAGCTAAATGGACTAGGGAGTTCGGCTTCCTATTCTGAAATTCCTATGGTACCTTGTTCACATTGAAGGTGGTTGATCATCTTGGTTGGAATAGTTACTGATTTTTCAAACTTGAGTGTATTGATCATCTATTTTGCCAGTGAGTAACTTTGTTGGCTGAACTATAATAATTGAGAAACTCATATGTCTTCACACCCCAACGCCTCTGATCTTTATGGCGTCCCTGGTGCTTCTAATGTCACTGCTGTTCTTGGTCCGACAAATACGGGTAAAACCCATTTGGCAATTGAACGTATGCTTGGGCATCATAGTGGGTTAATCGGTTTACCGCTCCGGCTCTTAGCCCGTGAAGTCTATGATAAAATTGTTGACCGTATTGGTCCGTCTCATGTGGCTCTCATAACTGGTGAAGAAAAAATCAAACCAAAAAATGCGCGCTATTGGGTCTCGACTGTTGAGGCTATGCCGCGCGAAATTGATGTTGATTTTGTCGCCATTGATGAAATTCAACTGGCAGCTGATATCGAGCGAGGGCATGTCTTTACTGATCGTTTGTTTCATGCGCGCGGCAAAGAAGAGACCTTACTGCTTGGCGCTGAGACCATGCGCACAGCGCTCAATGTTTTATTGCCTGGGGTCAATTTTATCTCACGGCCGCGGCTTTCAAAATTAAGTTATGCAGGCCCGAAGAAAATATCTCGGTTGCCACGACGCACCGCTATTGTCGCTTTTTCTGCGCGAGATGTTTATGAAATCGCTGAATTGATCAGACGCCAACGGGGCGGCGCTGCTGTTGTTTTAGGCGCCCTTAGCCCGCGGACACGCAATGCGCAAGTTGAGCTCTTCCAATCTGGTGAGGTCGATTTTTTGGTCGCTACCGATGCAATTGGTATGGGCCTCAACTTAGATGTTCACCATGTTGCTTTTGCAGGGAGCCGCAAATTTGATGGCATCAACCACCGTGAACTCTACCCTACTGAAATCGCTCAAATTGCTGGGCGTGCAGGGCGTCATCTCACCGATGGTACTTTCGGTGTGACCGGTGAAGTGCATCCTTTTGACTCAGAGACCATCAATTCTATTGAATCCCATGAATTTGAGCCGGTTAAAGCTTTACAATGGCGCGCCCGGAGCCTCGATTTTGCATCTGTCCCGCGTTTATTAGATAGTTTAAAATTCTCACCGCAGAAACCCTATTTGCAAAAGGCACGTGAAAGTGATGATGTGTTGGCTCTTGAGGCCCTTTCTAAGGATGAAGACATCATGGCTCAGGCTCAGGGCCCCGTGAATGTTCAGCGCTTATGGGAAGTTTGCCAAATCCCAGATTATCGTAAAATTGGGATTGGAGATCACAGCCATTTGGTGCGGCAAATATTTCAGTTCATTGTTAAAGATAATGGTCTCATTCCTGATGATTGGTATGGGTCACAAATTGAGCCACATAATCGTACAGATGGTGATATAGATACATTGCAAGCCCGTTTAGCGCATATTCGCACTTGGACATTTGTTGCAAATAGGGTTGACTGGTTGGCCGATCCAACTTATTGGCAAGAGACGACACGTAAAATAGAAGACAAGTTGTCTGATGCTTTACATGTTGGGTTAACAAAACGGTTTGTAGATAAGCGCACCAGCACGTTGATGAAACGTTTGCGTGATAGTGATGACTTATTTGTTGAGATTGATGATCTGGGCCAAATTCATGTCGAAGATCATTTGATAGGGAAAATTTCCGGTTTCCAGTTCACGCCTGATAGCGAGAGTACTGGAATTGATGGCCGGGCTGCACGAGCAGCAGCAGCAAAGGTATTGACTAAAGAATTGGCTATGCGTTCAGAACAATTATTATCTGCGGAAATCAGTGAATTTTCATTCTCACCTAGCGGCGATGTCTTATGGAAAGAGGCGCCTGTTGCTTCTTTGCAAAAAGGTGATCATATCTTAAGGCCCGTTGTTCAACTTAAAGCCGATGAACAACTCAATGGCTCGCAAAGAGATGAGACGGCAGCTCGCGTGCAAGCTGTTGTCACTGAATTAATAGCTGAGAAATTAGTACCTCTTGTTAATTTGGAAAAAACAGAAGAGCTAACAGGGCTTGCCCGTGGCATTGCCTTTCAATTGGTCGAGAATTTAGGCATTTTAGAGCGCGAGCCAATTGCTCAGGATATTCGCCAACTCGATCAAGATGCGCGCCGTCAGCTCCGAAAATTTGGGGTGCGCTTTGGTGCCTTTAATATTTATTTCCCGCTTTTACTCAAACCAGCAGCGGCTGAATTAAATAGTCTCTTATGGTTGATCTTTACTGACAATCTTGAAAACCAAGAAAAGTGGGAGTTACCGCGAGCTGGCTTAACTTCGGCAGCTCATACCTCGGAAATAGATGCAGCTTATTATCGCACAGCTGGTTTCCATGTTTGTGGCAAGCGGGTTGTTCGTGTTGATATGTTAGAGCGGTTAGCTGACCAAATTAGGCCACTGGTAGCCTGGAGACAGCCTAAACCGTCTAAGGTTGACACTGAGACTGAGGTTAAAGCGGAGACAACAGCTGAAGCGGATCTTACAGAAAAACAGGACGCCGGAACAGAACAAGCAATCCAAGCCCCTCAGAAAGAGCCGGTTGTTAAAGAAGCGCCGGAAGCTACTCCAGAAGAGGGCGAGAAAACTGAAGATAAGGCTGAGAAACCAGACCAGGGTCAAGCTAAAGATGCTTCTACTCCAAAAATTGAAGAGAAGCCAAATGGTGCTACAGGTGATGGTGCTTTCACCATTATTCCTGAAATGATGTCGATTATGGGCTGTTCTGCAGACGAGCTTGGTGATGTGTTGCGCTCTCTTGGGTTTATGCCGCAAGAGAAAAAACAGGCCGCCCCTAAAGCTGAAGTCTCAGATGAAGCTGCTCAAGTCGAACAAACGACTTCTGAAAAACAGGGCGAGGCTAAAGAGCAGAATTTAGATAACTCTACTACTGATACTCTTCAATCTGAAGCAGAAACCTCAGTCGCTGAATCTGACACGAAGGAAACTGAAGCCAAAGAAGAAGAGGTTATCCTGATTTGGCGTCCTCGCAAAAAACAAGGGTTCAATCGCCCGAATGCGCGCTCATCGAATAAGCGTCATGGTTCTGGTAAAAAACGAGATGGTACAGGTGATGGTGATCAAAAACGTGCCTCTCACAAGCATCGCGGCAAGAAATCTCAAAAGTTTTCTGGTGGGAATAATGGTTCAGGGTATAAAAACCGCAAATCAGGTAAAAATGCAGGCCCAAGAAAAGAAAAGCAAATTGACCCAGACTCACCATTTGCCAAGTTACAAGCTCTAAAAGACCAAATTGAAGACAAAGCTGGATAAATAGAGCTGGATGAGCAAAGAGGTTACAGAGAGGCGTATCGATCAATGGCTCTTTTATACGCGATTAGTTAAATCTCGTAGTTTAGCTGGG
>CAXIBI010000114.1:0-7999 GCA_964022305.1 uncultured Hyphomicrobiales bacterium | reverse complement strand
CACTTCATCTGAAGGCAACCAGCACAAAAATCGCATTGCAATCATAGGTGGGCGCAAATGCGGTAAAACAACTCTTTGTGCCAGCTTGCATCAAAGTCTCATTGCAAGAGCGCATGGCTTTTCACCCAATATGATTGCTCGCTTTCCAGATGCTGAAGGTCTAAACAATCTTGAAAAACTATTCGCTGAAAAATTAGGTGCCCTCAAAACAAGCTTCAAATCAGAAAGCACCGGCCCAGTGCGTCAGCTCCAAATCGGTATTGATTTTGGCTCTAGTAAATGGTCGTTTTTTAAAAAAGCAGACCATGAGCTCCAAGGCTACTATCAAATCACCATTGATGATCTAAGAGATGACTATGATTTATTAGGAGAATTTGCCTCAGAGCAACGCATAAAAGAATTATCAGAAACAAACCCGCTCGTTCAGTTTGAGCAAAGTTTAACAAAAGCAAATTCTCTAATTATCTGCCAACCAGCCTTACAAAAGCTAGCGCCATCAGAGACTACCGGTTTCATACGGCTCATGTCAGATATTGCAACCGGGCGTTTTGGCACGTTTGAAAATATCATTATTGCCTTCACCAAATATGAGCAGATCTTTACAAAGTTCGGCGCCAAAGCCTTTCAAAAAGCAGTTAAGCCAACCACTATCTTAGAGACGATTGCAACGACCATTCATCAAGATCAGAGTTTTGAAACAGGTCTAAGAGCCTTACTGTCAGATAATGAAAATGGACCAAATCTCTACGCTGTTCCCGTCTCAGCTTTTGGATTTTTACGCTCGAACGGTGCCCCAAACCTCAATAAAATGACAGGCACCCCCTTGTCTGCCCTGGCCCCAATGGTTGAAAAGACCAGGTCAGAAAACCCATTAAATGAGGCAACTCAAAAAGTACAAATCGCTGGCGTAACACTACCCCTGACCAAAACCCAAGCTGAAAAATTCAGCCCAGTACCACACCCAAGCATCCATTGGCTTCCTTTCCTCACAGCTGACCCGATTTTGACAGCTGTGAGCGGCCAACCCAGTAAATTCATGATCCCAGTTTCAAACTTTATCTCAGCGCTGGATCACGGATTAAAACTTGATGACTTAGGCCGTGGTGAATACCAAGAAATCGCCTAACCCATTCAAAGTCGTTTTTCTGTATGCAAAATTTGAAAATCAGCTAAGGTCATTCCTAAATAAACACCCAAAATGAGACGGTTTAACCATCATTTTGGGACTAACCAATAATGACGTTTTAAATTTTATGCTGAAACAATTCTCTGATATCCAATCCCCCTTTGCAGCCCTGCGAGCGCAATTAAATGACATCACCCCAGATTTACCCACTGGTACGTCACCTATTGACCTCACAATCGGTGCACCACGCCACCCAGCGCCAAAATGGGTGCAAGAAAAATTAGATGAAGCCATTGATACTGTTGGCAATTACCCGCCCATCCATGGCTCAGAAGAATTGCAAAAAGCCTTACTCAATTGGGCAGAGAAAAGATATCCAAGTGTCAAAACCCATCTCTCTAATGATCATATCTTGCCACTAAATGGCTCTAGAGAAGGTTTGTTTTATGCGATTTTTATCGCTAAATCCCAAAGGCCAGATATAAAAGACCCAATTGTTCTCATTCCCAATCCTTACTATCAAGTTTATGGCGCAGCAGCCCTTGCAGCTGGTGCCAGTCCCTATTTTCTAAATGCTTTGCCAGAGAACAATTTTCTACCCAATCTAGAGAGCGTACCTGAAGAAATTTTAAATCGTACAATCGCCTTTTATCATTGCTCCCCCTCTAATCCTGAAGGCGCCATGGCATCGCATGAAACTTTAAAAAAAGCGATTAACTGCGCAAGGAAACACAATTTCTATTTCTTTTCAGATGAATGTTACTCAGAAATTTACAGAGACAGAAAACCTATCTCAGCGCTTGAGGCAGGAATATCACTCGCAAATGAGCCATCAGCAGCAGAAGACCCTTTTGATAAAATTTGTACCTTTAACTCCCTCTCTAAACGCTCAAATGTCCCCGGCATCAGATCCGGTGTCATCATCGGAGAACAAAGCTTCATAAAAGCTTTCAAAAACTTTCGAAATGTCGCCGGCCCACAAATCCCAGGCCCCATCCAGCACCTCTCAACCCATCTTTGGCAAGATGAAACCCATGTAGAAGAAAATCGAGATTTATACGCAAAAAAGCTAAAACTGGCTGAAACACTGCTAGAAAACCGCTTTTTTACCCAAAAACCCCAAGCCGGCTTTTTTCTTTGGCTAAATTTCTCAAATTTTGGCGGAGGAATCCAAGCAGTATCAACACTTTGGAAAGATGTTGGCCTTAAACTGCTACCTGGTGCGTATTTAGCTCAAACCGATGAAAATGGGGTCAATCCCGGGGCAAATTACGCACGCATGGCCTTAGTAAGCTCATTAGATGAAACTGAGGAGGCCTTAAAAAGACTGTTACGCGTATTTGGATGAGGTAAATTATGGCTGTTGCAGCCACAAGGGGTACCAGAAAAAAGCATTTATTGCCGGATTCTCTAGAAAGCAGCCTGAAACATGGCGCTTTAAGAACGTTAGGAGCACTTCTTCTTCTAACGGCTCTTTTATCATGGGCAAGCCTCATGAGCTGGTCAGTTGATGATCCTAGCCTCAATCACGCAACAAATGGCTCAACAACCAACTTGCTTGGACCTGGCGGAGCTATATTTTCAGATATTTTAATTCAGGGCTTTGGCTTAGCCGCTATGTTTCTCGTCTTACCACTGGCGATTGAAGGACTACGCTTACTTCTATCCAAACCACTTAATCGCATTCGCCTCAGAGCCTTAAGCGCCCCCTTTAGCACAGCGCTTCTTGCAACAACACTCAGCATTCTCCCTAAATTAAGCTCTTGGCCCCTTAGCCAAGGCTATGGCGGCATCATAGGTGATACAATTTCAGGCTCAACTGCCATACAAACCCTGGCGATGAGCTCAAACCTCTCATTTTTTGTGGTTTTCAGTCTATTAATAATTCTGAGCCTTTTAGCCTTTTCATTCACAACAGGGCTGAACCACAAAGACGTCAGCGTCCTCTTCCATATTGAAGATAAAGAAAGTTTCAAGGCCGCTCTAAAAGCACCGTTTAACCGCCTTGCCTATTGGTTCAGATTTAGACAAGCCAGCCGAGTAGAGCCAAGCTATAACCAACGTCAATGGTGGCGAAACGCAAATTTGGATGAGAGCGAAGAGGGCGCTTACAATCAACCACTAAATAATAGAGCTCCAGGCCAAGGCCCAAACATCTATTCACAAAACCAGCCGCTCACTGAAACAGGGGCTGCCCCACTATCCATGCGT
This sequence comes from uncultured Hyphomicrobiales bacterium, assembly GCA_964022305.1. Taxonomy (GTDB): domain Bacteria; phylum Pseudomonadota; class Alphaproteobacteria; order Rhizobiales; family HXMU1428-3; genus HXMU1428-3. Next base: position 4,662 of record CAXIBI010000114.1, on the reverse strand, counting down.
CCTCATACACCAAATGATTTTATCAATGATGGCCCCTATGCAGGTGAAAAAATCCCAGCTGACCTCCCACCAATGTCAGCAAAAGCAGAACCTTACAGGCAAGAACACATCAAACGCGACAAACAAACACTTAAGCCCAATAAGCACTCAGATGAGTTTATCTTGCCGCCTGTCAACTTGTTAAACGAACCCGTTAATCAACAAACCTCGCATCTCTCTCATGATGAACTGCGAGACATGGCCACCACATTAGAAAGTGTCCTGCTTGATTTCGGTATCAAAGGCTCGATCTTAAATGTCCGCCCGGGTCCTGTTGTAACCCTATTTGAGTTTGAACCCGCAAGAGGCATTAAAACCTCACGTATTGTCGGCCTTGCAGATGATATCGCCCGCTCAATGAGCGCACTATCAGCTAGAATTGCCGTCATCCCAGGTCGAAGCGCACTTGGCATCGAACTGCCAAATCAAAAAAGCGAAACCGTTTATTTAAGAGAACTGGTTGAACAACCAGAGTTTTATCACTCTGAGCACCCTTTACCACTGATCCTTGGTAAATCCATTGGCGGTGAACCGATTGTCACGGACCTCTCAACCATGCCCCACCTCCTAATCGCAGGTACAACCGGTTCTGGTAAATCAGTTGGCATTAACACAATGCTGCTTTCACTTCTCTATCGCTTAACACCAGACGAATGCCGCATGATTATGATTGATCCTAAAATGCTAGAGCTTAGCATTTATGATGGCATCCCTCACCTTTTAACCCCAGTGGTCACAGATCCAAGCAAAGCTGTCTCAGCATTGAAATGGGCCGTGCGAGAGATGGAAGATCGCTATCGCCAAATGTCAAAATTAGGCGTACGCAATATCGAAGGTTTTAACGAACGCGTTAAAGAAGCAGCAGCTAAAGGCGAGCCTATTATCAGAAAAGTCCAAACAGGATTTGACCAGGCAACCGGCCGCGCTATTTTTGAAGAAGAACAACTCGACTTCAAACCAATTCCAATGATCGTGGTTGTCATTGATGAAATGGCCGACCTCATGATGGTTGCCGGTAAAGAAATCGAAGCAACAGTTCAACGCCTTGCTCAAATGGCAAGAGCGGCTGGCATTCACGTCATCATGGCGACCCAGCGCCCCTCCGTTGATGTCATCACAGGCACCATCAAAGCGAACTTCCCCTCAAGAATTAGCTTCCAAGTAACGTCTAAAATTGATAGCCGCACAATCTTAGGCAAAGAAGGAGCCGAACAACTCTTGGGACGCGGTGACATGCTCTATATGCCAAATGGGAGCCGCATGGTGCGGGTGCATGGCGCATTTGTAAATGATGATGAAGTCGAACAAGTCGTCAATCATTTAAGAGCCCAAGGCACACCTGAATATCTAGACAACATCACTATTGATGAAGAGCAGCTGGAGCTCAATGGATCAAAAGGTTCAGAGGGCAAGAAAAATGACATTTTTGATGACGCAGTAGAGATCGTCTTGCGCGATCAAAAAGCCTCTATCAGCTATCTCCAGCGCCGCTTATCCATTGGCTATAACCGCGCTGCAACTCTCATAGAACGAATGGAAGAAGAAGGCATCATCAGTGCCTCAGGTGCTGGTGGCAAACGAGAAATCCTCATTGATCAGTATTAAACTAAAATCTCATAAAAGAACTATACGAAGAAGGAGCTCAGCCCACTTCGGGCTGAGGGTCATGACGGAACACTAGCGAGGCCCGGTGCACAAAATCAGCCCGAACGTAGCAAAGCAAGTACGGATAAGCTGATAGCAAAAAATGCACCGCCCCTCCGAGGACCTATCGCTTCAGCAATAGAATAGCCCTTCAGTAAACAAAACTTAACACTGACATTGAAATACGAAGAAGGAGTACTGCTCTCTCTTAGGGCAGTAGGACATGGCAGCACGAGCTGCCCGGCGCTTAGCGCCGCCCCTCGGAGGCTCAAACGCGATAGCGTTTGAAATAGCCGTGAGAGAAAAAAGAGCGCAGTTTCTCGCAAGAAATCTAAAGCCGCATTAATGCGACGGTTGCATGTGGGCAACTGAAGGAGTGCTAAGTCGAGCCGGTTTTTGATAGGAAACCTGAAGGCTCATTAAAAAACAATAATATTCTTGCCTCATAGTTGTCGTAATTATTATTCAATAGTAAGGTCTTGAGTGATTCTTTTTGGGTGTTTATTTTCAATTATTCAAACAATGAATAACGGTGTCTCATGGTGTGACCTGTTTTTTATTTTTTTGAATTAGAAATATTTCCTTAAATATCGAACAGCTAATATGAATGAGTAACCCTCAGCCATAACCCATCAGAACCACTTATAAAGGTTCCGGAGACACCAAAAATGATTTTCGAAGTTGCCAGGCAGTGTATAAAAAAACAAATGAGCAAGCAGGCTATTCTAGCAATGGCATTCTCCGCCATTTTTATGGGCACACTCTCACTTCAGCTTTCACCACTGAACGCTACTGAGCAACATAAAAAAGCGGAAGCTGATAACTCAGGCTGGTCAGCCTCAATCTCAGATGGCCTGACACCCGCTACAATGACAGAGCAACAAAAAACAGTTGTCATTCAAATCAATGAATATCTCAACAAACTTTCAGATTTAAATGGCCGTTTTCTTCAGGTGAACCCAGATGACGGTAGGCAAAAGGGTAAATTTTACATCAAACGCCCAGGTCGGATCCGGTTTGATTACGCCCCACCAAGCCTCCAAGTTATTATCTCTGATGGAGACTATCTCTCTATTGAAGATAGAGACATTAACACAGTTGATCGCTATCCCTTAGAAAACACCCCGTTTCGCATCCTACTAGCGAAAGACGTCAATATTCTCCGTGACGCCATAATTAAAACAGTTACAGAAACAGATGAAGAAACCTCAATAACCATGATTGATCGCAAGGGTAAAGCCATAGGTCAGATCGAATTATTCTTCAATAAAGACCCCGAATTTGAGCTAAGAGAGTGGAAAGTGACGGATTCTTCAGGTCAAACGACCCAAGTTATCCTTTCTCACCTTGATTATGAGAAAAAAATCGATGGAAAACTTTTCAAATTAGAGACGAACACTGACAATATTTTTAATCCATTTTAATAATGGTTTTTCAGTTAGTTACTAGACTTTTAGCCAATAAAATTACCTTGCATCCAGCAAAATAATACAACTTTTGCGGGCAAATCGGCAAAAGTGATGCAAAAAAACCATTGAAATGAAAAAAATATATATTATCCTAACAATATAAAGGGTGTGTCATTCCTATCGGTAATGCCCCCCGTCTAACCGAGACACTACCCTTAAGCGTCGAATTCCCTCTCGGCGCGAGCGACTTGAAAAACGCTTTATAAGGAACGCCCAATAAAAACCAAGGGCATTCATATGACTGAGTTTTAAACCGATCATATGTCTAACTTGTAAAGCCCAGTTAAGTAAAGCGCGGTTTAATGCGCCCAGCCGTCCACATCCCGGTTGGGCGTTTTTTTGTGCAAAGCTCAAATTCATCCAGCATCTAAACCCGCATCTAACAAGACATTCAGAACAAAACCTCATAGATTATACTGAACAGTCTCAGCTTAACAATCGTTAGCGCGGTTGCTGGTAGGCAACCTAAAGCGCAGCTAAAAAAGTGCGGTTGCTAGTGGGCAACTGAAGTTAAAAAAGAGAATAACTATACGAAGAAGGAGCTCAGGCTTTGTTTTCCCTTCAGTTGCCCACCAACAACCGGGCTAAGGCTGAGGGACATGGCGAAGCGCCAGCATAGCCCGGCACTTAGTGCCGCCCAACGGAGGGCCCGCTGCTTCGCAGCGGAATTGCCCGTGAGACAGAAAAAAGAATGCGATAGAAAAATCATGAAAATAAAACTTGCTACCTGGAATATTAATTCGGTCCGCTTGCGCATAAACAGCCTAGCTCAATTTGCAGCCGATCAATCACCAGATATCATCGCTCTACAAGAAACCAAATGTGCCAATGAACACTTCCCCCTGGAGCAAATAAAAGAGATCGGCTATGAGCATATCGCCTTTCACGGTCAAAAGTCCTATCATGGGGTTGCGATTTTATCTCGTATTCCTATTGAAACAATCGGACAACATGATTTTAACGCTTCTAATGACACACGCCATTTGGCAGTAAGAGTGAACACAGGCCGTAAATCAAAACATCCACTTCTCTTGCATAATTTTTATATACCTGCTGGCGGCGATATCCCAGATCGGGACCAAAATGTTAAATTCGGTCAAAAGCTCGATTTTTTAACGAATCTGACCAGTTGGTTTGAAGAAGATAATGGTCATTCAGACAATATGATCATGGTGGGAGATTTTAACATCGCCCCTTTAGAATCTGATGTGTGGTCACATAAACAACTTCTCAAAGTTGTCTCTCATACACCGATTGAAGTTGAGCATTTAAGCAAATTACAAAACTCGAAAAACTGGCATGATGTAATGCGCGCTTTCACACCTGAGCCGGAACCGCTTTATACCTGGTGGAGCTATAGAGCCAAAGATTGGAAAAAATCCAACAGAGGCCGCCGCCTTGATCATATCTGGGTGACACCTAAATTGGCGAAAAAGGCTAAATCCATGGAAGTGATTACAGAAATGCGCTCCTGGGAAAAAGCCTCAGACCACGCCCCCGTCATCGCCGA
>CAXIBI010000113.1:0-8055 GCA_964022305.1 uncultured Hyphomicrobiales bacterium | reverse complement strand
TTTCTTTTTCTTCACGCTTTTTCTCAACCAACATCACCATCCAGATCGAAAATTCATAAAGAAGATAGGTGGGAAGAGCCAAACCAAGTTGGCTCAAAGGATCCGGAGGGGTGAGAATAGCAGCAGCTGCAAAAACAGCAACAATCGCATAACGCCTCTTAGTTTTCAGCCAATCAGAAGAAACAAGACCAGCCTTACCCAGCAAAGTCAAAACAACTGGCAATTGAAAACAAAGCCCAAAAGCCAAAATCAAAGTCATCACAAATGAGAAATATTCACTCACCCGCGCAACTAATTTAATCTGCACGTTCGCATCACCTGTTTGCTGGGTGGAGAGAAAAAAGCCCAGCGCCAATGGCATCACAATATAATAAACAATCGCCGCCCCAATGAGAAATAAGAAAGGCGTTGCTATCAAATAGGGGAGAAACGCATGGCGTTCATTTTCATAAAGCCCGGGCGCTATAAACTTATATATCTGCAAAGCAATGAGAGGAAACGAAAGCACAAAGGCGCCAAATAAAGACATCTTCAATTGCGTAAAGAAAAATTCATGCGGCGCGGTGAATTGCATATCTATCACTTGGCCTTCACCAACAGCTGCCTCATAAGGTCCAAGCAAAAAATTATAAATATTGTCAGCAAAGTAAAAACAAATAACAAAGGCTATACCCATCGCAACCAAACACCACAAAAGCCGTGTTCTAAGCTCGATAAGATGAGAAATCAGAGGGGCCTTGCTCTCCTCAACACTGTCAACACTCATGAAACTTGCCTCGAAGAAGCTGACTTAATGTCTTTAACTGGCTCCGCATCTTCCCCTTCATCAAGAGGGCGCATTTCATGTTCGGCATCAAACTGTTCAGTTCTCTTTGGGCTTGCCGTCATTTCTTCTCTTTGAGGCCCTGTGTTATTCGCGCGATTCTTTTCATCTTCAAGAATTTGCTCATTCCACTTGTCGAGATCAAAGTCATCATCATCAACACCAACCACATCACCCATTATTTTATGCGGATCAAGGTCATCACGAATACCCTTAACACTCTCTTTTAATTCCCCAATTTCCCCCTCATCCATCGCTTGTTCAAATTGACGTTGAAAGTTACCGGCTGTGTTCTTTGCTGCACGGATCATTTGACCAATACGCTTCATCATCCCAGGCAGCTCTTTTGGCCCCACGACAATCAATGCCACGAGCCCAACAACCAGCAATTCACTCCAGCCTATATCAAACATGGAAAATTACTCCACTGCCACAAAACCTGTCACAAAAGAAAAAGAACAAAAAATCAGCAAATTTAAATGACTGAAGAATGGGAGCACCTGTAAATGAAAAAGAGCCCGGAATGATAAACAATCCTCTCTGCCTCATTTAAAACCCAACAACTAAATCACAATAAAAGGAACAAATCTTCAAACAAAAATTTAAGATAAATCTGCTTTTTCTTTATTTAACGAGCCCGACTGATCTGCGTCTTTTCCCTGTTCAAGTGAATGAACATTGGACGCTGTATCTTCGTCCTCATCTTTAAGGCCTTTTTTAAAGCTTGTAATGCCTTTAGCAACATCACCCATCAAATCTGATATCTTTCCGCGGCCAAATAAAAGCACAACCAGCAGTAAAACAATTAGAATTTGCCAAATACCAGGGTAACCCATACCTTTTTTCTCCTAGAGCACAATCCGATCAGAGTGAAACAAGGGTCGGAAAATGTGCGTAAAAACAAGTAACTAGAGCATGCATTCATCTCTACGTAAAAGATTATACTCTAGCGCTAATACATATTGCAAAATTACGTAATTTATCAGTCTTTATTATAATATTACAAAAACAATCTATATACGCAACGTCTGCACTATATATAAGATTAAACTTCACAAAGAAAAGGGCCCGAAGGCCATAGACTAATCATCTTTTGCCAAGATAAGGGGTTGATCTGTCTCAACAAAAACATAAGTTTCATCCCCAACACTAGGTGCGATATTTTCACGCATGCGAACCTGCAAAGGCAAATCCAGCCCATCAACCACAATTTCAAGCAACGCAGAGCCACCTAAGAACTTGCGATCAATCACCCGGCCAAGCACACCAGGCCCCTCTTTAGAAATTCCCATTCCAAGAAAACGAGCACAAAAAACAGCTTCTGAGCCTTCTTCAAGTTCGTTCGCTGGAAAGCGCCCAAAAACGGTCTCTACTTCACCATTTTTAACAACACAGGGAATTTCATTCATTTCAGCAAAAATACGAGCCACAAAAAGCGAGTTGGGATGACTATAAATCTCTTCACTTTTACCAACCTGTAAAATACGGCCATCCCGCATCACAGCAATCCGGTCCCCCATACGCATAGCTTCTTCAGCTTGGTGGGTCACAATCATCGAAGTTGCCCGCATTTCACGCAAAATCGCTAAAGTTTCCTCGCGCATACGATCACGAAGCCGTGGATCAAGGCCAGAAAATGGCTCATCCATAAAGATAATACTAGGTCGCGGTGCAATCGCCCTCGCCAGAGCAACCCTTTGTTGTTGCCCACCAGAGAGGATATGTGGGTAATCATCGGCATAATGCGCTAATCCAACCCGCTCCAAAGTTGCAAGTGCAATACGTTTTGCATCCTTCATGTCCAAAGTTTGCAACCCAAACATCACATTTTTTAAGATGGTCAAATGCGGAAAAAGCGCAAAATCCTGAAACATCAAGCCAACACCGCGCTTTTCAGGCGGCGTAAACACAGTCGGCCCAACAACTTCCTGGTGGTTAAATAAAACCCTCCCCGTATCTGGCCGCTCAATGCCAGCAGCAATACGCAGCAATGTTGTCTTGCCGCAACCTGAAGGACCTAGCAAACAAACGGTTTCAGCTGGCTCAATATCAAGACTAACCCCGCGCAAGGCTTCTTTGCCGTCAAAAGAGCGAGTTAAGTCTTCAAATGTTAGCCTGGCAGCAATTGTTGCTGCCGCAGTGCCTCGCCGGCCCCAACCTGGTGATGCTAAACTCAAAAATTAATCTTCCCATTACAACCGGCAAAGAAGGAATTTCAACGCCAAAAGCTTCGTAAGCAGAGCATGTTAGTTTTATAGAACCAAAAAACATGCTCTATTTTTGCTTAAGCTTATTATTTATCTTAAAACCGGCATCCACTTTTAAGTAATAAGCTCTAGTCACTTATGACAAAAGTTACACCATCTGTACAGATGCAACTCAATAAACTGGTTACCACTTGCCCTAAAAAATGCTCCAAAAATCTTCATTATAGTCACCAGCTCGCCCTACAACAAAAATTTTGCTAATATTACACTTAAGTTTAAGGGAGCAGACCAATGACCAATTTTGATCTAAACAGAAGGCATTTCATTCAAGCCCTCACAGCAGGCACAATGGCAAGCCTTTGGCCAAGCTCCCTCAATGCTAAGCCTCAAACAAGCATTTTAACAAAAACCATCCCCTCAAGCGGGCAAGCCATACCCGCGATCGGCATCGGCTCTTGGATCACTTTTAATGTAGGTAGAGATCCCTCCTTAAGACAAAGCCGCACAAAAGTCTTAAAAGCTTTCTTTGAAGGCGGTGGCTCAATGGTAGATTCATCCCCCATGTATGGCTCATCTGAAGAAGTCATAGGGTTTATGCTGAAAGAGTTGAATTATCCAAAAAGTCTTTTCGGAGCGACAAAAGTTTGGACCAGCTTTGAAGGACAAGGCCTCACGCAAATAAAACAATCCATGAAATTATGGGGCATTAAAAAGTTCGATCTTTTACAAGTTCACAATCTGGTTGCCTGGGAAGCTCATTTAAAACTTCTGCAAACTCTCAAAAAAGAAGGCCTGGTTCGGTACATAGGCATAACAACCAGTCACAGTAGAAGACATAATGATTTTTTAGAAATCATGAAATCAGAACCGCTGGATTTCGTGCAATTCACTTACAATATTGAAAACAGAGAAGTGGAGAAAAAACTACTCCCCACTGCCCAAGATAAAGGGATAGCTGTTATTGCAAACCGCCCCTTTTCAAGAGGCTACTTGATCGATAGATATAGCGCACACCCTCTGCCCGATTTTGCTAAAGACATTAACTGCACCAATTGGCCGCAGTTTCTTTTAAAATTCATCATAAGCCACCCAGCTGTGACAGTCACAATCCCAGCAACGTCTCAGGTCGCCCATGTAAAAGAAAATCTCTCAGCTGGTCTCGGCCCCTTGCCAGATGATAAAATGAGAACAGAAATGGCAACCTATTGCGCAGCGCTCTAACGAGCTCTGAAAAACTCTACCCTAGAACAAACAATTAAAGTGAGCTTTAAAATGACAATTGCAAGCTATCGCCTTGAAGATCTTTTGTTGTTTTCACCTGATGTCTATTTCCAATCGATAGCCTTTTACAACCAAAGCATCTGGCCAATGCCTATCTTAGGCCTCCTCATGGGCTTGGCCTTCTTTTGGTTGTTAATGACCATTGATCAGAAAAAAACGATGTTGGTTGGCTTTATTCTATCTCTCGCCTGGGCATGGTGCGGCGCTGTTTATCATTTAGAATTTTACCAGCAAATAAATTGGATGGCTTTTTATTTTGGCTGGGGCTTTATCGCACAATCCATCTTAATGCTACTATGGCTGACACTAAATTTTGCTCAAACCAATCACTTAATTCTTTACCCAACTTGGCAACAAAGAATAGGACTGGTTTTCACAGGAATAAGCGTTTTTATCCTTCCCTTAATAGGTTTAATCGACGGTCCAAACATCAAAGCCGGATTATTATTTGGCCTCTCACCCGCTCCAACAATTCTAGCAACCTTTGGATTCGCATTAATCACAAAGCTCCCCCTTTGGTTACTGATACTTCCGTTTGGATTTACAATTATTGGAATACTAACAGCCCACACAATCGGCTCGGCTCAGCTTTTTCCTTACCTGCTTTGCCTATTGTCTGTTTTAATTCTGATTGGGAAATGTTTCATGAAAAAGAGATAAAATGACAAACCATTTAGACTAACTGCTTAAAACTCATCACCCTCTACAGTTTCTTCCTCCTCCTCTAGTGGCACTTCATCATCCATTAAAGTCTCAAGATTTTGGGAAGAAGGCACAACAAAATCATCTGGCAATGTCCCATCAAGCAAGCCGGCACCTTTTAACTCTTTTAAGCCAGGCAAATCATCAACCGCACTTAAACCAAATTGATCAAGAAATAAATCTGTAGTGCCATAAGTGATAGGCCTGCCCGGTGCCCGCCGGCGCCCCCGCATTTTAATCCAGCCCGTTTCCAACAAAACATCTAGAGTGCCACTTGAGGTCTGCACACCGCGAACATCTTCAATCTCAGCTCTCGTCACAGGCTGGTGATAGGCAATGATCGCCAATGTCTCCTGCGCAACGCGAGAGAGCTTCTTTTTCACGGTTTTATATTTGGTTAGAAAAGGTGCCAAATCAGGGGATGTACGAAACGCCCACTTCCCATCGAGAGAGACAAGCTGAATACCCCTTGTTGAATACTCATCGCTTAATTGCTGCAGCAACTGCGCAACATCCACGTCTTCGTCAAACTCGTCCCCCAGAGCCCCCTCACTAATCGGTTCAGGCGACGCAAAGATCAAAGCCTCTAAAATACGCAACTGATCACTCATCAGCACCCTCCCCCACAACTGGTGTTGTTTTCACATAAAGCGGTTGAAATGGACCAGATTGTCTGATTTCAATCACCCCATCACGGGCCATCTCTAAAGTTGCCCCAAAGGTGCTTGCAACCGTCGTTTTCTGCGTCTTTTCAGTTCCCATAAACGCCGCAATTAATTCATTAATCGGCGCCCAATCAATTGAAACACCAAGCAGGGAACTCAAACGTGCACGCGCCTTTTTAATGGACCAAACCTCACGTTTTTTAATTTTATAGTCGCTCTTTGCTTGTCGTTGTCTTTGCGCGGCATACGCTTTTAATAAATCATAGAGCTCCGCCTTATACTCAAATTGAGTAACCGTCTCACGCTCTTGCACGGAACCAGCAGCAAAAAACTCTTCCCCTAATTGAGGACGTGCCATCAACTCATTCCCTTTTTCACGCATCGCCTCTAAGCGTTTCAGACGAAATGCCAATTGAGCAGCTAATTGATCACCCGAAGGGCTATCCAACAACTCCTCTTCACTCGGTATGAGTAATTTGGATTTTAAAAACACCAACCAGGCAGCCATCACCAAATAATCAGCAGCAATCTCCAGCCTGTGTTTTTTCAGGTCATTAATATAGTCAATATATTGGGTTGCTAAATCTGCAATGGAAACTTGGCAAATATCGATTTTTTTCTCGCGGGCAAGTGAGAGCAGAAGGTCAAGCGGCCCCTCAAATCCATCAAGCTCAACAAGCAAGCGATCATCATCATTGACCGTATCTTGCTCAAAACCATCTTCAAATTCTTGCGTAGAAGCACTCAAGTGTTACACCCTTTAAAAACTCTCTTGACCAAAAAATAGTAGGTTACGAAACTTTACACCAATCTTCAGACAAAAACTCAAGAGCAAGTGTTTCATCAATTAGAGCTTGGCCTTTAACGCAATCAAAAGACGCCAGGAAACGTGTCAATGCACGCCCTTCTAATTCGGGGCTATTTGCAGCCACCTGTTCCATCTCATCCATCTTGCCATTACAATGCAAAGCTCCATCACAACCAGCTGCAATCACATCTCGCGTGCGCTCAGCAATTGTCCCGTCCAAAGCTTCCATAGAAACATCATCACACATTAAAAACCCATCAAAGCCAATTTCACCCCGGATAATCTCATCAATTGACTGCTTTGAAGCACTCACGGGTGTGGTTTCATCTATGGCCCTATAAACAACATGCGCTGTCATCGCAACTGGTAGGTCACTCAATTGCTTGAAAGGTGCAAAATCAACCGCACTTAACTCAGCATGACTTGCCTCAATCACTGGTAAATCCAGATGGCTATCCGCATCAGCGCGCCCATGGCCAGGAATATGCTTAATCACTGGCAAACACCCCGCCGCCATATGCCCTTCCGCTTGCGCGCGCCCTAAAGTCGCAATCGTCTCTACATCAAGCCCAAAACTACGATCGCCGATAATATCGTGCGCATGTAATTGCGCGGCATCAAGACAAGGCGCACAATTCATCGAGATCCCTAAATCCATCAAACGCTTGCCCATAAACTTGCCAACCTCAAAAGCTGCTTGCACACCTCGTTTCGGATCTCTTTGGTAAATTTCGGTATAGCGCCGCGCAGCTGGTAAATCAGGGAATAACGGTGGGCGCAAACGTTGAACACGCCCCCCCTCTTGGTCAATCAACACCCAAAATTCATCAAAACCAACAGCCTCTCGCACATCACCAATAAGGCGTTTTATTTGAGCTTCACTTTCGATATTTCTGGCAAATAGAATGAGACCCAAAGGGCGAGTAGACGCAAAAAAATCACGCTCAGAAGGGAGCAATTCCAGTCCCTCAACGCCAGATATAAATGCAAGTCTCGTCATATTTTAAATCCCTAAGCCATTAAAGTACGGTTGTTAGTGGGCAACTGAAGTACTAACGATGAAAGAAGCTAGCTCCACTATAAAAAAAGCCCCAACAAATGCGGGGCCTTTTAACTTTATAAAGTGATACAATTGAAATGCAACGTTAGCGAGACGCTACGAGGCAATTTTTCATACCCTTACTCTTGAGCTGAGAACAAACTCTAGAAGCGTCTTCACGTGTCTTCATAGGACCAACACGCAATCTAAACCAAATACCACGACTTCCAAGATCAGCACGTTGGATCAACGGACGATACCCACCAAGAACTGAACCATATTTTGACTGTAGCCCTGAGAAAGCAGCAAGAGCATCTGTTTGCGTGCGGCGCGCAGAGATTTGAACAACATAATTCCCGTCATTAGAAGCAACATTATTCACTGGCGGTGCTTTAGCTTGAGCCCGAGCAATTTGAATAGCTTTTTCTTGAGGGCGACCAGCATTATTCGCCTTCAAGGTTTTCACAGTCCGTGCCGGCTTGCCTGTATCAACAGTGACACCAGCCATATCCTTCACATCATTACCTGAA
>CAXIBI010000112.1:0-8070 GCA_964022305.1 uncultured Hyphomicrobiales bacterium | reverse complement strand
ATACTCCTAGTTACTCTCTCACGGCTATTCTATGAGCTGAAGCTCATAGGCCTACTTTTTTGATGTGCTTCAGTTGCCTACCAGCAACCGCACTGTGCGGCACTTTTTTGTCGTTCAACTTATCCGTACCCGCTTCGCTCCGTTCGAGTTGAACTTGTGCCGGGATACGCTGACGCTTCGCCATGTCCTGACGCCTTTTTTGCACTTCAGTTGCCCACTATGCAACCGTGTTGGCGTCACTCCTTCTTCATCTAGCTCGTATTATTTGTAATTTCAGGCTAGATTTGAAGAGTAGAAACTCTCATTGCTTTTTCTATAGGCTATTGTTTTTTTGTTGTGAAGTCTGAATGAATAGGAAATGCTCAATCACATAATATTTAGTCAAATGCCCTAGGAATTGCCTAAATTTGAGGCAGAATTATATGCGAAAATGGCTGATAGAATTTGTTCGTTATTGTTCGCAGCTTCAGAATTTTCTTGAGATTGGGTGGTAGGGTTCAGCAAGCTTTCTTCTTCATCGCCTCCATTCAACTCCGCTTGTTGTTGTTTGGCTAATGCAGCTTGGGCTTCGGACCTGTTTTTTTGCGCTTCAGCTGCCACCTTTTTATCTTGTGCTGAAGGCTCTTGCGGCGCAAGTGCGGCTCTGATTACAATGTCCATTTTTTCTATCGTTGCTTTTGGATCATTAGGAACGGGTGCGGCATCAATCTGAACTTCTCCGCCAACTGCGTATTGCTTATTGTCTGGCCCGGTTTGGAACTCATAAGTTGGGGCACTGGCATATGATCCGCCAACCGCTGCGTGGGCTTGCTCATGTGCGCGCACCTCAGCGTCTCGTTTCTTTAACTCATCAACTTGCTTTTGCTCTTCTTCGGTTAATTCTTGAGGATCTTCAGGACTGCTCTTTTCAGCTTCCTTTGTATCACTAGTAGAATTGGCTTTTTTTGTTTTTTCAAGTGATGCAAGAGGGCTAGTGGTTTCTTGGCTTTCTGCTCCAGTTTGATTTGGATTTCTGCCTGTGTGATTTTGTAGAGCTTCTGATTTGCTCACAGGGGCAACAGCACTTGCGAGGGTTTGTTCTCTCAAGGCAAGATTATCGGCTTGGTTTGCTAGCCGATCAGCTTTATTTTGTTGCTCGCTCCCCTCATCACTTTGTTTCAAGTGAAACCCATTTTGTCCTGATAGGTGGGGGGCTATACTTAAGCCACTTACATGCATTATCGTAAATTACTAGAACCTCATCTGCTTAAAGCTTAGTAGATGTTTGTTCTAGATCCTGATTTCAGTGCGCACTTTAACTATCGATAGGTATGGATTATCCATTTTCAGGGTTAATTTTTTATCAAAATAGGGGGAGTATCACTGATTTGTGATGCTAATTATAAGATTTATTTGGCGCGCCTTAGGCGGACATAAAGAGCCCCTTCACCGCCATGTTTGATGTGGCTGGCTCTATAACTCAAAACAATATCTGGCATATCATCCAGCCATCCGGGCACGGACCTTTTTATAATGCCTGGCTCTGGTGCGCCGAGTTCAAATGATCTCTCGCTTGATTTTCGTCTCTGGCCTTTGCCTGTGATCACCAAAACCGTCTTTTTCTGATCTTGATGAGCACGCTTTAAAAAGGTTTTCAGAGCTGTTTCAGCTTGGGCTTGAGTTAAGCCATGAAGGTCAATGGCAGCGTCAATAGTTTGTTTGCCGGAAGAAATGTTTCTTGCGTCTTTATGGCTGAAGCTTTCGATCTTTGGTTTGGGTTTTGGAGTTTGTTTTTTTATTGCGCTTTTGTTGCTCAACTCACTATCAGTTAGTGAGCCTTGTTTTTTTAGCTTTTTATCTGTTGAGATCACAGCTTTAGGATCATCCAACAGAGCTTCGAAGTCTTCTCTGGTTGGGATTTTAGGTGTGTTTTTCTTCAGTGTTTTTTTTGAGCTTAGCTCTTGGGGCATTTCCTCTGATTGAACAGTAGCAGCTTTAGCTTTTTGCTCTGTTTCGTTCAGAAGAGTTTCGAATTCGGTTTCAGTCTCTTGTTGTTCAGACTTTGATGAAAGATCGTTTTCTTCATTTGTATATGAAGCTTTTTTTAATTTTTTGCCCTTTTTCTTTGGCCCAAGATTAGACATGGTCTTTGTGACTTTTTCCCACAAAGCGGCATCTTCAGAACTGAGGCCAATATGTTCTTCTTTCTTCGACATGCATTAAGTATATAATATTACAGCTTAATTATAATTGCTTTTTTGGGGGCATCATTAACGCGGCAAGAGAACGGTAAACCTGCCCTTATGTTTTGTAGCTCCGGCAAGTACTCCCGCTTTGTCGCCAGAGCCCCAATAGATATCCCCACGCGCTGGGCCTTTAATGGCTGAGCCAACATCTTGAGCAATCATCAGATGATGAAAACCTGGTCTACCGTGATGTGAGATACTTGCGACATCCAACCAAATGGGCAGGCCTAACTGATGGTAACTGCCATCAACCGCTAAGCTGCGTCTTGGGGTAAGGTTCACACCTTCCGCGCCCAAAGGTCCGTCAGCGCCTTGATCTGAATTAAGCTCTCTAAAGAAGATATAAGATTTATTATGCCACATGACCTTTTGGCCTTCGGTTTTATTGTCGCGCAGCCATTGTTTCACGGCTTCTAGTTTCAATTGTTCGCCTTTGAACTTGTAAGCATTTTTTAAATGCTTACCAATGGAAGAATAAGGATGGCCGTTTTTACCATCATAACCAATTCTAATATGAGAGCCATCATCTAAGGCAATACGAGCTGAGCCTTGGATATGCATGAAAAAACTATCAACTTGATCTTTCAAGAATAAAAGCTCTAACCCTTGGTTTTCCAGAGCGCCTTGCTCAATTGATTGTCTTGTTGGAAAGGGCTCTAGTTTCTCGCCCTTTTTGCGCATGAAGGTGAGTTGGTGATTTTTCGCAGCTCTATCTTTGTCATTAATCAGTGAAACCAAGTCTGACGGGCGCTTATAAACGGGAATGTTATATTCTGCTGTTTTTATTCTCGAGCCTTTGATTTCAGGTTCGTAATAGCCTGTTAGCAGTGAAGAGGGTGTTAGGACGCGGTAAGGTTGAAACTGCTCTTCAAAGAATTTTTTGGCTTGCCTTTTATGGGTGAGTTTAAGCCGGACAGCTTTTTTGCAAATTTGAAAGCGCTTTTGATTAATAGCAGAATGAGAACGAAGCTGTTTGGTAAGGAAATGTCTGCAACTTTTTTGATAGGCTTGAAATGCAGCTAAATGATCATCTTGTTGCCAACCACGCAACGAGTTAAAGTTGACGGGTCGTAGATTCATGGTTTTTCTTTTAACCTTTAATTTGATGATTTGTTTATTTGCTCTTAGCTCTTGTGGGTCTGTTTTGTATTCAGGGTAGAAAAACAGAAGAGAGAAAAATCCAAGAAGAAAGCCAGCCAGTCCCCCCATAACTAAACCTCTCTTATTCAAAAAGTTGAGTTGTTCTATTTGTTTTTTAAGACGATAGAGCATGTCATTCTGTTTTGACTTCCAAGACATGCTCCATCCTTTTTTGTGCTTCAGATGCCCACTAGGCATCCGCAATGCAACCGTGCTTTTTTAGTTGCGCTTCAGGTTGCCCACCAGCAACCGCGCTAGAACTGGCCTTTTCCATTAGTTTTATGATTCTGATTCTGTCGCTATTAGCTTCCAGTTAGGATCGCGACCACTTGCAGACCGAGAGAAGGTCCAGATGTCTGTGACCTTATCAATCTCTTTTTCATCGCCTTCAATAATCTCACCTTCAGATCCATAAACGGTTCTGATTAGAGATGATTTAAACTTTACTGTAATTTCGGTTTGCTTGTTATCAAGGCCAGCTTCTAACATGGCAACATTGTCAAAACCGATAAATTGCGTAGACATCGTATGACCTTGGTTGTCCCGCTCATCAATAGCAGCTGAAAAGCCGGATAGGACATCTTTGGCTAACAGCTTTTTCAGTGTTCGTTTATCGCCATCAGAAAAGGCCGTGATGATCATCTCATAAGCGCGCTCAGCACCTTGCATGAATTGTTCAGGATCAAAGCTATTATCAGCATTTGCAATGTCATGCAGCCCATCACTTAAAGCGCTATCTTCAGGGGCATATTTTTTAATTTGCTCAGCGATATCGATTTCAGGCTGCTCTGGAACTGGTTCTCTAATATCTCTATTTTGGTGAGGCATTGAGACGACATTGTCATCACGATTTGTGTGAGTGTTCTCTGACGTGTCAGGATTATAGGGACGCTCATTTCCTGTCCGGCTGCCTAAGATGCTGCGAAGATATAAAAATATCACCACTGCTATGCCTAAAAAAATTACACTAACAATATCCAAGCCGCTATTGTCCATTTCTAGCCTATACTTTCTTTGTTGCTCCTTCAGTTGTAGTTTTTTAGTGTGGCTTCAGTTTCCCACCAGAAACCGCCACATAGCAACCGTCGCTATTACCTAAAAACTTCAGAGCATATTCATTCAGATGTTTTGACAGCATCTTTATTAAGTTTTTGTATTTCTTTGATCAATTGATAAATTTAAACTGTTTTACATTTTGACATATAATATAAGCATTCTGGCTTATTTTTCCATATGTCTGGGATTTAGAAAGTAAAATACTTTCACGCATTATCATTGATCTTAAAAGACAATTTTCTTTCTTATCATTATTCTTTGCTTTGGCAAATATATGACGTTGATTTGTCTAGGGTCTGAACTCAATTAGGACTTAGAGCTGCATTGGAGCCAAAATGATCTGGTTCTAGAAGAAAACCACAGGCGATACGTGTGTACGACCAAGGATTTTCAACGCAGAAACAGGTCATTTTGGCCCAACCAGTACTGGCACCACTCAATTGAGTTCAGACCCTAGGAGAATTATAGATTATTCTGGCACTTTAAAACCATAAATTTAAGGTCTATATGATCTTTAGCTCCTAAATTTCATTTTATAGTGAGATTTTAACCATTGGAATGAGGTTTCTTACCGAATGGGTTTGTTGTTTTTTGCTTTATTTATGCTTGTACCAATTATTGAGATTATTGGCTTTATGCAAATTGGCTCGCTGATTGGTCTTTGGCCAACGCTTGGGATCGTTATTTTAACGGCGATTGCTGGATCTATGCTGTTGCGTCACCAAGGCATGACGGTTTTATTTCGTACGCAATCCTTGATCCAAGAGGGAAAAATCCCTGTTGATGAGATGATTGATGGTATTTGTCTAGCCATTGCTGGTGCGCTTTTGTTAACGCCCGGATTTTTTACTGACATATTTGGGTTTTTATTATTTATCCCTCCCTTTCGCAGAACATTAGCAAAATCATTTTTTAAAAAATATATTTTGCCAAGAACAACTATCTTTGCGAATGGCATGCCGTTTCCAGGTGATGAAGCAAATCAAAACCACAAAGATATATTTGAAGATCAGAACCACAATATGAGTGGTTTTGATGATGAAGCTTCTGGTCCAATTATTGATGGTGAGTTTACGGAAGCAACTTCTAGCAAAACTGACTCTAAAAAGACACGTACGGATGAACAACCTTCACACTCATCTGGTCGATCTAATTTATCGTCTCCCTGGAATAAAGATAAATAACTATTTTGCTTGCTATTTCAGCTTATTCGTTTCTTGCCAAACCAAAGTTCGCATGTTAGCTGGTTGCAGCACAATCCGATGCACAAAGAAAGAAAATATGCATATGGATTTATAATTAATTATTTAATGATTTTTGAGGTGTAAAGAAAATGGCTGATGAACAAAATGGTTCACAAAATGGTGCAGGTGCTGAAGGTGGAGCTGCACAACCAAGCATTCAAGTGCTTGGACAATATCTAAAAGATTTTTCGTTTGAAAGCCCTAAAGCTCCTAAATCATTAAAAGCCCCAGGTGAAAATCCGAACCTGCAAATTGATTTAAATGTCAGCGTTAATAAGCTTGATGAAGATGTTTATGAAAGCGCGATTGAGCTCAAAGGTAATGCAACCAATGATGACGGCACGATCTATGTTGTTGAAGCTGTTTATGCGGGTGCTTTTAACATTAAGAATATTCCAGCTGATGCGCTTGAGCCATTGCTCTTGATCAACTGCCCTTCAATTCTATTCCCATTCTTGCGTCGCATCATTTCTGATATGACACATGAAGGAGGCTTTCCTCCACTATTGCTTGATCCGATTGATTTTGCTGGATTGTATAAGCAACGTAAAGAAGCTGAAACTGCTCAAGCAGGTAATGCTTAATTTAACTCAAATTCTTAGTGGCGCTTCAGGTTGCCCACCAGCAACCGCGCCTACTATTCTGCTGCTAAAAGCGGCAGGCCCTCCGTTGGGCGGCGTCACACGCCGGACTACGCTCGCGCTTCGCCGTGTCCTGACGCCTTTTTTGCACTTCAGTTACCCACTATGTAACCGTGTTGGCGTCACTCCTTCTTCGTAACTTTAGATTCATGATTGCTTTAGGTTGCCCACCAGAAACCGCCACAAGCAACCGCGTTATTTAAGAATATTTATTCCACAGCGGTTCTGTTTTGTAAGTGTTTAAGAAAGTTTCATGAGCTGTGATTTCTTCTTCGCTGAGGCGTGAAGGAAGGTCTTTCTCTCTTTCTCGTACAGTCACAGTGCCTAGCGCTGGCGCAAATTCATCACTTGATTTTTTCTCGTTTGCTAATTCTAGATTGGCTTGGCGTTGGCCGCTAAGTTCTAGATAAACTTCTGCCAATAATTCACTATCGAGTAGCGCGCCGTGATAGGTACGATTGGAATTGTCGATATTATAACGACGACATAGAGCGTCCAAACTGTTTGGCCCAGCTGGGTGTTTTCTTCTTGCCAGAGCCAATGTGTCAAGCACACGGCTCATCTCGATAAGTGGTCGTCTTACCCTTTTTAGCTCTGCGTTTAAAAAGCCAACGTCAAATGAAGCATTGTGAATGATTAGGCGATCTTCTTGGATAAAATCAAGAAAGCCATCTGCAACTTCTCGAAATAACGGTTTGTCCTTCAAGAACTCTGTGGTGATACCATGCACATTTTGAGCCTCGATGGGAACATCACGTTTTGGGTTAATATAGATATGATAATTTTCACCTGAGGGAATGTAATTGATTAATTCAACGCAGCCGATTTCGATGATTTTATCATCACCATCTGCGTTAAAACCGGTTGTCTCTGTATCAAGTACAATTTCTCTCATTTTAGTGCTCCTTCAGTTGCGCTTTTTAGTGTGCCTTCAGTTGCCCACTTGCAACCGGCACAGGCAACCGTCGCTGTTACCTACAGAGTACTGAGCATTTAGGTTTTAGATGCCCACTAGCTATCCGCAAGAACTAACCAAGCATCATAAGCTGTTGGTTGTTGCTGTTTAAGAGATACAATAATTTCTTTTAGCTGGTCTTCTGTTTCTTCCATTGAGCAGGATGTATCAACAATAAAGTCTGCTTTTTCTCTTTTTTCTGCATCTGGCATTTGCTTCGAAAGAAGCGTTTTAAATTTTTCTTCTGTCATGCCGGATCTTTGCATAACTCTTTGTTTTTGAACGTCAGCTGGTGCGCTTGCAAGCAATACTGCATCTAATAATTTATCAGCCCCCGTTTCAAAAAGGAGAGGGATTTCTATGGCAACTATCTCAGAGCCTTGTTCTTTTTGCTCTTTGATAAATTCCCATTCTTTTTGCCTAACTAGAGGATGAATGAGATTTTCTAATTTTTTAAAGCCCTCATCTTCTTTTAAAAGAAGTTTGAGAAGTTTTTCTCTGTTTACTTGTCCATTTTCCGTACTGCCTGGAAAAGCCTTTTCAATGAGAGGTACAGCTTCTTGCCGATATAAGTCATGAACTATATTATCTGCGCTGATGATGGGAATGCCGTTTTTTTCAAGCATCTCTGCTATGGTTGATTTGCCCATGGCGATTGAGCCGGTTAGTCCGATGATTAACATAAGAAAGGCCTTTTAAGCTAAATCGTCTAAAATTATTTGGCGTAATTCATTCGTAACTTTCGGGCGCACACCAAACCATTTTTCAAAACCTGGAACGGCTTGATGTAAGAGCATGCCTAAACCATC
>CAXIBI010000111.1:0-8380 GCA_964022305.1 uncultured Hyphomicrobiales bacterium | reverse complement strand
TAAACTCAATAAATGTTTATCGGGAAATAACGAAGCATAAGTTCTTCAAATGTGCCTGAGGTTCTGATTTTGTTGATCGCATCATTCAACTCAACACGAAGACGCATATCCCCTTTTCGAATGGCAATAGAGAGGCCTTCGCCAAAATAATTCGCATCCCAGTAAGCGTTGCCGTGGAATTTACAACATTGTTTTGAAAGCGAGCCGTTGAGCCAAAACATAATTTGAATGGCATCACCAAAAAGATAATCAATCTCCCCACTTTGCAGCGCATTGTTTGCTTGAGATTGAGTACGATATTGTTTGATTTTGGCAGATTTGAAAAATTTCTTGATATAGGCTTCATGTGCAGTTTTCATAACTACGCCAACAGTTTTACCACCAATTCGATTGGGAGAAGGTAAGGGTTGAGGCCGAGATTTTAAAGTTGCAAACCGACCCGGCATCCGCATGTAGCTATTCGTGAAATCGAGAGTTTTGATATTTTCTTTATTGATCGCAAGGCCAGCGATGATCGCATCAAAATCCCCCCCTTTAAATGCTTGAGCAATATTCTGCCAGGAGCGAACTTGAATCTCACAGCGCACTGTCATTTCACGGCAAATCGCATTCGCCAAATCAATATGAAAACCAGAAAGGTTGCCTTCTTCATCATAATAATTGAACGGCGGATAATCATCAGAGGTGATAAACCTTAAGAGCAACCGTTCTTTTTGAACTGGTTCATCAGAAGCTTTCTTTTTCTGTGCCAATGCTGAATGATGGCCCCCAAAGCAAAGGACCATTAAGAGGGCAAGAAATGGTATGAGATGTGAAATTTTTAAGTTAAACATATTCATTAAAAAGTGCCCCAGTGAGAAATGACAGGTTCAGATATTTTAAAGACTTAATGAGTTTCAGTCTCAGTTTTAAAATGAGATAGATCTTTATAAATCGGTTCTTTACCACTTAAAGGATTATTCGGATCCCATTTAATATTCACCGATTGAAACTGTGAGGTGAGCAGGTCAACCAGTAAAAGCCGCCCAACAAGCCCCTCACCAATACCAGTGATTTCTTTAATTGTCTCTGTTGCCTGCAAGGTCCCGACAACGCCAGCAATGGCGCCGAGCACACCAATCTCAGAGCAAGTAGGCACAGTGCCTGCTGGCGGCGCTTTGGGAAAAATACAGCGATAATTAGGGTTTGGTTCACCCTGATCGTTTGTCTCAGCCGCTCTAAACGTAGTGACATGCCCATCAAAGGGGCCGATCGCGGCAAAAACAAGCGGTTTCTTCGCAAAATAACAAGCATCATTTACCAAATAACGCGTTTCAAAATTATCAGACCCATCTGCAACAATGTCATAGTCACTAATAATCTCAATGGCGTTATCAACGTTAAGTCGGCAATTATGCTGCACCACATTTACATGAGGGTTAATTTGCGCAATCCGCCGCGCAGCACTTTCAGTTTTCGGCATATGAACATTGTCAGTATCATGCGCAATTTGTCGTTGCAGGTTCGAAAGGCTGACAATGTCATCATCAATAATGCCAATCGTGCCAACACCGGCCGCTGCTAAATAGAGGAGGAGTGGTGAGCCAAGCCCACCCGCACCAATAACAAGAACTTTCGCAGCCTTTAATTTTTGTTGGCCCTGGATGCCAAGTTCTTTCAAAATAATGTGGCGCTTATAACGCTCAATTTCTTCACTACTCAAAGTCATGGATTATTTCTATCACTTAAAAATGGCAATTAAAAAAGTCCATATGGATCTCCAAACCTAACAAAGATCTAAATGGTAACATGCCCTTTATCTTGGAGCTCAGCTTCAGCAGCATCTTCAAATAATAAAGTCGACATATAACGCTCAGCAAATGAAGGAGCGACTGTCACAAAGGTCTGGCCTTCTAGTTTGTTCGCTTGGATATATTTAATCGTCGCCATGAGATTAGCCCCTGTTGATATCCCGCCTGGAATACCTTCAACGAGAGCAAGTGTGCGTGCCGTTTCAAAACTTTCATCATTACTGACAGTGATCACTTCATCAATGAGAGATTTATTCACAATTGAAGGCACAAACCCAGCACCAATCCCTTGAATTTTATGGGGGCCCGGCTCACCACCAGAAAGCACAGGGCTATCCTCTGGCTCAACGGCAATTATCTTTGTGGACGGTTTCTTTTCTTTGAAAACAGTGGCACAACCGGTGATGGTTCCACCTGTACCAATACCAGCAACCAGGCCATCAAATTCACCGTTCGTGTCATTCCAAATTTCTTCAGCAGTTGTTGCAATGTGAACAGCCGGGTTAGCAGGAGATGAAAATTGTGAAGGCATCACAGAATCTGGGTTAAGAGCCATAAGCTCAGCTGATTTTTCAAGAGCCCCTTTCATCCCCTTTTCAGCAGGGGTCAAAACAAGCTCGGCTCCTAAATGCGCGAGCATTTTACGTCGCTCAATTGACATAGATTCTGGCATAACCAATATAAGCCGCAAACCTCGTGCAGCCGCGATAAAGGCAAGCCCAATGCCTGTGTTACCACTTGTGGGCTCAATCAAAACGGTGTTTTCACCAACGGTGCCTTCTGCCATAAGCGCATCAATCATCGAAAGACCAATACGGTCCTTCACGCTGGCAAGGGGGTTAAAGAACTCTAGCTTTAATAAAATGTCTGATTTAAGTTCAAAATGGTCTTTGATTTTACTCAAGCGAACCAAAGGAGTATGACCGATAGTCTCGGTAATATCATTATAAACACGCCCACGCCCCATTTGAGAAACAGTTAGAGGGGGGATGAAATTATTCGTATCGCTCATTGGGAACCTTTATAAATTGTAGACATTTATTAAAACAGATTATTCAGCCAAAATGGGTGATGTACCTATGATTAGTTTATTTTGATTAGACGCAAGAATAAAGTCTTGATTTTAGGCAAAATTGAGTTTGCCACATATCCCAATAGGGGAATGTCATGTAAATGACCGTCATTGCCCTGTTGAGCCAAACCCCTTATCCCCACGCTTTGTAAGGGAGAGTTGGTCAACTTTTGAGATTTTCACCTGGGTCACAGGTGCAATCACCATTTGTGCAATCCGGTCACCGCGATTGATTTCAACGGGCTGCTCGGAGAGATTAATCAAAATCACTTTAATTTCCCCGCGATAATCACAATCAATCGTCCCAGGGCTGTTTAATACAGTCACACCAGATTTAAGCGCCAAACCAGAGCGCGGCCGCACTTGAGCTTCATAATTTTGGGGTAGCTCAATGGCCAACCCAGTTGGAATAAGGCTGCGTTGCATAGGCCCTAAAATAACAGGGGTACCTTCAGGTAGTGCCGCCCGCAAATCCATCCCCGCCGCGCCGGAGGTTTCATAAGCAGGCAAATCAAGCCCTTCACCATGAGGAAGGGGTGAAAGGAGAATTTCAATATCTGGTTCTGTCATCTGCCGCTCATTTCTAATTTTTATTTAACTGCCTCAGCTGCTTTTAAAAGCACTTGTTTTGCAGCCTCTTCTTTAGAGACTTTTTCAAAACTCTCAACCTTGTCAGAGCTGATAATGTGAATAGAGGTTTCATCATTGCCAAACACATTGCCTTTAGCGCTCACATCATTGGCAACAATCCAGTCACAGCCTTTTTTCTTGAGTTTTTTCTTGGCATGCTCAATCACGCTTTCAGTCTCAGCGGCAAAACCAATCAGAAGGCGAGGGCGCTGTTCTTTCAAGTCTGAAAGGCTTGCTAAAATATCAGGGTTTTCAGCCAAGTCTAAGTTAGGCAAGCCGTCCTTTGTTTTTTTCATCTTCTGCCCGGCTGACTTTTTCACTCGCCAATCTGCAACAGCAGCGGCGCAAATGGCAATATCAGCTGGTAAGTTCGCCAGCGTTGCATCTCGCATTTCACGCGCGGTTTCAACAGAGATGAAAGTAACGCCTGCGGGCGGGCTTAATTTTGTCGGGCCAGAAACAAGCGTTACATCAGCTCCAAGCTCTGATGCAATGCTAGCCAGAGCATAACCTTGCTTGCCACTAGAGCGGTTCGCAATATAGCGCACAGGATCAATAGGTTCATGAGTTGGCCCAGCCGTGATAAGAACTGATCGCCCTTCAAGTGGACCTGTTTTTGATGTGAGAGATTTCTCTATCGCAGCCACGATATCAGGCACTTCACTCATGCGTCCTGGCCCCGTTTCACCGCACGCCATATCCCCAACCTCAGGCCCAACAAAATGCACACCATCTTTTTTTAAGGTTGCAATATTGCGCTGGGTGGCTGCATGCTCCCACATGCGCACATTCATAGCTGGTGCAATAAGAATATCTTTGTCTGTTGCTAGCAGTAGAGTGCTGGCCAAATCATTTGCCAAACCATTTGCCATCTTGGCCATCAAATCAGCCGTCGCTGGTGCAACAACAACCAAATCAGCTTGGCGAGAGAGTTGAATATGCCCAATCTCAGTTTCATTCTTTAAATCGAACAGATCGGTGTGAACCTCAGCCTCAGCCAATGTGCCGAGCGAAAGCGGCGTGACAAATTCTTGGCCTGCTTTTGTGAGAACTGGCGTAACAGAGATGCCGCGCTCTTTTAAACGTCGGATAAGCTCCAAACATTTATAAGCAGCAATCCCGCCACCAACAATTAATAGAATTGATTTTTCTTCACTCATTCTATATCTCACAAAAAAACACTAGGTGTTATATACATAAGATCGCATTTACTCAGTTTCAACTAGCTAAAAGGCAATTAAAACAGCTGCTTAAAGGCAATAATTCCCAAGCTAATGGCAATAATCCAAAGCGCTAATTTTTCAAAAATTGATTTATCCTGAGATCGCTCTAAAAAACGCTCAATTTGCTTCTCATCCATATCTTGCACCTTACCAGCAATCCGTGAGAGCCCACTCATGTTTTTCTCGAGCACGGTTAAATGTTGTGGGATCTCATCCATAAATTGATCAAGTGCTTTAAGGCTAGTAGACATTTTCTTGAGTTTAGCAGCTGGGCCCAATTGCTCTTTAAGCCAGTCTTTTACGACAGGCTCAGACGCTTTCCATAAGTTGAGCTCAGGGTTCAGCATACGCGCCACCCCCTCAGCGATCACCATATTCTTCTGGAGTAAGATAAGTTCTGGCCGGGCCGCCATATCATAAACGGCTGTATATTCGAGAAGTTGCCCAAGAAACCGCGCCATGGAAATCTCTTCGGCAGTCTTATCGGCAATAGGCTCCCCAATCGCCCGCAAGCCTTGCGCGAATTCTTCTACCGAATGATGATCCGGCACATACCCCGCATCAATATGCGCTTGTGCAGCATCCCTGTAATCCCCAGTGACAAAGCCATGTAATATGCGCGCTAAGAACTTTTGTTCTTTAGGTTTCATGCGCCCCATAATCCCGCAATCAATCGCAACGAGGTTGCCCGCTTTGTCGACAAACAAATTGCCGGGGTGCATATCTGCATGAAAGAACCCATCTCTCATCGCATGACGAAGAAATGATTGCAGTACGTGGGTACCAAGTTCCGTGAGGTTATGACCTTGAGACTGAAGGGCTTCAATATTAGCTATCGGCGTTCCGTCAATCCACTCAGTTGTGAGCACTCGCCCCGTCGTATGCGTCCAATAGACATCAGGCGTTCTAAACTTCTCATCATTGCGTGTGTTCTCAGCAAGCTCAGAAATGGCAGAGGCCTCTAACCGTAAATCAAGCTCAAGCTGAACGGAGCGATCAAGGGTTTTGACAACGCCAACAGGGCGCATGCGCCGCGCTGCTTTTGAAAATGTTTCAATGATGTTAGCTGCAAAGCGAAAACTATCCTGATCTCTAAAGAAACGTTTCTCAATCCCAGGGCGCAGAACTTTCACGGCAACTTGTTTCTCGATACCATCTTCTAAAATCGTGGCTTTGTGGACTTGCGCAATTGAAGCAGCCGCAATAGGCGGTCCAAATTCCACAAACAACTCTGAGATCGGTGCACCTAACTGTTTTTCAATTTCATCAACCGCTTCATCTTGAGGGAAAGGTGGTAGACGGTCTTGTAGGGTTGAAAGGTCTTTTGCCAGCTCAGGCCCGATAATATCGCTGCGCGTTGCCAAAAATTGCCCAAGCTTGATGTAAGTGGGCCCAAGCTTGGTGAGCGCTGTAACCAGTCTCTCAGACGGAGTTTGATGCCCAAACGGAGCGCGCAAAACCATCCCTAAAAGTGAAAAGGGCAAAAGCAAAATTCGCATTAATTTCACAGGCAAGGGTGTCGGAATATGCTTTGGAAACAACGTCACACCATAATAGGTGAGCGTAATGCCAGCTTTGATGAGACGGTATATGTTGCTGATTGGGTTAGCCATAAATGAATTCAGTGATCATTGAGTTAAAATAATATTGAAACTTAAGAAGGGGCAAAGTTAAATGCGCCAGCCAGAATGAAGTGCAGCAATCCCGCCAGTAAGGTTGCGGTATGAGCTGCGCGAAAATCCGGCCTCAGAAATCATAGATTTAAACACCTCTTGCTTAGGAAACTTGCGAATGCTCTCAACCAGATATTGATAAGGCTCACCATCACCCATCACCATCTCTCCCATTTTCGGGATCACATGAAACGAAAACTTGTCATAAATGTCATCAAGAACTGGCACGGTCACTTCAGAAAATTCAAGACAAATAAACCGCCCACCAGGTTTTAAAACTCTGTAGGCTTCTTTGAGTGCCAAATCTATCCGCGGCACATTACGAATGCCAAAGGCAATCGTGTAGCTATCAAATGTCTTATCTTCAAAAGGCAAGCTCTCTGCGTTGCCTTCAACAAATTCGATTTTTGCAGCGGTGCCATTCTCCTCGGCACGCTCGCGGCCGACTTCCAGCATTTCTCGTGAGATATCTAAAATCGTCCCTTGTGCTTCAGCACTGGCTTTTTCTAAAATACGAAACGTAATATCACCAGTGCCACCAGCAACATCTAGATGGTTTAAGGGGCCAGTTTTGCGAGGGGCCAACATCGTTACAAGTTCATTTTTCCAGAGCCTATGCATCCCCCCAGACATCAGGTCATTCATCAGGTCATAATCTTTCGCCACACGCGAAAACACGTGATTTACCCGGCCCTGCTTTTCGGTGGGGTTAACGGTTTGAAAGCCATAAGAACTTGTATTGTCTGTCATCTCAATCTATCTGTACAAATTAATATTACATGCACCATAACGGATCAGAAGTTTGATTGCCAGTAAGCGTGTGTGGGATGAGGGAGAGTGTACACCAATTTTGCTCATATTTTGCAGTCTTGGTAAAGAAATCTCTTCTAAGCCCCTGTATTTAAGGGGCATCTTACCGCAAACAGAGCAAGTTGCGTTCAATTGAGGAGCAAAAATGCCAGAATTACCTGAAGTCGAAACTGTCATGCGTGGGTTGTCACCCCATATGACAGGAGAAAAACTGGTAAAAATCGAGCAAAATAGAGATAATTTACGTTTTCCATTGCCAAAAGACTTCGTTAAACGCTTAACCGGTAACAGCGTGGAATATCTCTCAAGACGGGCAAAATATGTCCTGGTTCATCTCTCATCTGGTGAAGTGCTCATGATGCATTTAGGTATGAGCGGTAAGTTCACGGTCAATGGCGATGTGAGCTTGGGAGACAATAAAGTTAACCCCAAACATGATCATATTATCTTTCATCTCTCCAACGGCGACATTATCCGCTATAACGACCCGCGCCGCTTTGGTTATATGGATTTGGTTGAGGAGGATAAATTACAAAGCCACAAATCTTTCATTGAGCTTGGCCCCGAACCATTGGGCAATGAATTTAATGAAATCATCTTAGCTGAAAAAGCTCTCATCAAAGATAAAACGGGCAAAATAAAAAAGGCAAAATCCACACCGATAAAATCCTTTTTGCTCGATCAAAGGGTCGTGGCGGGCCTTGGCAATATCTATGTGCTTGAAGCTCTGTTTAAAGTGAAACTCAATCCAAAAGAACCCGTCTCTGTTTTGGTAACCAAAACGGGCAAACCAACAAAAATAGCGGGCGAGCTCACCAAAGCTATCCGGCAAGTTCTACAAGACGCAATCAAAGCTGGCGGTTCAACCTTGAAAGATTACGCCAAAGCTGATGGCTCGCTCGGATATTTCCAGCATTCCTTTCAAGTTTACGGCAGAGAAGGCGAAGCGTGTCTGGCTAAAAATTGCAAGGGCACAATAGAGCGCATTGTCCAATCTGGGCGCTCTTCCTTTTACTGCCCAAAATGCCAAAAATAAAAACCACTCATATAATAGAAACCCCCGGCAATCTCTTGCCAGGGGCGTTGTTCTGAATATCAAAATATATGTTTAAAAGAACTGACTATTCGGTTTCTTCTTCAACTGTAATTTTGGTTGCGGCTTAAAGACCTTTGGTTTCGGTT
>CAXIBI010000110.1:0-8387 GCA_964022305.1 uncultured Hyphomicrobiales bacterium | reverse complement strand
ACCTCCCAAGTTCATTTTTATGGTCGGTTACCAGCACGTGAAGCGTTTTCTCTAGGCTCTGTTATGGTTGTCCCTTCTCGAGCTGAAAGCTTTCCTTATATTGTGCTTGAAGGGGCTGCTGCGCTCAAGCCGCTTATTTGCACTGATGTTGGGGGAATTTCTGAAATCGTTTCAGGATCTACAACAGACCTTATACGCTCTGATGATATTGATGATCTCACTTCTGCTATGCAACATGCCGCTACATACCCAGACCAAATGATGGACAGAGCTGAAAATTTGCAAAAAACCATTCAGCAAAAATTTACTGTTGAAAGAATGGCTTCTGAAATCACCGATTTTTACTTATCAGCACTTAAAAGATAGGTGCTGGATCTACCACCCTATTGTTATTGCTCAGCCCTAACCCCATGTATCCCACACTGCTTACACAAAGTTTTTACTGGTCATACTGAAGTTTACCCTAAAAACTGGGGTAAATTCGTCACTTTTGATTGTTTTCTTCATAGTTTCAGATTATCTATCAAAAAATCAGCGTATTGGACTGATTTGAATAGATTTTTTACTATTCCTGTAATGAAAAATTAACTATGTATATAAGAACAGGCTGACTAGAATTGACTATTTTAAAAATTTCACTTCTTTGAAGTTTTTTTTTAGTAAGTTGTCATCA
This sequence comes from uncultured Hyphomicrobiales bacterium, assembly GCA_964022305.1. Lineage (GTDB taxonomy): Bacteria > Pseudomonadota > Alphaproteobacteria > Rhizobiales > HXMU1428-3 > HXMU1428-3. The sequence continues at coordinate 7,714 of CAXIBI010000110.1, read as the reverse complement.
CTCAGTTTGTTTTTTGAGTTTTAATGTATTGCGTAAAGGGGTTGATCGGAATGTCTGATCAGAATCTAAAAGTTGAAGATGAGTTTGAAGAGCAAGCCAAAAAAGAGCGTGTTGCCCCTTGGATCGTTGCTTCTAATGAGAATAATCGCAAATTACATAGCGTGAATTTAAGCGAACATTCCTCTCTTATTTCTCCCATTGTTCTTAATGGCTGTTATCGGCTTTTGGAAATGCTGATTGTTATGAGCATTGGGGTTGTTGGCTATTATGCTTATGTCAATCCTACTAGCTCAATTAATCTCACGCAGTATTTAGTTGCGATAACGTTTGTCTGCTTCATGTTGGCCTTTGTCCTACATACAGTGAATGTTTACAGCATCCAGGCTTTTAATACCCCTATAAGACAAACACCAAAATTGTGGCTTGGGGTAACGGTTGTTTTTGCCATGTTTGCAACTGGTATTTTCTTTCTAAAGATGGGGGATACTTTTTCACGGGTCTGGCTTGCGGCTTGGTATATCTTAAGTGTTTTATTTATTTTATTTGCTCGCTTTGTGTTTGCTGCCATTTTGAAAGAGTGGTGCGCTGAGGGGCGTATTTATCGCCGTGCGGTTATTGTAGGTGGCGGCGAGCAAGGTGTTGCTGTTATCAAAGAGTTAGAAAATTCTGAAAACACAGATATTCGTATTTGTGGTGTCTTTGATGAACGAAGCGATGACCGCGTACCCACTCACATTGAAGGGTACCCGAAACTTGGCAACTATGATGAACTCGTTGAGTTCGGACGAAAATCAAGAATAGACCTTCTCATCGTAACCCTCCCTCTTACAGCTGAGGGACGGATCATGAGTGTTTTAAAAAAATTATGGGTTCTGCCTGTTGATATTCGTTTAGCTGCTCACACAACTAAACTCAGATTTAGACCGCGTGCTTACTCATATATCGGCAATGTCCCCTTTATTGATATTTTTGATAAACCTATGGCTGATTGGGACTTTGTTCTCAAATGGATTTTTGACAAAGTCGTAGCTCTTATAGCGATTATTTTATTGTCGCCTCTAATGTTAGCGGCTGCGCTTGCTGTTAAATTTACCAGTAAGGGGCCAATTATTTTTAAGCAAAAGCGTCATGGCTTTAATAACGAACTTATTGAAGTTTATAAATTCCGTTCAATGTATACTGAGATGTCAGATGCAGATGCTTCTAAGCTTGTGACCAAAGATGACCCACGTGTCACCCCTGTCGGCCGGTTCATTCGCAAGAGCAGTATTGATGAATTGCCTCAGCTGTTCAATGTTTTAAAGGGCGAGTTATCTATTGTGGGCCCGCGTCCTCATGCGCTATCAGCCAAAGCTGCAAGTCAGAATTATCATAATGTGGTTGATGGTTATTTTGCTCGCCATAGAGTGAAACCGGGCATTACGGGCTGGGCACAGATCAATGGCTGGCGCGGAGAAACTGATACCGAAGAGAAAATTAAAAAACGCGTTGAGCATGATCTTTATTACATTGAGAACTGGTCAATTTTCCTCGACCTCTACATCATTCTTTGCACGCCTTATAGCCTGCTGTTTGATAAAGAAAATGCGTATTGAGTTAAGTAAATAGTATGAGCGTTGCAGTTACAGCCAATCAAAGTTTAAAGCTTTCTGATAGTCTGAGGAATTCAGTCTATCTGTTTGTTTGGCTTGTTTTCTTTACTAATGCCATTGTTATTAAAGAACCGGCACCGTGTGATTTGTTGATGATGATTTTTGTTGTCATCATGCCGTTTTTAGGGATGACGCGCATACTCCCTTTACATGCCCTTTATCTGGTCTGCTGGTCAATTATAGTTGCGGGTGGTTTGATTGCTGCTGGTACACATGAATTTTATTATGTATCCGTCAGGCACATGATCATTACTCTCTATCTCGCCTTTTTCTCTGTGGCCTTAGCCGCATTTGTTAGCAAGGCTCCTCAGAAAAACTTGAGTGTCATTTGGAATGGGTATGTTTGTGGTGCCATTATAGCCGCTGTTGCTGGTATTGTTGGGTATTTTGACCTTGTACCAGGTTCCTTTGAATTGTTTACGAAATATCAGCGGGCCAGTGGCACCTTTAAAGATCCTAATGTTTTAGGGCCTTATCTAGTCCCTGCCTTTCTATTTTGTTTGCATATTTTCCTTACCAAAAAACTCAAGGATGGCATTATTGCCACTCTACTTATGGGGTTATTCCTTTTTGCTATCCTCATGACTTTTTCAAGAGGGGCATGGATATTATTTGCTTTTTGCAGTGCGGCCTATATCTCTCTGTTTTTCTTGACGGCTAAGAGCAATAAGCTGAGATTTAAAACTGTTACTCTTTGTCTTTTAAGTCTCATTGCCTTTTTAGGTATTATCGCTGTTGCGCTACAATCACCTAAGGTGAAAGACCTATGGGAACAACGTGCTTCTCTTAACCAAAGCTATGATGTTGGAGACCAGGGACGATTTTTTGGTCATCGAAAAGCTGCGAAAATTATTTCTGAAAACCCTATTGGGATTGGTGCCCTTTATTTTGGCTATTTCTATCATCATGAATTACCTCATAATTTATATTTGAGTATGTTTTTAAGTTCTGGATGGATAGGGGGAGCACTCTTTTTGTTTCTCACTGGAGCGACATTTTATTTTGGTGGGATAATTTTGTTTAGGCAAAGCTCCTGGCAACATTACCATGCCATCGCCTATTGCACTTACGTTGGCCTGGCGCTTGAAAGCTACATCATCGATAGCGATCATTGGCGTTTGCTGTATATCCTTATGGGTTTAGTTTGGGGAGCTTATGGTGCTGTTTATTATGAAGACCGCCAGAAGCGGAAAATTGTTGCAGCCTCCAAAGGATAGAGGCAAGCCGCACTCTCTATCGAATAAGCAATATCTTCGCCAAAGATAAATTTTTGTTTTTCACCTAACATTTTAATTGAAAAACTTAATGGCTTCTTGCTCCCATTTTGAAATCCATTCACCCTTGCATTGCTTGTATGCGCTACCATCAGCTGTGTGCTTTAACTGACATTCATCTTTTATATTTTGGTATTTAGCTGCAATGTCCTTATGTAGGCGCAGATAATCGCGAAACGCCACATATTTCTGTATCGTAGGATCATCATGACTGTAGCAATGAATGTGAAATAAGGGTTTATGCGTCTCTGGATCAAGCTTAAATGCTGACCAGCGCCCCTCACTACTTAACGTTTGACAATGCTCATAACCGAGATTTTTAAAACTCTCTTGTTGTTCATTTTGCTGATCTAGATTGTGAACAGAGGCAACAAGGTCAATTATGGGTTTGGCTGTGATTGTTGAAATGGCTGTTGAGCCTATGTGATGAATTTCACTTATAAAGTCACCCAATGCGATTTTTAAATGGGTAATTTCATCTTCTGCAATATCGAGCCAAAATGGATCATGAGGTTTGAAGGGAAGGCTAGTTGTATCTGGCATTTGTTTTTGCTCACTCAATAATTCAATCGTTAAATTCAACTAAGTAATGCGAGCCTCTCAGTACTTAAAAATAAAGAGAGGAAATCATTTACAAATGGTCGGAGCGATAGGATTTGAACCTACGACCCCTGGTCCCCCAGACCAGTGCGCTAACCGGGCTGCGCCACGCTCCGACAAATAGAAACACTTCAGCTACATTCCAAGAATGAAGCCTGATGCTCTTTTCCCAATATTTGCAAGCAAACGTCAAGTTATATTTTGAAAATTTTTATGGTTTGAACAAAACTGAGCTTTAAAGCCCAACTTCGGATGAGAAAAATGACTGAATTCAACCAATGAAGAGGTCCTGAATCTAAGCTAATATTTTTCTACACTCATTAATTTCATCAAGTATAGAAACCAGCACTTTTTGTCTGGGATCATCCAAAGTGGCCTTTGGCAATTTCTTTAAAGAGACTTTCAGGTGTGTATTGGTTATTTTTTCTGAAGGGGTGTCTTCAGCTTGAGATGTTAAGTTAGAGGCGGCTTCGGCTTCACTAGTTGCTGCAAAGCTTTTGACATAATCAATCCCTTCGCGTTTGAAAATTTGTTGCACACCTCTAATGGTGAACCCTTCACCGTAGAGCAAATGACGGATTGCCTTTAGTAGTTCAATATCAGCGGGACGATAATATCTACGGCCTCCACCTCTTTTCATTGGGCGGATTTGCGTAAACTTACTTTCCCAGAATCTGAGTACATGTTTGGGAATATCCAGATCTGTTGCCACTTCACTAATGGTACGCAAAGCATCAGATGATTTCTTCATTTTTGTCTCCCCATAAAAGACAAAGAACAATCTCTCAAAGATTTTAGGTCTTACAAATAGACATTTTAAGAAACCGTATTTGTCATTTTATGAATTATAAAGGTATGAGCTAGATTTATTATTTTTTCTTCTTAGCTCTTTTATTACGAGCTTTCATGCTCGCATCAATTCTGTTTTTCATAATCGCACTTGGTCTAAATACCAAAACACGTCTTGGCGTAATTGGAACTTCTTCGCCCGTTTTTGGGTTTCGCCCTATACGCTGCTTTTTCTCTCGCACACCGAAGGAGCCGAAGGAAGAAAGTTTGACTTGCTGGCCATCTTGCAAGCTATTACTGATTTCTGCCAGAACGAGTTCGACCAAGTCTGCGGATTCATTGCGCGGCAAACCTATGCGTTTTACAACTGCCTCTGCCAGGTCTGCGCGAGTTAATGTCTTCTCGCTCATCGCTTGCCCCTCTTAAATGATTAAAATCTCAGTGAAATGCTAATCTAAGGTTGATGAATTGGTCAATGGTCAATTGCAATTTTTCTTGTAAATTTCGGGATTTAGCTTGCTTTTGTGGTATTTTTTTTGAAATTTGCCGCGGTTCTTTAAAATATTATTAACCTTGGCCTATCCTCAGCCTCAAACTAGACCTTTGGTTTGCTGTTTTGGGAAGTGTAAGGATTACCAACGAACCAGTACAGCGCCCCAGGTAAATCCACCACCCATGGCTTCAAGCAAGACCATATCACCCTTTTTGATCATCTCGCTTTCAACACCGTGATTTAGAGCTAATGGTATAGAGGCTGCCGATGTGTTTCCATGCTCAGCAACGGTCATAATAACCTTTTCGAAGGGAAGACCAATTTTTTTAGCTGTACCAAGCAAAATGCGCTCATTTGCCTGATGAGGTACAAACCAATCAATATCTGAAATCGTTAAGCCTGCTTCTTCTAATGTCTCTTCAATAACATCTGAAATATTTGTAACAGCATGACGAAATACTTCACGTCCATTCATGCGTAAGTGTCCGGTTGTCCTCGTGCTTGAAGGGCCACCATCGACGTACAATTTATCTCTATAACGGCCATCTGATCTAATTCTAGAGGTGAGGATACCTCTTTGGCTTTCTTCTGCATTAACTTCTTCACTAGAGAGAATGACAGCTCCTGCCCCATCACCGAAAAGGACACATGTAGTTCTGTCTTCCCAATCTAAAAGTCTTGAAAAAGTTTCAGCACCTAATACGAGAATATTCTTAGCTTGGCCTGATTTGATGTATTGATCTGCTGTGGTCAATGCAAAGACAAAGCCTGAGCAAACGGCCTGCATATCAAAAGCAGCGCCATGCGTGATGCCAAGCTCTGCCTGAATGGTGACAGCGGTTGCCGGGAATGTTTGATTGGGCGTTGAGGTCGCTAAGATGATAAGATCTATTTCTTGCGGGTCCATCTCCGCGCGTTCTAAGGCCTGCTTTGCTGCTATTAAGGCTAGATCAGATGTTACTTCACCATCAGCTGCAATGTGGCGTGAGCGAATGCCAGTTCTTTCTTTTATCCAGTCATCCGTTGTATCAACCATCTTAGAGAGATCGTCGTTTGTTAATTTTTTTTCTGGTAGATATCCACCAACAGAGCGGATAATGGATTGAAACTGAGACAATTTACTCAACCTTTAATTCTTAATTGCGCTCCAGATGCCCACAAAGCATCCGCGCTTTTTTTTTAATTTGCTTGTTCTTGTTTTGAAGCAGCACCTTCAGCCTGATCGTTGTTCAAGAACTTTCGTGACTTTTCTATATCCTCAGATAAACGATCAACCAATTTATTCGATGCCATGTCATAACCAAGATCAATGGCACTGGCAAAGCCTTTTGCGTCTGTACCGCCATGGCTCTTAATGACTAGGCCATTTAAGCCCAAAAAGACGCCACCATTCATACCGCGGGGATCCATCTTGCGCTTAAGGGCATTGAACCCGTTAGACGCAATAATCGCTCCTAATTTTGTAATCAAGGTTCGTGTCATGGCATCTTTGATGTAAGTACCAATTTGTTTTGCGGTGCCTTCAGCGGTTTTTAAGGCGATATTGCCGGTAAAGCCTTCCGTGACAACAACATCTACAATACCCCGGCCCAGATCATCTCCTTCGACAAATCCGTGATAATCGAAGGGCAGCTCACTTTCTCTCAAGATAACAGCGGCTTTTTTAATCTCATCCAGGCCTTTTATTTCTTCTACGCCCACATTGAGCAAACCAACAAGTGGACGCTCTTTGGCAAAGAGAGCTGTTGCCATGGCAGAGCCCATAACAGCATTATCAACCAATTGACGTGCATCTGCGCCGACATTTGCGCCGACATCAAGTACAATGCTTTCACGGCGCACTGTTGGCCAAAGAGCTGAAATCGCTGGGCGCTCAATGCCCGCTACAGTTCTTAGGCAAATTTTTGCCATCGCCATGAGCGCGCCCGTGTTACCAGCTGAAATGCAAACATCAGCTTCACCTTTTTTCACGGCTTCGATCGACTTCCACATACTGGAATTCCGCTTGCCGCGACGCAAGGCTTGGCTCGGTTTTTCATCCATTCTGACTGAAACATCAGTGTGAATTATTGTTGATTTTTTTATTAGGCCTGGAAATTTGTTCAACTCAGGCTGGACTTTTTCCTCATCGCCGAACAAAAGATATTCTATATCAGGGTGATGAGTTAAAGATCTATCGGCACCAGCAATTACCATTTCTGGCCCGGCATCTCCCCCCATGGCGTCCAAAGATATTCGTAATGGCGCGGTCATTAATTATTCACCCTAACTTAGCATGATCACCATAAATTGATTATTTTCAGTTTCTTATAAGGTTTTTTTGAAAGTTGACTGAAAAATCAAAGCTTAAGATCAGAGTCTTAAGCTTCCCCCCTCTTTAAAAACCTTAGGTGATTTTTGCGTATTTACGAACTCGCCAACATAAAGGTTATTGAGAGGGAGGCAAGCTTTTTTAGGCACTTTTGTGGTATATTACAGCTGATTATCGCCTCTTCACCTTCATTCCTGACCATTTTTAAGGACTTTTAATGCGGCAAAGGGATTGGGTTTTTCATCATCTGTGGCCTTGTCACCTTGCCATTCAAAGACTTCCCCTTCTTTTCGGGGGTATTGTTCAAAGCTTATGACGAAATTTTCATAAATTAATTGGCCAACATCAAATTCATCACCTTCATAAAACTCAATTATTTCATCGACATAATCTATTTCTAGCTCTGGTGATTTCAGAGGATCGTTTTGGTCAATAGGCCAATATTCAGTTTTAAAACTTTCATCGATTTCACATTTTACAGGTTCTAACGAAATGGTACTTAATTGCGTCACTTCGGCTTTGATATTGGCTTTTAGACAATATCTGTTTTTATGAAGAGGCTTTAGTTCCCACTCACATGAAAATGCGTCAAAAG
>CAXIBI010000109.1:0-8398 GCA_964022305.1 uncultured Hyphomicrobiales bacterium | reverse complement strand
TAAAAGGGTTGCACGCGGTTCTACCTGATCCGCTGCTTTGGGGCAAGTCTTTAGGCTCTAGAGCCCTTAAAAAGCCTCGCCTGCTAGAACTTCAGCTATATGAAACACCTCAACATCGTGGCCTTGTTTGGTTAATTTACCACCAATATTCATCAGACAGCCCAAATCAACACCCGTTAGGATATCTATATTGGCGCTTTTGATATGATTTATCTTGGTTTCAACCATTGCGTTTGAGATTTCATCAAATTTGACTGAAAAGAGCCCGCCAAAGCCGCAACATTCTTCATTTGCGGGTAAATCAATGATTTCAGCCCCTTTTATGGTGTTTAATAGTTTTAAGGGCGCTTGTAGCTTCATCTCTCTTCTTGCTGAGCAACTCTCATGATAAGCGATCGCACCGTTAAATTTAGGTTCAACTTGCTCTAGCCCCATTTCAGAATAGAGAAAATCAGTTAACTCATAGGTTCGCTCGCTCAGTTCTTTGGCGGCATTAAGCCAGTGAAGCTGTTCTTCAGATTGATCGTCATTGCTTTCAAAAAGAGTTTTTACGTGAAATTTTAGCATCCCAGCACATGATGCAGAGGGGACAACTATCTTATCGCAATCCTTAAACGCCTCAATTGTTGCCTTTGCAATCTCTTTTGCCTCGCCTTTGCAGCCTGAATTGTAAGCGGGCTGACCACAACAGCTCTGCGCGGGGACAGTTACTTTACACCCCCCCGCCTCTAGCAGCTTTACTGCGGCAAATCCAACAGATGGTCTTGTTAAATCGACTAAGCAGCTTACAAAAAGGCCTATATTGTTTGATGATTTATTCATTGTTTCTTCTTAAAACTAGAGGTAGAAGTAATTGACAGCGTAGGACTTAAAAAATCTATATTTTTTAAGCTATTAAGCGCATTTGCCAAATGGCTTTAGAACTCTTCTTTACAGGCTTCGCCGCTAAGTGACCACTGCGAATACGGGATATGTTAGATGGATAATCAAGAAAGTGCAAAGACGCACTCACACCTCTCTCCTCAGCACTATGAAACTTTAGAGGGGCGTGCTGAAATTTTGGGTGAACTCCATGCGCGGCCGTTTGAAAAAATTACTGTCCCGCGCCGTGTATTTCTCATGGCCTTTATGACCACCAAAGATGAAGCCCGGTTAGATAGAGAAAATATCAAAAAATTAGCCATCACCCATGGTATGGCGCCACCTGCTGAGACCTCAAACTTTCACACCATACAAATTGGTAAATGGAATTTTCGCTGGGAGCAGCATAATGAATTTACCAGCTACCGCTGGGATGTTGAGGACCTTGAAGATGAGGATTTTGGTGGTGATAATGGGGCGCGCCTACTCTCTGAAATAGATTTTCAACCTCCTGGCAAATTGATTGTGGCTACACAATTAAAGGTGACGAAAGATATCCACCCAGTGAGCCATTATGAAAAGATATTTAACCCGAATAGCCTTTGCATGATCAACACTGATCGCGACAAAGGCCGGGTCGTCACTGACTTTCAGGTTGATACACTGGGCTTCACGCGGTTTATCATTGAAGATCATGCCATGAGCCAATTCAGGGCTGGCGCTCTTGTTCAACGGGTTTTAGAAGTTGAGATTTACCGAACGCTAGCGTTACTTGGTTTGCCTGTTGCAAAACGTGCACTTCCGGTTGTGAATAGTACGCAAGATGAACTCGCCCACTTAACAGCTGAAATTGCCGCTGCTGAGAGCATTGAAGATAATCATCAGTTATTAAATAAACTCACTGACTTAGCAGCCAAACTTGAAGCACAAGCGGCGCGAACATCTTTTCGATTTGGTGCTTCTGTTGCCTATAATGATATTGTTATGTCGCGCTTGCAATCTATGCATGAAAGCTCTGTTGATGGGGCGCGGCGGTTTTCCAGCTTTTTTCGGCGCCGGCTATCGCCAGCGATTTCGACCTGTCAGATGGTTGAGGAACGACAAACAGCGCTTTCTCGCAAGCTAATGCGCACTGCTGAATTGCTTCGCACGCGCATTCAATTTGAGTTAGAGCAGCAAAACAGAGATTTACTGGAATCCATGAACAAACGCGCTCGTTTGCAATTGAGACTACAACAAACTGTTGAAGGCCTCTCTGTTGCGGCGGTGAGTTATTATGTTGTGGGCTTGATAAAATATATGACAGAGGGGCTTTATAAATCTGGCATGACCTTTGGGGTTAGCCCGACCCTTTTAACAGCTCTCTCTGTGCCCTTTGTGATTTTTGCGATTTGGATGGTTACGCGGCATATTCACAAAAAATTTGGTGAGCATGATTAAGTAGAGATACATTATTATCTCAATAAAAAAGAGGAGCGTTTGGGCTCCTCTTTTTAAATTCTAAATCTCTTAAAGAATAAAGCTTATTTAGCTTCTTCTTTCGCTGCTTCTTCTTTTGTAGCAACTGATTTAAAGTAAGCGATGATTGCATTGCGGTCTTTTTCTTTACGTAGACCACCAAAAGCCATCTTTGTTCCTTTAAGGTATTTTCTTGGCTTTTCTAGGAAAGCTGCAAGATTTGCTTCATCCCATACAAGACCTTCAGCTGCTTTTGCTTTTACTGCATCTGAATATGAATAACCTTCTGCCGCGCCAGCTTTACGACCAACAATATTTAGTAGGTGTGGACCTGCTTTGTTTTTAGCTTCATCAACAACATGGCAAGCCTTACATTTTTTAAAGACTTTTGAGCCTTTTTTAATAAGCTTTGCTTCGTCATCAGCCTGAGCTGGTGTTGAAACTGTACCTGAAACTGAAATTGCTAAAATAGCCGCGCCTAGGATGGCGGTAAATTTGCTCATGTTTTTTCCCTTACTATAAATTTATCCATCTCTTCGCTTTGAATGGATGGCAGCTTGTTTCTTACAAGAATTATCTCATCCTTTTTTCATTTATGGTTTTTATCGGATAAGATTAATTGCTGAAGTCGTCTAACTTCCTTTATATCTGCTTCTTTACACTGGTCATCTTCACAATAAAAGAAGAAAATATGGCATGATTGGGGATTAGCCTAAATTATGCTTTTTAAGTTTTTTTTAGAAATACCAAAACATTAGAGTTTTTATTCTGTTTTGAAGCTCACTAACTGACTTATATCGTCGCAGAAGTTTTTACATTTCAAGTCAGAATCTAACGTTATAAACCAAACAATCAATCTTCAGTTTTTTCTATAGATAACAAAGTGTTAATCTGCTTTTTCGCAAGACACCTCTCACCTTAATATTCGCATTTCCGCATATCTCAATATCTGAGCCTATGCGTCAGATTATTCGTTAGTTTTCGTTTCTATTATTTGCACCCTTTTCTATTAACCTTTATTATTTCTTCAATAGAAGCGGGGATTTATTAATCGCGAGGCATTCAAGATGGTGACTTTTTGTCACATGTTAGATGCGGCTTCAATTTTAGCAGTTTTTGAATAGAAGGTTCTTGATGGGTATTTTTACGAAATTACAGGATAAGATAAAATCTGCTATTCCTCGTTCTGTGATCAGAGACTTGTCTGAAATATTAAAACCTAGTCAGATTGTTTTAGATCAAGCAGGCCTTCAGGCTTTTGAAACTGATGCTTTAACAGCTATTCAAGTATTGCCTTTTGTTGTCGTGCTTCCTGAAAGCACCGAAGAAGTCGCAGCTATTGCGAGAATTTCTCACAAATATGAAGTGCCCATGGTGCCCCGAGGAGCTGGAACCTCGCTAGCGGGCGGTGCCATTCCGACACCAAATGCGATTGTTGTTTGTCTCTCTCGTATGAATAAAATTCTTGAAATTGATTTAACCAATCGCGCTGCCAAAGTACAAGCTGGCGTTACGAACTTAGCGATTAGCGCGGCTGTAGACCGTGATGGTTTTTTCTACGCACCTGACCCATCCAGCCAACTTTCCTGCACCATTGCAGGCAATATTGCCATGAACTCTGGTGGAGCTCATTGTTTAAAATATGGTGTGACCACACACAATATCCTTGGGGTTAAGATGGTAACCGCAGAGGGAGAGATCCTTGAATTTGGTGGCTCTTTTCTCGACCCTGCTGGCTATGATTTTCTTAGTCTGATTATTGGCTCAGAAGGGGGACTTGGCATTGTCACCGAAGCCACTGTGATGCTCCGCCCGAAACCTGAAGGTGCGCGCCCGCTTTTGCTTGGTTTTGAAAACACCGAACAAGCCGGTGATTGTGTTGCAGCTATTATTGGCAAAGGGATTTTACCTGTTGCGATTGAATTTATGGATGGACCTGCGATCAAAGCTTGCGAGGACCATGCTCGCGCTGGTTATCCATTAGATGTTGAGGCCCTCTTGATTGTTGAAGTTGAGGGAGCCAGCGAAGAAATTGATGCTGCATTTCAACAGATTTTACGCATCGCAAGTGAGTTCAAGCCCGTTCATAAACGCATTGCCAACACGGCTGAAGAAGCTCAAGCAATTTGGCTTGGGCGAAAATCTGCCTTTGGTGCGGTCGGGCGTATTTCAGAGTATCTGTGTATGGATGGTGTTATTCCCCTTTCTAAACTCTCTAGTGTGCTTGCCAAAATCAGTGAGATTTGTGAGAGCTACAAATTTAAAGTTTCAAATATTTTCCATGCTGGTGATGGTAACCTTCATCCGCTTATTCTTTATGATGCAAACCGGACAGGCGAGTTCGGGCGTGTTGAAAAATGCGGCGCTGAAATATTAGAGTTGTGTGTTTTGGCTGGTGGTTGCATAACGGGTGAGCATGGGGTTGGAATTGAAAAACGAGACCAGATGACCTTGCAATTTAGTGAGACAGATTTGATCAATCAAATGCGCGTTAAAATCTTATTTGACCCGAATTGGGTGCTTAACCCTGATAAAGTGTTTCCTCTTGAGCTGGCTGAAAATTTTCGGCGTGAAAACAGCTTAACACCTGAAGGAGACAGCGCTTAACATGCAAGATATGCTCACTCCCCTTGTGGCTAAGGATTTAAAAGACATGATCCTCGATGCCAAAGACAAGGGAAATTCACTTGAGATTTTGGGTCATGGAACTAAGCGAGCGATCGGTAAATATTCTGAAGAGAATATTCCGCTGACCATGCGCCGTTTCAGTGAAGTCACTTTGTATGAACCAAGTGAATTGGTTATTTCAGCAAGAGCTGGCACACCTATCGCAGAGATTGAGCGCGAGCTTAAAAGCTACAATCAGCATCTTCCCTTTGAATATCTTGATTTTTCCAAGCTTTTTAATACAGAGCCTGGTTACGGTACAATTGGCTCTTTGTTCGCCACGAATTTTTCTGGTTCGCGCCGTCTTTTAAAAGGGAGTGCTCGTGATCATTTAATCGGTGTCAAAGCCATTAATGGCCGCGGAGAAAGCTTCTCCTCTGGTGGGCGCGTGATGAAGAATGTCGCCGGTTTAGACCTGACTAAATTAATGGCAAATAGTTGGGGCACGCTTGCGGTCATGACTGAAGTGACAATTAAAGTTCTTCCGCAACCGCCGTCAGAATGCACTTTATTTCTCTATGGCTTAGAGGAAGATATTGCTCTTGAAGCGCTTAGAACAGCCATTGCAACGCCTTATGAAGTCTCTGGTGCTGTGCACTTAAACCGCGATCACGCTCACCCTTGTCTTGATGGTGTGACCTATGTGCAGGATAAATCTGTGACCGCTATCCGCCTTGAGAACACACCGAAGTCGCTGGGCTATCGTAGTGAGAAAATAAGAGAACTGCTCTCTGCTTTTGGTGAGCTCTATTATATTGACGAGCCAGAGAGCAAATTATTTTGGCAAAATATGCGCCAATTGGTCTTCTTAGCTGGGCGTGACGATGCGATTTGGCGTATCTCAACCTCTCCGCAACGGGCGTATCAATCTGCACGGCAAATCAAAAAGCTGGTTGATAGCCAGGTGTCTTATGATTGGGGTGGCGGGCTCTTATGGATTACGACGCGTGGTGTAGCTGATATGGGAAGTAGTGATATTCGCCGGATCATTGCGCAAGCAGGTGGACATGCGACTTTGATCTATCCGGGCAGTGATGCCACTCAGCCTGTTAGCCCCTTTCACCCTCTTGACCCAGCGCATATGAAACTCACAAAAGGCTTGAAAGCCATGTTCGACCCCGGCGCTGTTCTTAACCCTGGCCGTATGTATGACGGGATTTAATTGATGAAAACTGAATTTACAAAACGGCAACTTCGCAATAGCGAAACTCAATTGGCCAACGATATATTACGTCGTTGTGTTCATTGTGGGCTTTGTACAGCGACGTGTTCTAGCTATGTGGTATTGGGAGACGAGCGGGATAGTCCGCGTGGACGCATCTATATGATTAAAGAGATGCTTGAGACCGGCGCTGTTCCAGACCAATCGTTAATCACTCATATGGACCGCTGCTTAACTTGCCTTTCTTGCATGACAACCTGTCCTTCTGGTGTTGATTATATGCACCTGTCAGATTTAGCACGCAAAGAAATAGAAAATCGTGGCCACCGCCCATTTAAGGAAAGATTGACACGCCGTTTGTTGAGCGAGACCTTGCCTTACCCTAAAAAGCTGGCTCTTTCACTATGGCTTGGCGTTTTTGCGCGTCCCTTTCGTTCACTCATTGCAAAGTTTGGCTTTAAAGAAATAGCAACAATGCTTGAGCTTATGCCAAAACGAGCAAAGCGTTCGGCAGAATTTTCTGGAAGTGGTGTTGCTCGTCCAAGGGGCCCGCAATTAAAACGTGTTCTCCTCATGACTGGGTGTGCACAAAAAGTTATTCGCCCTGCTATTAATGACGCAAGTATCCGGCTGATGGCTCGCCAAGGCATTGAAGTTATCATTGCTAAAGATGCTGGTTGTTGTGGTGCCATGGACCAGCATATGGGGCGAGAAAAACAAGCCATTGGCCATGCCATGCGCAACTTTAAAGCCTGGCAAGCTCTTGAGGAAATCGAGCCCATTGATGGCATTATAATGAATGCTTCTGGTTGCGGGACCTCGGTTAAAGATTATGGGCATTTGCTTTCCAACCAAAAAGGCATTGCAGACGAAGTTAAGAAATTTACTGACAAGGTCTTTGATATTAGTGAATTTCTTATCGATTATGATTTACGCACCACTGAGCAGTGGACTGATCTTAAGGTGGCAGTGCATATGCCCTGCTCAATGATGCATGGGCAAAAGCTCACTCATCAACCGTTTGAGCTATTACAAAATGCTGGATTTACCGTGATGGCTCTAGATGAACCTCACATATGTTGCGGCTCCGCTGGGACTTATAACATCCTGCAACCAGAGATCGCAAATTCTCTAGGCTCAAGAAAAGCTGAACATATTCGCCGCGTTAAGCCTGACATTGTTGCAACAGGCAATCTTGGCTGTCTTACTCAGATGGCCTATCACTCAGATACACCTGTTGTACATTATATTGAACTCTTAGACTGGGCCTATGGCGGCCCCTGCCCTGAAGGGGTTGAACAGCTGCAACACCGGGTGGACCGTCTTGAGACAGCCTAAAAGTGCATATATTTTCATCTAACAACATGTAAATTAGCACTTTAGTTGCTCTTTTTTGATTGTATTAAGAAAAAATTGCTCTGTTTTCGGCCAATAATGAACTTCTTGTTAGGATATTTGTGACTATTGTTAAGCTCTTTATAAGTTTTTGGGAGAGGCAATTTCATGAGTCGGTCTTTTCGTATCGAGCGCTATGTAGATCCAGATGATATAGAATCATTTGAAGAAGACAAAAAAGATCAGCGCCACAAAGAAATTATGGATGCGATTAGTGTTATGCAAAAAACACTATCTGAAGGTGTCCGTTTGAGTGACGAAGCTGCTAGCCCGGAAAAGGTTAGTAGTTTATTAACTGATGAAGTTGAAGAAAAGCGCCAAGAGCTTGATAATCTAAAACATGAAATGGGCGAGATTTATAAAGCCATTCATGAGACTAAGACACAAATCATGACTATTAAAGAAAGTGGTGCTGATGGCCATGAAATGGCACGTGCTGCTGAAGAATTAAGTCATATTGTTAAAGGCACAGAAGAGGCGACCAATAATATTCTTCATGCCGCTGAGACGATTGAGACAAATGCAGGCAATCTTGTTGCCGGTATTCAATGCGAATCTCAACAAGCTTTGGCTTGTGAAATTCAAGAGCAAATTGTCAGTGTTTTCGAAGCCTGTAACTTTCAGGATTTAACGGGTCAGCGTATTACCAAAGTGGTGAAAACATTCTGCTTTATCGAAGCGCGCATTTTGAAAATGATTGAGATTTGGGGTGGTCCAGAAAACTTCCTTGGCATTGATGCAGAAGAACTTGAAAGCCGCCAAGGAGATGGTGCCCTTCTCAATGGCCCTGCACTTCTGGATGAAGAGAGCATTGCTAATCAGGCTGATATTGACGCCTTGTTTGATTAATTAAAA
>CAXIBI010000108.1:0-8404 GCA_964022305.1 uncultured Hyphomicrobiales bacterium | reverse complement strand
TCTTTCTGCCACACCAATTCCGCGGACATTGCAGATGTCGTTAACGGGTGTGCGTGATCTTTCACTTATCACGACGCCGCCTGTTGATCGCTTGGCAGTGCGCACTTATGTGAGCCCGTTTGACGCGGTTGTTATTCGTAATGCGCTTTTGCGTGAACGTTTCCGTGGTGGTCAGAGCTTTTTTGTTTGTCCGCGGGTGAGTGATCTGGATGAAGCGGAGAGTTTGCTTAAAGAACATGTGCCTGAGATTCGTGTTGTAAGGGCGCATGGGCAAATGCCAACCAGTGAGCTAGAAGATGTGATGAATGCCTTTTATGACCGGAAATATGATTGTTTGCTCTCAACAACCATTATTGAATCCGGCTTAGATATTCCAACCGCGAACACAATGATTATTTACCGCTCGGATCATTTTGGGTTGTCGCAGCTTTATCAATTAAGAGGCCGCGTGGGGCGCTCAAAAACAAGAGCTTATGCCTATATGACGACGCCGGTGAATAAGGCTCTTACACCGGCAGCTGAAAAAAGACTAAAAGTGTTAGCCTCGCTTGATACATTGGGTGCTGGTTTCACTCTTGCAGCGCATGATCTTGATATGCGCGGTGCTGGTAATTTGGTTGGTGAGGAGCAGTCAGGTCATATACGTGAAATTGGCTATGAGCTTTACCAATCAATGCTAGAAGAAGCGATTGAGGATTTGAAAGCTGGTGGTGTTGCAGAGCGGGAAGAAGAATGGACGCCGGTTATTCAAATTGGAACAGCGGTACTTATACCTGAGAGCTATGTGAAAGACCTGCAGTTGCGTTTAAGTCTATACCGCAAGGCCTCGATGCTTGAAGACAAGGAAGAGATTGATGGCTTTAAGGCTGAATTACATGATCGGTTTGGCCCGCTTCCTGATGAAGTTAAACACTTGTTGTCGATTATGTATATTAAGACGCTTTGCAAAAAATGCGGTATCGAGACGATTGATGCTGGACCGATGGGGGCGCAGATTTCTTTCCATAAGAATAAGTTTACTAATCCTGGTGGTCTTATTGATTTTGCTGCCTCAAAGCCGAGCCAGGTTAAGCTACAGGCAAACCATAAAGTGACTTATAAAGATAAATGGTCAGAGGATGATGAGCGGATTGCTGGTGTTATCTCACTTGTTGAAGATATGGTCAAAATAGCTATACAAGTGGATGCTTGAGGAACACTTATTTCCTCAATAAAACACTGTATTAAGCAGCGTTTTCGTTTGTTTCAGTTTGAGCTGTTTCTATCGACTGATGTTTAGCTTGGGCGGTTGATTTGTTTAAAAATTCGTCTGAAGTTTTTTCACCGTTATATTCTGTAATTTCAGCATTTAAATTGACTTTTATTGGTGAGCAATCACTGGCACATATGAATTTGGTTTGTTTTAAAATGCCTTCTACACGCTCGACAACATTAATTGCTTGCTCTTGATTTGTGTTGGGCAATGTGAGAACGAATTTGCGGCCAGAAATACGTGATAAAAGGTCCTCACCACGATTGATGGTCATGAGGATTTCTGAGACCTGGCGTAGAACTTGATCGCCTGAGGAATAGCCATATTTAGAATTAATATCCTCGAGGTTTTCAATTTTGATGGTCAGAATTGAGAACTTATTTTCTTGTGAGATATGTTCTTTCAGTAAGTAGTCTAGATGTTCTCTGAAATAGCTGTAGGTATAAAGACCTGTTAACGCATCATTCGTTGGAATGTGACGGGCTTCAAGATAGGTTTTCGCTAAGGTATCTCTGAACCTGTGTTCTTTGATCAAAGCGTTTGTACGTAAGATGAGTTCATTTTTGTTTATAGGTGCTTCGACAATATCTGTGACACCAGCTTCATAAGGAATGTGACTGTCTGACATTTTTGATGGGTGTGCGACCATTAGGATAGGCAAGGAAAACAGTTCTGAATTCATTCGCACTTCAGAAATGAAGTCAAGATATCTGGCTGGGTTGCGCCCTCCATTGATGATCATGAGGTCAAATTTTTGTCTTTCCAAATAATCAAAAGCGGCGTGTATAGATAAAGCGCCGATGAGGGTTGCGATTGGAGAGAGAGTTTCTTCAATTCTTGAAAAGCCATTTGGTCTGCCAGTTACCAAGATATTTGCATTCTCATTTGAGAGTAGATGGCTAGAGTTGTATTTTTGTATGAGGCCATATTGCTCGTTAATGGTGTCACGGCGGTGAAGTTCTTTGTCCATCGTGTCCAGTCTAATCATCGCTTTTAGACGAGAAATAATTGAAGGGACGCGAATGGGGCCAAAGATAAGATCGTTAAAAGAATGGGAGAAAACTTCTCTGGTCTCTTTGCTAATTGAATGTGATATTCCAACGCAGAGAATTTTAATGGTTTTGGTTGAAGCGTTGTTTTTTATGGTTTCAGCTAGTTTATTACATTTTAAAAATCCGGCTTCTTCTTTTAAACCTTCAAGATTAAAAATAAGGATATCATTTGCGCACGCCTGTTTAATGGTGGCAGCTAGCTCTTGAAAGGTTGTGGTTTTGGTCAAATAGCCAGAATGACTTAAGGCATTCTTTAATTTTTCTTGCTGAATGGTAGGAGACACTTCTGTTCCTACGATAATGACGGTGTTTTTTTCAGTCATTTCAATTTCCAATACCTACAAAACCAACATTTATAGTCTCATAATATTCTTTAAAATGAGTAACTTTCAGACGTCTGAAGCTTATAAATTTTGTAATTTATTGCGAAGCAATTTACCGGCATTGTTGCGGGGTAAATGGGCCACGAATTTAATAGATTTTGGGTGTTTGTAGCTTGCGAGCTCATTTTTCATGAGTTCTGTTAGCTCTTTTGAGGTGTTGTCTTCATCACTATAATCAGCGTTTAAAACCAAAAGAGCTGATATGATGGATAGGTCAGAACTGATTCTTTTCTCAAAAACGGCGGCTTCTGAAATAGAGGGGTGTTGTAAAAGGCATGTTTCGACTTCTAAGGGGGAGACGCGGACACCTTGAGCATTCATGACATCGTCTGCGCGTCCTAAATGGGTGAGATGGTTATTTTCATCAATTGATCCTCTGTCACCGGTTATAAACCATTCACCACTAAAGGCTTCTTTCATTTCTGCTGGGCGGTTCCAATATTGCAGCATTAAGCCTGGGTCGGAGTTGTGAACGGCGATAAGGCCTTCTTCGTTGGGTGCGCATTCTATTTGAGTTTCTTTGATTGTGCCTTCTTTCAAGATTTTTATTTTGCGCCCGCTTTGGATCCGCCCCTTTGCTTCTGGAGGGCAGTTTATATTTAAAGAAGTAGACGCGTAGGTGGAAATTTCACTTTGCCCGAGAGCTTCATAGAGTGGGATGTTTGTTTTGGTTTCCCAGTTGGTTTTTAGATCTCTATGAAGTGCTTCACCGGCCGTTAGTCCATGACGCAATGTTTGAAGGTCTTCAGGTGTTGGGTTGGCATATTTTAAAATTTTGCGGTAAATGCCCGGCACAGCAGCAAAGATTGTAATTTCGTGGTCTTTAATGAGCTCTGGCCAGAGTTCAGGTGCCTTTTCTTCTCCTTCTTGAGGGGAGTAAATGAGGGCTGTTGCGCCCCAAATCCAAGGGTCCATTAAGCCAACACCTAGAGTGTAAGTCCAATTAAAGTCACCAGCATGTAAGACATTGTCTGATTGCTCTATTTGGTGCCAACCGTCTTGCATGGGGAGGCGGCCTTTCACTACTCTTTGAGCATGAAGGACGCCTTTTGGTTTATTGGTCGTGCCGGATGAATAAATTAAAAAAGCCGGGTTATCTTGATGAGTGGTGGCGTAGTCTAAAGGGGGGTGCCCTTCAATAAATGATAGAATGTCTGTTTCTCTGATTATAGTAGATGAACTTACTGCATGCTCTGAGAGAGGTAGGTTCTCTGACAAGGCTATGTGTTTTGCGCCTGTATCATCAAGAAAGAAATCGACTTCGCTGGATGTCAGTTGTGGTGAAAGAGGGATTGGGATGATACCTGCTGCAATGGCTCCGAAGAAGGTCAGGGCGTAGGTGGTGTCACTTTTTAGCCTGAGCGGTAAGAAGTCACCCTTTTTAAGTCCCTCTTTTATGAGGCCATTGGCGATTGATCTTATAGCTTGGTCTAATTCTTGATAAGTCCAGAGGGTGGTTTGCCAGTTATGCTTTTTTGATACTTGGGGGGACGTCTTTTTGAGATTTTGACTGATCACTTTCAACGCGGTGGCGTTTGGGTGTTTTTTTGCCTGATTGCCAATGACAAATTGGCTTAGATTAAACAGATCTGCGTTGTTTGTTTTTGTCAAAGTTAAGTGAACCTAAAACTGTGATTAGCCAAAATTTAAAATGGCTTGTCTTTCTACTAACCCTTCGCCTGATCTTGGAATTTCTTCAACGGTGACAAGCTTTTCAGGTATTTTAGCAGGTGAAATTTGTTGGTCCAGTAGGAATTGTTTAAATTCTTCATAAGAGAGGGCATCTTCCGCTTGGGGGATGATGGCAGCGAATAGGCGTTCTCCTAAGGCAGGATCTTTGATTGAAAAGGCTGCTGCGTCCACAAAGCCAGGATATTGCTGATAAATTTTATCAAGCTCAGGGCCGCAAAAGACTGTACTGCCATAATAGATATCATCTTGAGAAGGGATGATTTTTAGCATTGTCATCGCTTGATCAATGATGGTGGCAGATAGGTGCGTTTTTTCCCAATGAGTGTCAAAGTTGCTCAATTGAGTGGTTGTCATCACCGGTTGCCACTCGGTAAACCCGACAGCCATACCATTGAGCTCTAATCTTCCCTTTAAGCTCTCTGTTGCATCGCCTGCTTTTTGGGCTGCGCCTTGAATACGTGTTTCTATGAATGGAGGGTTCAAATCTTCGCCATTGGGACCTGGTTGTGCTCCAAGTGATAGTTCGCCAATTTGAATGAATTGCTCTTCGCTGCTTTTAAATTTGTACTGAGGGTAGATGCAAAGCCCATTTAAATTAAAAAGATATGACACATTTGAATTGAATTGCGCTTTGGGTAATTTTTCAGGTTGTTTGTATGGTGTCGGTGAGACCAGCGCTAAATGAGTGCCTGGTCCGTCTTCCGATGGCTCAATATTTAAAGTTTTGTCTAGTTTCTCTCCTAAACTCTGAGGGATCAGAGCGAGGTTGATCTCATATTTTTTTATACGTTCGACCATAGGGGCAACTTTTAAGGAACCTGCGATATGTAAGGTTCCAATCTCTAAGACCCAGGGCAGTAAGGCAGCTACCATACCTGAAAGATTTGTTGTGGCATAAGCTGATAAGATGGACGGAGAGTTTTCTAAATTGATTGTGTTGCTGACCACATGGGCGTTGGCCATCAATTGGATGTGTGTGTAAGCAACAGGATGTACCTCTGAAGTCTCTCCGTTTTCGCAGCCTCTCGTCCAGCCGATTAAGGCGACTTGTTCACCGGATCTTTGGATGAGAACTTCTGGTTCCTCTTCAGGTGAGAGATCACTTGCGATCGCCGTGGATAGATCAGGCAAGGGAGTGACGCCATCTGTTAGGTCGCTGCCTAATCCATAAATAAATCGAATGCTTGTGTTGTTTGCAGCAATTTCAAACATGGTTTGAAACGGATCTTCACCCAAAATGGCTTGATGAGCGATGATGGCACGAGGGGTAATGTTTTTGAGGGCCGCTTCTATCTCTACTTTGCGCCAATGGCTTGGGATCAAGCAGGGGACTAAACCTGCATTAATGATGGAGAGAAGGATTAAAGGTGTTTCAGCAATGTTTGGTAACTGAACAATAACAGTGTCACCATCTGAGAAATGTGCCTGGCGCAGAAAGGCAGATGTGCGGCGAATGTAACGTGATGCTTGTGTGTATGTGAGTTCTTCGATCGTGTTGAGGCCTAGACGGGTTCTGTTCGCGCTGTCTGTTAGTGCGAGTTTGTCTCCGTTTTTCTCAGCGTTTGAGAGAAAAATAGTGTCGATCGTTTGACTCATTTGTGTATCCAAAAGCCCTTAGAAAAAGTGCGGTACTTCTGATTTATCATTATTTGAAGCTAGCCTGTAGCTTTACGCTTGAAATTGCATGGTTTTACACAAATTTGTCACTTTAGAAACAATGACCATATTCTAATTTTTATCTCTCCTTTTTAACTGCAGGGGGTAGTTATAACACAAAATGGCTTTCAAGTGCTGAATGGAATGATTATTTGCTCCGCTTATCCCACCAAAATTCGAGTAATGAGCCATAGAATGACGGTTTTTCTGGGTGACCTAAGTAAGATCTGTGGGCCATCCATTGTCCTTTTAGATGGAATAGCGGGATGACATAATCTCCTGCCAATAACAATCTATCTAAACTGCGAACTGAGGAAATGAAGGTTTTTTGGTCCTTGGCTTCTAGGAGGGCTACGATTGATTGGTCTATCTCTGGGTTTTTAATGCCAGCAAAGTTATAGGAACCTTCTGTGCCAGCTTGCTTGCTGCTCCAGCGAAATAATTGTTCATTGCCGGGTGAGAGAGAGCCGGACCAATTGTTTTGGATCATATCAAAGTCAAAGCTAGCTTTTCGTTTTTGATATTGAGTTGAATCAACTTGTCTGATGATGGCTTTCACGCCGATTAGTTTTAAACTTTCAATATAGTTTAACAGAAGTGCTTCTTGGGATTTGGTCACAGTCATGATTTCAAAAACAAAGGGCTGGCCCGTTGATTGATTGACCATTTGACCATTTTTGAGTTTGTAGCCCGCTTCGCGAAACAGTTTGGTTGCTTTTCTAATGTTTCTACGGTCCAGATTGGTTGAGCGGTTTTTGGGTAATTTATAATCGCCGTTCCAAATTTTTGGGTATTGGTTTTTAAAGGCATCACTTAAAATTTTTGCTTCTGTTTCATCACCTTGATGACCCGTTGAGGATAGAATTGAGCGATCAAAATAGCTTTTGGTTCTTGTATAGAGGCCATGATAAAGCTGGCGGTTGATGCCCTCAAAATTAAACATGGCAATCAAGGCTTTACGGATTTTTTGATCTTGAAACAGAGGACGGCGGGTGTTGAAGACGAGAGCAGACATGCCTGAGGGAATTTTTAGCTCAAATTCCTTTTTAACAACACGGCCGTCTCTGATGGCATTGAAACTATAGGATTTGGACCATTTACCAGGGTCACTTTCATATTGAACATCATGAAGGCCTTTTTTGAAGGCTTCGAAGAGTGAGTTCGCATCTCGGTAATAGGTGTATTTTACTTTTTCGAAATTATAACGTCCCTTATTGGAGGGTAGGTCTTTTGCCCAATGATTGGGATCGCGTTTGTAACTAATGAATTTTCCTGGGTCTATTTCATCTATAATGTAAGGGCCAGAACCGAGCGGAGCTTTTAAGTTGGCTGATTTAAATTGCTCAACTGTCATGGCGTGTTTAGGCAAAATGGGCATTAGTCCCATGATTAGAGGCATTTCTCGATCGATTTTGCCATCTGCGCTGGGTTTGAATGTGAATTTAATACCATTCTCTCCAATGGTTTCTATTTGGCTGACCTTGCTATAATAAGTGCGATGGTTTGGACGACCATTTTCTTTTAGTAATTTGTGCGTGAAGATCACGTCAGCAACAGTGATTTGTTTTCCATCTGAAAATTTGGCTGCTTTATTGAGAAAAAAAGTAATGGATGAGCGATCATCAGGAACTGTTATTTTTTCGGCAATGAGGCCATAGAGGGAGAAAGGTTCGTCCAAAGCTCTTGCAAGTAAGCTTTCATAGATAAAGCCGCGGACACCAGCGCCGGCTCCTCCTCTAATATTTAGAGGGTTCATATTGGTAAAAGTGCCCTGTAGACCTAAATTTAATATGCCGCCTTTGGGTGCATTTGGGTTTGAATAGTCAAAATGGGTGTAATTATCTGCGTATTTTAAGGTGCCATGCATGGCTAACCCATGACTTTTTAACAAGGGACTGTGGTCTGCCGCGTGACTAATTGTAGAAAGACTTAATAAGCTAGAAAAAGATAATATATTAAATAAAATCAATGCCTTGATGTGTTTTTTTAACATTGTTGGTCTTTCTTTTCTGTCACAAAATGGATTAAAGCATTAGTACGCGTTAATTTGACCTTTTAAAAGAGGGCAATAGAGAGTAATAAATAAGCCATAATCTGACATTTTAATGGTGAGCAAAGCATAAAAAAGCGTGTCTTTCATATCACGAGGTGAAATAAACCTCTTTATAAGTGTCAATATATACAACTTGTCACTGGATTGCCTTATTTCGGTGTGTTCAGGCATATAAGTAATCTACAGGATCAATTTACTGAGGCCTCACGTAATAAAGAGGCGATTTGTTATAGGAGAGAGGCAGAATTATGAGTTCGCGAAATACACTTTGGAGCCAAACAGTTTTGAAGGCTCAAAAGAAGCAAGTTAGCTCAAA
>CAXIBI010000107.1:0-8695 GCA_964022305.1 uncultured Hyphomicrobiales bacterium | reverse complement strand
TTTTACCCCAAAATAGCCCCTATCTCACAATAACCTTACCTTTGGACGAAGTCTCCCCCATAGGCAAAGATCTACCTTTTATGCTATGGTGCAAGACATCCACAGGGGTATTCCTGTACCAAATCAAATTTATTGAAAATGAGAGAGCAAGCCAATAATTACGGATCCAAACTCACAAAATCAAAATACTAAGCTTGATCAAGAGCTTAGTCCGGAACAGCGTCACCAGGGCGAAATTCTCCTAGAGAACAAACTGCGCTGGACCAAAATTGCTATGGCTTTAGAAAGCCTTTGGCTAAAATTATGGGCGCCTATTATTGTTGTTTCACTCTTTTTAATTTTTACTCTATTTCATGTTTGGCCACTGCTCTCACCACTCATGCATAGATTAGCCCTTGCTCTTTTTGCAATGGCCTTTATTGCAAGTTTTTACCCTCTTTTATCTCTGCGTTTCCCCAAAGAAAGCCAAGCCCTTAAAAGGCTAGATAAAAATTCAACTCTGCCGCACCAGCCAGCACAAGCCTTTAAAGATAAATTAGAGCCAAGCCTTTCAAGCCAATCACATGAGCAAACTCATGCCATTTGGTTGCAATTTAAAAATCGACTGGTTGAAAAAATAAAACGGCTTAAAGTTCGTCCACCACAACCAGAAACATACAAACAAGACCCCTATGCCTTAAGAATGGTCTTAATGTTGCTGGTTGCACTCGGCGTCTTTTTTCAGAGCGGCAAAGTAAAATCACTGATTGCAGGTGCTGTCACACTCCCACCTCTAATCAACACAGCTAATATGCGCATTGATGCCTGGGTCACTCCTCCATCTTACACCGGCAAAGCCCCTATACTCATTGCTGATGGCAGCAAAAATGCGAGCACAACTACTACTAACAAAAAGAAAAAATCCGTTTTGGTCCCCCAAAACTCAACTCTCACAATTCGCATCAACGGTAGTGAAGCTGAAAAAGTAGAAGTTGAAAGCAAGAACAAAACTCAAAAAACGAAAGCAGCCAATCAAACAGCCAAGCCAATAAAAACATCAGATCCAAAATCCACGAACAAGCGAACAAAAGAGTTTCATCTCAAAGTTACAGAAAATGGCCCCGTTAAACTAACCATTGACACCATTCCCTTAAGAGACTGGCGTTTTGAGATCATCCCTGATAGCCCTCCAATCATAGGATTGATAGAAGCGCCTTCAGCAGCTGCAAG
Organism: uncultured Hyphomicrobiales bacterium; assembly: GCA_964022305.1. Lineage (GTDB taxonomy): Bacteria > Pseudomonadota > Alphaproteobacteria > Rhizobiales > HXMU1428-3 > HXMU1428-3. The sequence goes on along the minus strand of CAXIBI010000107.1, from coordinate 7,486 downwards.
CAAAACATTGAAATTAAAGTACCGCGTTGTTGACGATTATGGTGTCATTTCAGCAAGAGCACATATCAAAGAAATATTTGATGAAAATAAGAAAAAATCTGAGCCTGAAACCCTAAACGATGAAAACCGTCCTTTAGGTGATCCTATTGACTATGCGCTCAACATTTCAAAACAAAAGACAAAATCAAGTGAAGACACAACCTTCAAAGACCTAACTGATCACCCTTGGGCAGGCCTTCCAATTAAGCTCTATCTATCGGCCTCTGATGAAGGAGAAAACACATCCAATAGTCCTGAAATCAATATTGTTTTGCCAGAATATGAGTTCACAAAACCTGTGGCCAAGAGGATAATTGGCTTGCGCAAACAACTCATTATGGAGCCAGCAAAATCTACCCTCGTTTCAGATTTACTCTTTACGCTCTTGAACGACAAGGCTCCCTTTGAAAAAGACTTCACTCTTTATCTCGGTATTAGAATGGCAGCTTCCAGACTTGATAGCGCCAACAGCCGAACTGAAAAAGAAGACCTAGCAAAACTCTTATATCAATTGGCCCGCCATGCAGAAGATGGTGATCTTTCAGCAGCTGAGAGAGAATTACGAACAGCACAAGAAGAATTACGCAAAGCCTTACAACAAAATGCAAGTGCAGAAGACATTCAAAAAGCCATCGACAAGCTAAGAAAAGCTTTAGAGAAATACATGCAGGCTCTAGCGAAGCAGCAACAAAAACAAAATCAAAATGCACAAAATCAACAAAACTCTAACCAGCAAAATATGAGTCAAAAAGATTTCGAGCAAATGCTAAAGACAATTGAAGAGCTCACAAAATCTGGCGCTAAAGATCTGGCTAAAAAAATGTTAGGCCAACTGCAAAATATGCTGGAAAATCTACAAACCGGAAAAAATCAAAATCAACAACAGCAAAATAAAACCGCCAAAGAAATTCAAGAGCTGAGTAAAAGTCTGCAAAAACAGCAAAAGCTAATGGATAGACCCTTTGAATGGAACAAAAAGCAAAAGAGCAAAAAAGCTGAACAAAACGGACAACACCCAAAAATGGGCAAACATCCCCATAAACCAAATGGCGCAAAACATCTGAAAGAAGAACAAGAAGCTCTAAGGAAACAACTGCAAGAATTATTGAGCAAACTGGCAAATACAAATAAAGGCCAGCAGAAAAGCGGTCAAAAAGGAAAAGGACAACAACAAGGAACTGGGCAACAAGGCCAGGGCAAAAGAGGCAGCGGCAAAAAAGGGAAACAAACTGGCGGCTCTCCCTTAGATAATGCCAATAACGCCATGCAAAGAGCTGAAGAAGCCTTAAACAACAATGATTTAAATAGTGCTCTCAGCCAAGAAGGACAAGCCTTAGATCAATTGCGCAAAGGCATTCAACAAATGGCCGTACAAATGCAAGGCAAATCAAGTCAAGGAGGCGCCAAAAAAGCAGGTGGTAAAGACCCAATCGGCCGTCCTCAAAGCGCAAAAGGTATGGATACAAGCGACAACACAAAAGTCCCTGATCAGATAGACATTCAACGCGCGCGTGAAATCCTCCGGAATTTGCAGAATAAACTCAGCGATCCTAATCGCCCGGCACCAGAGATTGATTATTTAGAGAGGCTATTGAAGAGGTTTTAAACTTTATTGGCGTGAAAAATAGCCAGTTTACTTAAAACCAAATTTCAATTGTTTATCTACAAAAGGCTGGGCGGCTCCTTTTTTCAATCCCTGCCCCAATCCAGAGCGGACAGCATCGCGGATCATTTCCAAAGTAAAGGGCTTTTGCAAAACACCGACCACTGAAGGAGCATAGTCAGCTTCAACAGCTGTGGAATAACCAGTCATTAATAACACTGGTAAGTGCGGTTGGTGATTAAAGGCAAGTTTAGAAAGTGTCACACCATCAATAAGTGGCATACGAATATCACTGATCATGAGATCAAATTTTTCATCAGGCACCGTTAAACACCGAAGCGCCTCTTGCCCTTCATGCGCAACAACAACATCATGATGATCCATGCTTAAAGCACGATAAGTAAAATCCCTCACCGCAAAATCATCTTCAGCTATCAAGATCCTAGCCATATTCATCACCCAAATTATAAAACCGGTTGAAACAGCACTAGTGTAAAACCAAAACTCTCAATGCGGAGTTAACAAAATTTATATAGGCCGGTTGTTAATGCGGATGCTTTGTGGGCATCTGAAGCATAAAAAAGCAATTAAGTAGTCCTGAACTATCAAAACTCTAAGCTTATATACGAAGAAGGAGCTCAGCCCACTTCGGGCTGAGGGACATGGCGAAGCCCGCGCATTTTACGCCCCATAAGGGCGTAAAAAATATTGCGCTTATATGCTCAAAACGCTGTAGGCAACAGCGACGGTTGCCATGTGGGCAACTGAAGGAGCACTAAAAAAGTGAGATATATTATTGAAAACTAATAATAAGCTTTTGAGCTTGTTTCGGTGGCAAGGGAACCTTCGCCATAAAAGGTGCTTTCTCACCAGGCAATAAAGGTTTCTTTCTCACCTGCATCACCCAACGGAAAATTTCTTTTTTATTCTTCCCCACAGCCCCAAATACCATAGGCGGCAAAGTCTTATAACGATTAGTCAGGTTGGTGATCTCACCTTCAACCTTGAGCAAAAGACGATTATCTTCAATAACCCACTTTTGCTGAACGTTAGCAAAAGTAATACCTCTAACATTCACATCCATACCTAGAGATGAATAAAACCCGGCCATAGAAGGGATAGCTCTCACAATTGGCACACGAGCTGTAATCAAAACAATAACAACAAGGAAAAGCGAAAGGGAATATCCCCCCCAACCAATCATTTCTTGCCGGCTCATAGTTTTCCAGAAAGGGCCTTTCGCAGCAATAGGCACACTAGGTGCCTCTTGAGCTTGAGGCTCATCAGTAACAACCTCCTCAATCTCACTATCAAATGGGTCCTCTAACGCCTCTTCCTCGGGCTCCTCTGGTGCTTCTTCTGGAGCTTCAGCTGCAGGCTCATCGAATAAACCATCTATATCATCTTGAGAATTATCTTCGCCTTCATCAGCTGCAGGTTCATCGAACAAACCATCTATATCGTCTTGGGAGTTTTCCTCTCCTTCATCTTCTGCAGGCTCATCGAACAACCCATCGATATCATCCTGAGAATTTTCCTCCCCCTCGTCTTCTCCCATTTCATCAAACAGATTATCAATATCATCCTTGGAGTTATCTTCCTCTGGCTCATCTATTTCATCAAATAGACTATCAATATCATCCTGAGAGTTATCCTCTTCTGGCTCGGGCTCGGGCTCGGGTTCAGGTTCGGGCTCCATCTCCACGCCCATCTCTTCAAACAAGCTATCCAGTTCAGCTTGGTCTAGCTCATCAACACTGTCATCAACATCTTCGCTGAGCACATCTTCAATTTCTTCAAAATCGAGTTCTTCAAGAGGGTCTTCATCATTGGGAGAAAGAGCAGGAATAGCGTCCTCTAGGCTAGCTTCTGTTTCTTCTGCCTGAGTATTCTTAGCTTTAATGCTTTCTTCGGCCAATTCAACTGTTTCAAAAACATCTTCGTTCGTTGCCATCCAAACGTGAGAACAACCGGTACAACGCACTTTAGTTCCCTCATCGGGCAAGGCCGAGGGGATTTCATAATGGGTTGAACATTCTGGACAAACCAAAATCATAGCAAAGTGCACCAAATCAAATTCAAAATCTAAGAATATCTAGAAATAACCGAGAAATAATTAAAGAAGCCCTTCTTTTCGGGACTTATCCCCGCTTTGGCCTCATTCAAAGGCTAAATAAAATTTACAAAATCATTTATGCCAGCAATAATGGCGCCTAATATACGTCAAAAATCGGCCACTTCATGTGTACGGTCTGGCCAGCAACTATAATCAAATTAGAAGTAAAAACACATCAATTAGAGGGTTTAGTCCATTGATTCGATTAGAAAATGTCGCTCTTCGTTACGGAAGAGGACCTGAAATTCTACGAGATGTAAATTTTCACCTCCGTCCAGGATCTCTGCACTTTCTAACAGGCCCCTCTGGTTCCGGTAAAACATCGCTTTTAAGACTTTTATTTATGTCTATTCAGCCCACCCGCGGCCTCATTCACCTGTTTGGGCAAAATGTCACCCGAATCACCCCCTCCAGACGAGCAGATTTACGGCGCAGAATTGGCATCGTTTTCCAGGATTTCCGCCTACTAGATCATTTAAGCACTTGGGAAAATGTCGCTCTTCCTCTTCGGGTCACAGGCAAAAAACCAAATGATTATCAAGAAGACGTCACAGATTTATTGCAATGGGTTGGCTTGGGTGAGCGCATGTATGCCCTCTCACCAGTTCTCTCTGGCGGTGAAAAACAAAGAGCTGCCATTGCTAGAGCCGTAATTGGCAAACCAGAACTATTGCTCGCCGACGAACCAACCGGTAACGTGGACCCTCAAATGGCGCGCCGGTTACTGCGACTTTTTATTGAGCTTAATAGATTGGGCACATCAGTTATCATCGCAACCCACGATCACCAACTAATGCAACAGTTCCAGGCACCACGTCTTGAGCTACATGACGGACGAGTTCATCAGGTAGGATAACATGACATTCCAACCCAATAATTCAGCCCCACCGAATACGCCGGCAAGCAAAGAGATTTATTCTCCCTCGCGCCCAAAAGAGCGCAGTTGGGGCAACCAAAACACGCCTATCGTCCAAGCGAAAACCGTGACAGGTAGCTCACTTGTCATCGTGATTTCGATTATGTGCTTCCTGGCCTCACTGACAGCTGGCGGAGTTTATCTCATCAATCAATCCGCCACCGCCTGGACAGAAAATATCGCCAGCGAAGTCACCGTTCAAATCAGTATCAATCGCACAGAAAATATAGAAGACAAACTCTCAAAAATCTCATTCTTTCTAACCAACCAACCTGGAGTCACAGGCGTGCGCCCTCTGCCACTTGCAGAAAGCGCAGAACTATTAGAGCCATGGCTAGGAGATGGTGCAAATTTAAAAGACCTGCCTATCCCTCGTCTCATTGCTGTCGAGCTTGATCGAAATAACCGCCCCAATCTCGAGCAATTACGAAACGACATAAAGAAAAATTTTAAAAGCGCAACCCTTGATGACCACCGTCGCTGGCAATCTCAAATTCAAACGGTCACCCGTTCTATGGCCTTGGCGGGGCTAGCGGTTTTAATCTTGGTAGGGCTTGCGACAACAGCTGTTATCGTCTCTGCCACCAGATCCGCGATGGCCTCAAATAGAGAGATCGTTGAAGTGCTTCACTTTGTTGGCGCAACGGACCGTTTTATTGCTAGAGAATTTGAAAGACACTTCCTCTCACTTGGCATCCGCTCTGGTTTAGTCGGCGCCTCTGGGTCTCTGATTGTCTTTATCTTCATGCCATTTTTCATGCGCTTCCTTGGAGGAAGCAACATGACAAGTGCTGAAATTCGCCGCCTCATCGGTACAGCAGCGCTTGATCTGCCAGGGTTTATTTTGCTAGGAATAGTCGTTGTCGTCATTGCAGCGCTTTGTATGCTCACAACACGCTATGGCGTGTACCGCATACTCAACTCGTCGCATCATTAAAATGACAGCAGAATATATGACTTGTCATGTGTAGGACTTCGTAAAACCAGTGCGCTCGCTTATCTTTAAAATTGGCTTTTATATTGGCTCAGCCCTTATCCTCGTCATTGGCTCACCGCTATTATTCGGCAAACGATCCTGGGCTATGGCTGGCCTAGCCTTTCACGGCAGATTTGTTTTGTGGTGGCTCCGGCAAACAGTTGGCGTCAAAATCGATGTGCGCGGTTTAGAGAATTTACCAGAAAACCCTGTTCTCATCGCAGCAAAACATCAAGCCCCATGGGAGACCTTTGCCTTCCCCGCCATATTAAAAGACCCAGCGCTCATCATGAAAGAAGAGCTCATGGCCATCCCCTTTTATGGCTGGTTCTCACGCAAATTCGAAATGATCCCTATACGCAGAGAACGGGCAGCCATCGCGCTTAAAGAAATGCTCCGCGAAGCTGAAATCCGCAAAGATGATAACCGCGAAATTATCATCTTCCCAGAAGGCACAAGAAAAATCCCTGGCACAGAGCCGGATTACAAACCAGGTGTGATAAAACTGTATGAAAGTTTAAACATCCCCTGTGTGCCTGTTGCCTTAAATTCTGGCGTTTTCTGGCCAAGAAATGAGAAAAAGCTCTATAAAGGCACCATAATCATAGAATTTCTCCCCCCAATCCCAGCAGGGTTAGAGAGAAAATCCTTCAAAGAAACACTCATCAAAACCATCGAAGAAAAATGCAATGAGTTACAAAAAGAGGGTGAAGTAGAAAAAGAAAGCTTTTTAAATCAGTAACTTGAAAAAATCACACTGTTTTTAGCAAAAAAAACATCCCTGCTTACCACCTCTTAACACTTAAAGCTTAACAATAAGATTTATAAACGTGCCCCAAGAAGGCCATAAGTCAGCCCTTTTTTGATCGATCTTGACGCCTATATATAAAAATAGAAAGCGGTAAGACAACAAATGAGGAGGCAGACAAATGTTAGTAAATGTACAGTGTAAGTCAGGTAACATGCGTAAATCTTCACCTCAGCAAGTGGTTGAGCAAGTCAACCTAAACGAACCCCTTCTTATTTCAAACGATGCAGAGCTAGAAAATGCGTTTCATTTTTGGCAAGGCGCATCAGGCAAGAGATACATACACAGCGTTTATTCACTTTTTACCTGCCCAGAATTACCAAAGGCAAATTATGTGCTGGTGAGACGAGATGAGAATGACGAGTGCACAGCCCTGTCCATCGGTCAAACCACAGACAACGCAAATTCTTTAAACCTAGCCTTCTTGCGTCATAGCGCAGCAAAATTTGGCGCCAATGAAATTCATGTGAATGTGATGACCAAAAACGATCACGAACGCAACATGATCCGCCTTGATCTACTGGGCTGCCAATCCATCAACGGCCAAAACCCAAAGCACTAAAAGTGCTTTGTTTCTCTTTTTCTCTCACAACCGATAAGCACACCCCGTCAACACCAAGATCCGCGCAAGCTCAGCATCATAAAATCCAAGCTCATCCATATGACGTAAGGTTGATAGAAAGTAATCAATATTCTTCCCCGAGCGCCCAACACATATTTTAATAATATCGGCCTTACGTTGAAGGGAAAGGGAACCAATATATTGCTGATGACCTCGATCAGCCACATAACAAAGCGCACGAAACACCCGGCCACTACCATCGAGTAACTGAACAGGGCGGAAAAGCTCACGGTATACACCAGTCACCTGCTCTCGTTTACGTAGACAATGAAGCGTTTGCAGTGCAGTTGCGGGCGGCACATAAAACAAAACCCCATCACACGCACCACCCCGGTCAAGTCCAAGAACAAGCCCTGGCTTTTCATATGACCCACGATGATAAACCGAGCGCACACAAAAAGAACGT
>CAXIBI010000106.1:0-9121 GCA_964022305.1 uncultured Hyphomicrobiales bacterium | reverse complement strand
AAAAAGGCTTAAAGCCAGTGCGCGCCGGGCGCTTCTTCATCCATGGCAGTCATGATAATGACAAAGCTTTGGGCGAGCCCTATCCGATCCTCATCGACGCCGCCCAAGCTTTCGGCACAGCCCATCACGGCACAACAGAGGGTTGCCTGAAAGCCATTAGTGAGATTGCAGAAACGAAAGAGCCCAAAAACATCCTCGACCTTGGCACCGGCTCAGGTATCTTAGCTATCGCTGCCTCAAAGGTTTTCAACCAAGCCAACATCATCGCCTGTGATATTGATCCAATCTCAGTTGAAGTTGCCAAAACAAATGATGAGCTCAATAGACCAGAAGGAAAGCTCCAGGCACCAATCACTCACATCTGCAGTGATGGTCTAAATGATGAGACGATTCAGGCAAACGCACCGTTTGAGCTCCTGATCGCCAACATCTTAGCCAAACCACTCATCGCCATGGCTCCTAAGATTGCAAGTGCTGTTGCCCCTGATGGCACACTCCTATTATCAGGCATCCTTGATGTTCAATCGCAAGATGTCATAAGAGCATATGAAGCAGAAGGCCTAACCCATCTCAAAACTGAATTAATCGATGAATGGACAACAAGCCTATTTCACAAAAATGCGTAATATGTTTTATCTTTTTATTTATGGTTATTTATTAAAGAAATAACTATCAGTAGATTAAAGAATAGATAAACTAACTCCAATTAAACGACACTAGAAAAAACGGCATTTATAGTATCTAACCATACGAAGAAGGAGCTCAGTCCACTACGGACTGAGGGACATGGCGAAACGCCAGTGTAGCCCGGCGCGTTGCGCCGCACCTCGTAGGCCCATGAGCTTAGCTCATGGAATAGCCGTGAGAGAGAGATAATGTTCCAATCTTATGAAAATCGTGGCGGACCAGACCATTGTGCAGAGCGCATCAAAAACTTACGTGAACAGTTTAAAAAACAAAAGTTAGACGGCTTCATCCTTCCTCGTAGTGACAAACACTTAAACGAATATGTCGCGCCCCATGATGAACGCTTGCTCTGGCTCACAGGTTTTTCAGGCTCAGCTGGCCTAGCGATTATCTTAAACAACAAAGCCGCCATCTTCATTGATGGAAGATACACTCTCCAAGTGCAAAACGAAGTTGATAAGAAAATCATCACACCTGTGCCTATTGCGGAAAAACTACCCCATAAATGGCTAGGTGAAAATATAAAACGCGGACAAAAAATCGGCATTGACCCAACTCTCCATAGCGTCAAATCCTATGAAACTTACCTGGAAGTTATCGAGAAAGCAGGCGCCACACTCATCTCAGTCACGAAAAATCCAGTTGATGAAATCTGGGACGATCAACCAGCTATTCCTGAAAACCCTGTTGTTTCTCATCCAAAAAAATACGCTGGCCAAGACACCGCTGAGAAAATTGAGCTTATTCAATCAAAGCTCAAAGAAAAACAATGCGATGCCTTCGTAGTGACAGCCCCTGAATCTATTTGTTGGTTGTTTAACATTCGCGGCAGCGATATCAGACACACCCCCATCATGCTGGCCAATGCCATCATTCACCGCCAAGCCAAGCCTGAGCTCTTTTTAAAGTCTGATCGTCTGGGCGCAAGAGCCAAAGAGCAAGTTGCAGCAAACGCTCGCATTCTAAATCCGGATCAATTTGAAGACCGCTTAAAAGTCTTGGGCTCAAAATTTAAAAAAGTTCTCATCGATCCAATGCGAACCAATGGTGCAATTTATCAAACACTACGTGCTTCCAGGGCCGAGATCATCAGAGGTGATGATCCTTGCTCACTGCCAAAAGCTAAAAAGAATAAAGCTGAGATTGAAGGCAGTCGCCAAGCTCATATCCGTGATGGCCTAGCTGTCACCAAATTCCTGCATTGGTTATCAGAAAATGCTGATAAGAACACACTTGATGAAATCAACAGCGCGAAGGCCTTAGAAAAATTCCGCTTCGATACCGGTGCCCTCAAAGACATCAGCTTTGAAACCATTTCAGGCGCAGGGCCAAATGGCGCCATTGTCCATTACCGCGTAAGCGAACAAAGCAATCGACGCTTAAACATGGGAGATTTGTATCTGGTGGATTCAGGGGCCCAATATCAAGATGGCACCACAGACATCACTCGCACCATTGCCATTGATGCCCCAACAACGAAACCAACCGGCCCTATGCGCAAGCACTACACATTAGTCCTTAAAGCTCATATTAATCTAGCCACCGCCTATTTCCCGAAAGGCACTAGAGGTGTCGATCTTGATCCTTTAGTAAGAGCCCCCTTATGGCAAGCAGGCCTCGACTTTGCCCATGGCACTGGCCACGGCGTTGGCAGTTTCTTATCAGTTCATGAAGGACCACAAGGCATTTCAAGCAGAGCCACAGTCCCCTTAGAGCCTGGCATGATCATTTCAAATGAACCAGGCTATTACAGAGAAGGCGCTTACGGTATCCGCCTTGAAAATCTAATTTTAGTAACTGAGCCAGAAGACATCTCAGGCGGCGAACATAAAATGATGCATTTTGAAACCTTAACCCTTGCTCCATTTGATCGTCACTTGATCGATTGTAAATATTTAGACGAACGCGAGCTCAAATGGCTGAATAATTACCATCGCACAGTCTATAAAACCCTCAGCCCAGAGTTAAAAGGACCGGTTAAATCATGGCTAAAAGCTGCAACAAGTCCCATTAAACCAGAGAAGTAATTTTAAAATTCTTCTGAATAAGGAGGGGTTTTTAACCGATTAAATCAAGCCATTCTTGCTCAGTTAAAACCTTCACGCCAAGCTCTTCAGCCTTTTTCAGTTTAGAGCCAGCGCCAGGGCCAGCCACGACAATATTCGTCTTGGCTGAAACGGAGCCTGCAACCTTCGCACCCAAACGCTCAGCCTGCGCCTTCGCCTCAGCCCGGCTCATAAGCTCTAGCTTGCCAGTAAAAACAACTGTCTGACCTGAAACGCTTGAGGCCACCTCTTCAAACTCAACAGGCTCAACAGTCAACACATCAAACAAGGCTTGCACCTGCTCTAAATTCCGTGGCTCTTTAAAATAATGGGTAAGCGAGCGCGCAACTACACCGCCGATCCCATCAATATTTTTCAAATCTTCAAATGCAGCAGCGTCTTCATCTCCAGCTGCAACCATAGCATTGAGCCACAACTCCGCTTCACCATAGTGACGTGCCAAATCTGCGGCTGTTGTCGCCCCAACATGTCTGATCCCAAGCGCATAAATAAACCGATCAAGACCAATCGTACGGCGCTCATTAATCGCATCCCACAATTTGGCAACCGACTTCTCACCCCAACCATCCATATTTTTCAAAGATGTTAAGCGGCTCTCATCCTTAGCTTCCAAGGAGAAAATATCAACCGGCGTTTTCACCCATTCAAGGTCATAAAAAGCCTCAACCTGTTTCTCTCCCATTCCCTCAATGTCAAACGCATTACGAGAGACAAAATGTTTAAGTCGCTCTTGTGCTTGGGCTGGAAAAATAAACCCACCTGTACATCGACGCACAACATCTTGCCGGTTTGTTGCAAGGTCAATCGCCCGCTCAGCCGGCGACCCACAAGCCGGACAAACCTCAGGCAGAGAATATGGCTCACTCCCCTTAGATCGTTTATCAAGCACAACTTCAACAATTTGCGGAATAACATCACCCGCCCGTTGCACCACCACATAATCCCCAACACGCACATCTTTGCGCGCAATCTCATCTTCATTATGAAGGGACGCATTAGAAACAACCACACCGCCAACAGTTACCGGTGTTAATTTAGCAACTGGCGTCAACGCACCAGTACGACCAACTTGGATCTCGATCGCCTCTAATTGCGTCACTGCTTTTTCAGCCTCAAACTTATGCGCAATCGCCCATCTCGGCGCCCGCGAGACAAAACCTAACCGTTCCTGAAGAGTGAGATCATCTACCTTGTAAACAACACCATCAATATCATAACCAAGGTCAGAGCGATGAAGCGCAATATGCTCATAACGCTCCATGAGTTCATCAACAGACATACAAACTTTAGTCAATGGATTAACCGGAAATCCCCATTTTTCAAATTGAGCAAGCACATCTGAATGATGCTTCACGCCAAGCACCTGCGCATCCCCAAGGCTGTAGGCAAAAAACTTCAGTGGCCGCTTTGCTGTAATCGATGGATCTAACTGGCGCAAAGACCCAGCCGCCGCATTACGCGGATTAGCAAAAACCTTTTGTCCTTGCTTGTCTTGAGCAGCATTCAAGGTCAGAAAATCATCATGCCCCATGTAGACCTCACCGCGAATATCAAACAGCTCAGGCACATCACCAGAAATCTTCTTAGGGATCTCATCAATAGTCAAAATATTATGAGTAACATCTTCCCCAACGCGGCCATCACCACGCGTCGCAGCCCGGACCAATTCACCTTTAGAAAAAGTAAGCGATATCGAAAGCCCATCAATCTTAGGCTCTGCAACAATAGCAAGCTTGTCTTGCGGCTCTAAACTTAAAAACCGCTTCACCCGGTTAGTAAAATCTTCAACTTCCTCCCGATTAAACGCATTTCCAAGCGATAGCATCGGCACGCTATGAGTTGCTTTTTCAAACCCTTCAAGTGGAGCTGCCCCAACTTTTTTACTCGGGCTGGTCTCTAAAATAAGATCAGGAAATTTTGCTTCTATCGCTAAGTTCCGCTGGCGTAGAGCATCATAATCAGCGTCAGAAATCTCAGGATCATCTTTTTGATAATAGAGTTGATCATGTTTGGCGATTTCATCAGCTAATCGCTTTAACTCAGACAAAGCCTGTTGCTCATCAAGCTCCTGAACTTCAATGTTAGAAAAATCGCTCATACAAAATAGCCTATAAATTATTTTTTGCTCTAGATGGATAGCAGTTTTCATGAGAAGAGAAAATGGATGGTCTCATTTAACCTCTAAAAGCCAAGAAGATATGCAGAACTTTTTTATTTTAGACATAAAAAATGCCTTGCGAAAAAACAAACTTTTCGCAAGGCATTAAATTAAAAACAATGGAATGTATTCCACTTAAATTGGATTGAGCTTCTTCGCAGCATTCAACGTATTTTGCCACGTTTTAGAAAGCCAAGAGCCTGAATTATTACGCGGTGCCAAACCACCAGACTTGAGCAACGCATATGTATCTTTATACCACGGTGAATTCGGGAAGTTATGCCCGAGGATTGCACCAGCTGTTTGCGCTTCAGAAGCAATCCCCAGCGCCATATAAGCTTCAGCAATCCGTGCAAGCGCTTCTTCAACATGACGCGTTGTCTGATAATTCTTAATCACAGATTTAAAGCGGTTGATCGCAGCTAAATAGTTTTTACGATTAAGATAATACCGCCCAACATTCATATCAGCAGCAGCCAAAACATCCTTTGCAACTCTAATCCGATTTCGTGCATCTTTCGTATACCGACTATTCGGATAGCGGCGGACCAAAGTCTCTAAAGATTTAAGCGCATCCTTTGTTCTTTTTTGATCACGCTTAGGATCAGCAATTTGATCAAAGTAAGACATAGCAATCACATGCTGAGCCAATGCAGATTCTTTCGTACCTGGATGCAAAGTCACATAGCGCTTACCACCAGCAATCGCCTCAGGGTACTTACCATCTTTATAATTTGAATAAGCTGCCATAACGATAGAACGCCGCGCTAAAGGAGAATAAGGATGAAGACGGTCAACATCTTCAAACTTCTTAGCGGCAGTTTCATATTTACCCGAAGTTAAAAGCTGATCAGCCTCACTGTAAAGCTTAGCAGCAGGTTCAACTTTTTCAGCGTCGAGATATTCTTTCTGATCACCACCAAACCAGCCCCCTAAGGAACTAACCGATGAACCAACATCAGCTAATGGAGAAGAAGAACATCCTCCAAGTGCTGCACTAACAAAAATGACTAAAACAAAAGCAAAGCGCTTTAGCGTCAACATAAAATCCCCCTAAAGGAAAAGAGAAAATCCAAAAATAAATAGGCACAAGACCAATAACCCGATTAATACCAGACTTATCGCCAAGAGCCTCATAAAATAGTCCCGTCAGTTAATTTCAAATTTCATTTCTGGCAAATTAATCACTTAACGAAATAAACCTAAGAACGAACTCAGCCAAAAACTTAACTAGAAACACCCCAAAATCACGTACACCCCGGAAACCTAACACTCACAAGAAAAGCCACGAATGTGGAGATTCTATGCTCAATTATATGACTTTTTAGAGCAATTGGACAGAACTATCAAAATTTTTGCAAAATTGCTTAACTCAGATGCAAAATACGCACATAAATTTGCTAGAGCATTCCTTTTTTAGATAGTTAAGTTTGAATGCTCTAATCTTTTTTAGCGGTCCTTTTCCCTAAAACCGGTATCCACTTTTGAGGCGGAACGCTCTAGAAGCCAAATAAAAAAGGCAAGTACACATGTACTTGCCTTTAAAACTGAAACATTTCAATAATTTAAAAATCACTTAAGTGTGAAAAAGCCCCACTTAACTTCGGTCTGCAGCAAAATTAGCAGCAGAAAGAACCGCAGCACCTTGTCTGTCTCCAACAGTGCCATCAGCATAATGCTCAACAGAAGCAGGCACAGCAGGTACAGAAACCTTCGTCCAAGCATCTTTATCAGCTAAAAGTGTCTTAATCGCTTTTGCATTCAAAGCATGACCACCACGATATGATTTATAAGAACAAAGCAAAGGAGAACCAGCAAGTGCCAAATCACCAACCGCATCAAGCGCTTTATGACGAACAAATTCATCAGTCCAGCGCAACCCTTCACGGTTGATCACCTTGCCTTTATCAATCGCCACTGTATTTTCAAGCGAAGCACCAAGAGCGCGCCCAGCTGCCCACAAACCTTCAACCTGTTCCATAAAGCCAAAAGTTCTAGCTCTGGCTAATTCTTCACGAAATACACCAGGGTTCATATCAGAGCTAAATCTCTGACGACCAATAACTGGCGTTTCGAAATCAATCTCCACATCAAGTCTAAACCCATTATAAGGAAGTAATTCACCCCAGCAGCCATTTTCTTCAACACGAATTGGCTTTAAAACTTTGATAAAGCTGCGCGGCGCCTCAAGGTCTTTCAACCCAACTTCTTCGATGGCGCGAACAAAAGGCATGGCGCTACCGTCCATAATAGGAACTTCGCCATTATCAATTTCAACAAGAACATTATCAATAGAAAGACCACGAAGCGCAGACATTAAGTGCTCTACAGTCGCAACAACAGCGCCACAATCAGAGCCTAAAATTGTACAAAGTGTTAGGTTTTTAATGAAATCACAATGCGCTTGAATTTCAACATCACGGCCATCTTTAGAAACCAAGAAATTAATGCCTGTGTCTGCATCAGCCGGATGAAGAGTTATAGAAACAGGAGCCCCCGAATGAACACCAACTCCAGTCATAACCACTGATTGACTGAGCGTGGTCTGTTTCGCTCCAACGTATGAATTACCCATGAGAGAATACCCTCTAAATTACCCTGTCTTATCTAGACATCCAGAACGCGTTAAGAACTTATATCTCAAGTCCAACCAGCATTTCGGAGCCCCCCAACCATAAACTCTAGTGTTTGTTGTCCAAATCCAGGTTCATATCAAATTTAAAACCTGCATCTGCTTTTAAAGTCTGTATCCGGTCCAAAGATTTAGATAAAATCTCTCAATTTTGTAATTAACACCAACACACATCTCAAAGTGCTAATCTTCTAAATCTGACGATGTTCAAAACACCGTTTAATCTAAACCAGTCTTATGAAACTCAAAACAGCGTATTTTAAAGTTTTTATCGCCATCTAAAATTTCTTAAATCTCTCAAACTACAATCTAAAAACGTGTAACTAGACTGTAACTAAGCATCCAATATTTCATCTATTTAGACCTAAAAAAGACAACCAAGGCTGTTCTTAAAGTTAAAGCCAAAATTTGATAAAACTCAAACCCCTTAAGAGAGTTACAAACAACATAAAAGTTACAAACATCTGATTTTAAATTTCAACTTCAACTCGATTAATTATGATTAACCTGAAATCTCAATCTAAAACCTTCAAGCTTATGACTATCATGAAAAAAACATACACCACTGAAGATTGATCACACAAATCACGGTTTCTTACAGTCTGTTACCAACTCGTTAACACACTGTAATTGCAAACAAATTCCGAGTTTTACTGTTGTTAATTTAATGAAAAAAACAATTGTTTGTAACTTTTGTGAAGTCAGCGCGCTGAATAAAGCATTGATTCGCACCAATTTATAAAAAAAGCGGAGAATAAATCCCCGCTCAAATCATAAAATTTATATAACTTTAGCCTTCTCTCTTCTCTTTCAAAAAAGGCGGTATATCAGCGATGCTTTCTTCCTCATCCAAAGGTAATCCACCACCGCTTTTATTTAATTCCAGTGTCGGATAACGCTCTTGCGGCTTCTCAGGACGGGTTGGAACCCAATTTTCATGAGCTAGAGGCTCTACTTCTGATTTTGCCTCAACACCATTAGCTTCAGCAGCCGGCTCTCTTCCTGGTAGCGGAGGATGTTTTTTATAATGCTCCTGCATGCTCAAGTCATACTCTCCTTGAGCTTTAAATTCACCTTGTGCTCTTTCAACTGGCTGACCAACAGGCGCGCCCCCAGCAACGAGCCGTTCATCTCCAGCTACAATTGATCTTGTTGGAGCACCAAAGTCAGCCTCATCATTTCCCTCAGTACGAGGACTTGAATGGGACACAGGCGCATGCCTCTCAACATTTTGCTGAGGTCCTCCAGAAACTTCCCTAGGTGGAGGTGGAGCAAAAGAAGGCCCCTGCTCATAAGGCGATGGCATATCTTGAGGCGCAACAGGCTCATGCACTTCTGTTTCACTTTTACGATTCCGTCCAGTTAAACGACTGAAAAAACCGCCCTTTTTCTTAGGCTCAGCATCATTCGTCTGCCCTTCAGGCGCTCTGTAAGCACGCAGTTGGTTTTGCCCGGTAATTGGCAAATCCTCCATACTCGGCATCCGGCGCATCGAACGATCAACTGATTGCGGAGCTCCAGCAACAAACTCACGCCCTGTCATTCTATCATTGCTACCAGCTGGTTGAGGTTGTTGAT
>CAXIBI010000105.1:0-9191 GCA_964022305.1 uncultured Hyphomicrobiales bacterium | reverse complement strand
CTCATCAACGCGATAATTATCTTCGCGAAGAACTATGACGCACAGAGAAAAGGCGCGGCGGGGTAGTTATTAGCCCTACCATTTCGATAAAATCTTGAGTTTGTGTTCGGTTCTAAAATTTTGAGCTCTAAGAGTTTTTATCTCGTCAATTAGATCGTTCTTCTTCTTTGATAGGGGGGTGAGCCCCATATACCCTTCAGCAATGGCCTTGAGTTCCTTCATGCGAACTTGCTTATCTGTCCTAAGTGTATCTATGGCAGTAGAAAATTGGCCATCATTCTCGTTAGCAGATTTAAGGGATAAAACATGAGCATCCACCACTTCTTGTCTGATTGCAGTTGCATTACCAGCAGGCTTCTTACGTCCCTCTAAACCTTCTCGAGCTTTTTTACAAAAGGCATCAATGGTCATGTCTTCATAACCATCCATAAGTTCAACGAGTTTTTGAAAATCTTTTGAGACCTTGGTTGCTTCCCATGTTTCTAAAACAGGTAGGAGCTTTTCTAATCCAGTTTTGACGTTTTGAACTTTCATAACTTACTCTCCTGCCATAATGAATGGTTTTTCAGATATGCCCGGAACATTCCAACCAAGCTTATTTGCAATTATGGCCCCTAAACCATCAAACATAATTCTATCATCTGTGCCATTACCTACCAGATAAGCAATATTACTCGCTGCATTTTGCGCAATTGAAGCTCTCTGTAAAATTGGTGCATTGCTTAGTATATCTTCTTTTGAGCCTCCATTCCAAAACTGATGAATATTTTGCTCTAGATAGTCTAGGGCTCGTTTTTCATAAGCCAGATAATCGGCTCTTCTGGAAACTTTAGAAGGTACAATACCCAAAAGCTTGATCTGAGGATTTAGTTCATTTCGATATTCATTGAAAACTTCTAGTGTGTTTAAAGTTGCTTCAGATGAAGGCATATCTAAAATGGTTGGAATTAGTACATGAGTGCTCGCACAAGCTGCATTTACAACAGCTGTACCCGGACGAGGAGGTGCGTCAATAATTGTAACATCGAATTGTTTTTGAAAAATATCAGAACTCAAATGTTTATGAAGATTAAACCTGATTTCTTCACTCATACCAGAAAACCAACGTAGCAACATGCAGTTTTCCGCGTCATTGAGTTCATAAAATGCAGGAAACATTCTAGAGTTATGGCTTAATATGTTGACTAGTTCGGCCTGATTTAAAACATCCATGGGTTGTTTATCATCGAATAGTAATGAATTCGCAGATAGATCAGGATGACTGACATTCATTGCATTCATAACCATATCGGTAAGAGTTCCCTGGTAGTCAAAATCTATAAGGAGTACCCTTTTGCCTATGCTATCAAAATAAGCAGCTAAATTAGCTGCAATAGTTGTTTTACCCACTCCACCCTTAAAGTTTGCAACAGTGATAATTGGTTTAGAAGAGACTAAATTCCGAGAATGAGAATTCAGGTCAAACTCAGCAGGACGGCGCCAGATATTTCGTACTGTACGTATTGCTTCATGCTGCTCATTAAGCACTAACCCAAGACGCTCAGCTTGCTTTTTCTCTCGTCCATGTTTGATGGCAAGGCTATGGTTTTCTTTTTTTAGTTTTGCAGAGATTTTATCATCTGATCTATTCCGTAGCCATCGACCAAAACCAAAACCCAATGTGAAGATTGTTAAGGCGCTAGCAATAATAGAAAAGACGGCTTTATAATCATTAAGATCGACAAACTCAAAAACTTCCATAATTCAACCCCCGCAACGCAACTATAAAGTGTCTACTATTGCAGGATAGGTTTGGGTTGTGCAAGGTAAAAAGAAAAAATCGGAGTAAAGTTGCTATAACTCCGTACACATCATAAATAGATTTTGCGAACCATTGGAGTAATTTTGCATTGTTTATTTGCTCTTCTATTTAAGTGATAGTGCAAACAGGAAGAGTTAATCAATCCCTTTCCCTCACCCCACACCACAAATAAAGCGCTCCAAACAAAACCGCACCCAGCATATCCATGGCGATATCCTTTTGTGCATCCCAAATGTCACCTTGGCTACCAAGGAAATCAGCAGCCTGATCACCACCATAATTGATCGCGTAAATCATCTCGATCACTTCATAAAGTCCGGCCCACATACTTACAGCCAAAAAGCCAACCAGCGCCGCGATTTTCACCCCAGAGACCCAGCCCTTGCGCATGAAAAGTTCAGCTGTCGGATAGGCAAATACACCAACAAGAAAATGCCCAACTCGATCAAAATTATTCCGCTCAGACCCAATAAGGTCATTAAAGAAATCAAACGGCACTCGTGAGAAGGTGTAGTGCCCACCAATCGTGTGATAGCAAAGGAAGAAAAACATCAAGAAGTAAGAGAGGTTAGAAAACCGGAAAGACTTGTAAGTGAAGACAAGTAACCCTACAACAATCCAAACAGGCAAGTTCTCAGCAAACCAGGTCGCACGGCTATAGGGCTCAATCGCCAGCCAAACCATCAAAATGAGATAGAGCACCAACAATAAAAGCGGAAAAGCAATGCTACCTCGAAGTGTGCCGGTGCTCGTATTTTGAGATGTTTCAGATGTCATGACATTGTCCCCCCGTTAAAATTGCTTATATAAATTAAAGGTTTCCCCTATATTTTGGGGTGTCTATTATATTGTTCTTCCCCCTATTAGATATTTAAGCTATCTATCGGCCAAGAAAAAGGCAAGTTCTGCAAGTGACTATGCGAATATATGAAAGAAAACTATGGCTTTAAAAGAAATCATCACTATTCCTGATCCGGTTTTAAGGGAAAACTGCGCGGCCATTGAAGATATCACACCAGAGTTAAAAACACTCATGGAGGATATGCTTGAGACCATGTATGACGCTCCAGGTGTTGGATTAGCTGCACCGCAGATCAACATCCCGATCCGTCTTATTGTGATGGATGCGTCAAATGCAGAAGATGAAGAAAAAGCCCCGATCATTATGGTCAACCCAGAGATACTCTCGTCTTCTGATGAGCGCTCCGTTTATGAAGAGGGCTGTCTTTCAATTCCCGAATATTTCGCTGAGATTGAGCGGCCAGCCGTTGTTAAAGTCGGCTATATAGATGAAGATGGTAAACCCCAAGAGCGTGATTGTGAAGGGCTATTAGGTACAGTCGTTCAACATGAGATCGACCATTTAAATGGTATGCTATTCATTGACTATCTTTCTAAATTGCGACGGGACAGAGTGATTAAAAAATTTGCCAAAGCCAAAAAGGCCGTTCAAATTTAAGGCCTAGTACTCGAAGCAAAATTGAACATCTAATAAAAAGAAGGTTTAGATCTCAACATGACCTTACGCGTAATCTTTATGGGAACGCCAGAATTCTCAATTCCCACATTAGCTGAAATCATCAATAAAGGTCATGAGGTTGTGGGCGTTTATAGCCAGCCTCCCCGCAAAGCAGGCCGCGGCGGTAAGGTGCGCAAAACCCCAGTTCACGAATTTGCAGAAAGCTCTGGTCTGCAAGTCTTCACTCCTAACTCTCTGAAAAGCGAAGAGCAGGTTGAAGCGTTCAAAGCGCTCAATGCTGATGTAGCTATTGTTGTCGCTTATGGCCTTTTATTGCCAACCCCTATTTTAGAGGCTTGCCCCTATGGGTGCTTAAACGTGCATGGCTCACTACTGCCAAGATGGCGGGGTGCTGCGCCCATCCAACGAGCCATCATGGCTGGTGATAGCGCAACCGGCGTGATGATCATGCAAATGGATGAAGGGTTAGATACAGGGGATATATTGCTAAGCGAACATATCCCGATCACTGAGACTATGACCGCCGGCGACCTTCATGACGATATGATGATCCGCGGCGCTGACTTGCTTGGCCGTGCGCTTGATGCGCTGCAGCGTGGCTCACTTGTGCCGACACCACAACCAGATGAAGGCGTGACTTATGCTAAAAAAATCGAAAAAGCTGAGAGCAAAATTAATTGGTCGAAATCCGCTGAAGACATTCACAATCATATTCGTGGCTTAAGTCCTTTCCCAGGTGCTTGGTTTGAGATTTTAAAAAACAATGAGAAAAAAGAACGGATCAAAATTATTCGCTCAAGTCTACCAGTTGATCAAGAGGCCGCACTTAAAAACCAAAGCGAAGATGAGTTGCTAATTGAATGCGGCGAGGGTGCCATTCAGCTTATAGAAGTCCAGCGAGAAGGCAAAAAGCCAATGAGCGCAAAAGACTTCCTCAATGGCCTGCAAGGCGAATTAAAAATAATCAAATAACTGCTTCAAAATGTCCGCCATAGAATTAAGACAAATTCTCCCTTTCAGCTGACAAGCAAGACCGCACTTGTTAACGTGAGTTACAAATCAACAGCCTCACTTACAAATTAAATGACAAGCGGTCAAAATTGCATGCCAGATCAAGAGTTTAATAAAAAAACCAGCATCATCACTATATCTGGCATTGTGCAAGGAGTTGGCTTTCGCCCCTTCATTTGGCAAGTGGCCAATGACATGGGGTTAAGAGGTGAGGTTTTGAATAATGGACAAGGCGTCCAAATCCTCATCAATTTCAAAGAGGACGAAGAAGAAAAGTTTCTCAAACGAGTAAAAACAAACTGCCCCCCACTTGCCAACATCACAAAAATTGAAACCGGCTCAACTCCTGAATACAAACCTTTCAAAAATTTCAAAATCCGCCCAAGTGAACAAGGCGAAATGCGCACCCAAATCTCACCAGACGCCGCAACCTGTAAGGCTTGCCTGAATGAGATAATGTCTCCAGATGAACACCGGTATCACTACTCTTTCACCAATTGCACCCATTGCGGACCAAGGCTCTCGATTATTTATGAAGCCCCTTATGACCGCGCCTCCACATCCATGGCATTATTTGAAATGTGCCCAATATGTAAAAGCGAATATGAAGACCCGAATGACAGACGCTTTCACGCCCAACCAATCGCTTGTCCCAATTGCGGGCCGCAGCTAGAATTAGTTTGGCTCAATAAAAACAATCCTAAGCCAAAAGAATTTGATGATGCAGATCCGCTCATATCAACTGCAAACCTCATTAAGGCGGGTTACATTGGTGCTATAAAAGGGTTAGGTGGTTTTCATCTTAGTTGTGTGGCCAATAATGAAGCACTGATTGAAGAGCTACGCCTTAGAAAAAAACGCTCCAATAAAGCCTTCGCTCTAATGTGCAAAGATAGAGAGCAAGCAAGGCTATATGGTCAATTTTCAAAAAAAGAATGTGAACACTTAGAAAGCCCTGCTGCGCCGATTCTATTGGTAAAAAAGGGCCAAATGCCTTTGCCAGAGGCCATAGCCCCAGGTCTTGGTGAAGTCGGCATTATGCTTCCAAATACCCCTTTGCATCACTTGCTGTTGGCTGAATTTGACGAACCTCTCATCATGACCAGCGGTAATATCTCAAACATGCCGCAACTCATCACCAACGAAGACGCGGTAAATCAATTAAATGAAGTCGCAGACTTTGCCCTCCTGCATAATCGCCATATCACCAACAGAGTTGATGATAGTGTTGTCAGAGTGGTAGGTGACAATAAAACCATACTCCGCCGAGCAAGAGGCTATGCCCCAGCTCCCATCCCGCTGCCCAAAGGCTTTGAAAAAGCTCCAGATATTCTGGGGTTAGGCGCTGAGCTCAAATCAACCTTTTGCATGGTGAAAAATCAAGAGGCCATCATCTCTCAGCATTTAGGAGATCTTGAGCATGTCCCAACCTTTGATGCCTATCAGCAAACCATCGCGCTTTACACGGACCTCTTTGACTTCACGCCAGAGCACCGTGTCATAGATGAACACCCAGAATATCTCTCTTCTAAATATGGCGGCGAATTGAGTGAAAAAGATAAAACGCCTCTCATTAAGGTGCAGCATCACCACGCCCACATGGCCAGCGCGTTAGGTGAAAATGGACATGAACGAGAAGAGGGTAAATGTTTAGGGCTTATTCTCGATGGACTTGGGTTTGGCCAAGATGGCACCATCTGGGGCGGTGAATTATTACTCGGTGATTATACAAGCTTCAAGCGCATTGGAGCTTTCGAAGCGGTTCCACTCATAGGAGGCAGTGCGGCTGTCAAAGAGCCATGGCGTAACTTGTTTGCCCATTTAGAAACTAGCCTTGGTTGGGAAGCAATCGAGCAAGACTACGGTGAGCTTGCCCAAATAGAGTTTTTAGCAGACAAGCCCGTAACAACTCTCAAAACCATGATAGAAAAGAGCATGAATTCCCCCCTTAGTTCATCCTGTGGGCGGTTGTTTGATGCAGTTGCAGCGAGTTTAGAGCTTTCTATGCAAGAGGTGACTTATGAAGGCGAAGCAGCCATGAACTTAGAAGCTTTGGTAGATCCTAAGATTGCGAAGACTCTTAAAGAAGATAACTTGTATAAAGTCGGATTTATCAAGGAAAATCAGATGGTTATGGTGGATTTTGCACCGCTTTGGAGCGCGCTTCTCACCGATTTAAAAGAACAAAAAACCAAAAGCTATATCGCAACAAAATTTCACATAAGCCTCACACACATTTTATTGGAGTGGTTAGAGCAAAGCGTGCATAATCTAAAAAGTACGAATGATGAGTTATCAATTACGGAGCCGATAAAAGTAGCCTTGTCGGGTGGGTGTTTCCAAAATAAGACCCTACTCGAATTTTTAGTTCCTTTACTTGAAAAAAATGGCTTCAAGCCATTAACCCAAAGTCAGTTGCCAGCAAATGATGGTGGAGTAAGTTACGGCCAGACCCTCATCGCAGCAGCACAAATTTTAAAAACTGATCAGATATGAATTTAAAACATTTAAATCTAAAAACTATTGTCCTAAGCGCAGTCACATTGCTGCTAGTCTCAGTTGGTGTTGCAAAGGCAGATATGAGGGAGAAGGCCTTCACTTTAAAAAATATCCATCAAAACATCGTAGATGATTATAAAAGCGTAAAACATATTTCACGCCAAAAATTAATTGAAGTTCTGGACTCTGAAAATAGAAGCGACGTTTTGATTTTTGATGTGCGCGAAAAAGAGGAGTTTATTGTCAGCCATCTTAAAGGAGCAAAACAACTTTCTCCTTCAGTTTGGAAAAGCTCATTTCTCAAAAAATATGGTGAGCAGGTTAAAGGCAAGAAAATTATCTTCTATTGCTCAGTTGGCGTGCGATCCACAAAAATGGCAAACTATCTAAATCAAAGCCTAAAAGAGCAGGGTGCGCAAGAAATTTATAATTTAGAAGAAGGGATCTTCGGCTGGGCAAACAAAGGTCAGGCATTATTTAAATCTGCTGCCGAAAAAACCACCAAGGTGCACCCCTATAACAGTCATTGGGGGCAGCTTATCAAAGAAGAAAGCATCAAAAGCTACGTGCCCTAATAAGTCCTGAGCCTAGGCTTCAAGTTTTCGGTATTTATAAATTGTTGCTAAAATTTTATACCCGGCTTTAATGGTTCCACTCACTGTCCCAGAAATTTTAGAAACCCCAATACGCTGACGATAGCGAACCGGAACTTCTTTGATCCGCGCATTCAGCACATGAGCTTTGATTTGCATTTCAATGGTCCAGCCATAATTACGATCTTGCATTTGCAACGCTTTTAAAGTGTCAGCATCGATCGCGCGAAAGGGACCAAGGTCAGTGTAAGTGGTTCCCCAAATCCTATTCATCAAAAAACAGGCAAGCTTATTTCCAAAAATTTGAGGCAAGGTTAGAGCACCTTTTTCAACTTGTCCGCCAATACGAGAGCCAATCACAAAATCGACCTCGTTTTCAAGGATAGGGTCAACCAAATGCGCTAAATCTTCTGGGAAATCAGAATAATCCCCATCAAGGAAGCAAACCACATCAGCATCTTTGACAGCACTCATACCGCGAAGGCACGCAGCGCCATAGCCCGGCTCTAACTCATAAACCACATCAGCACCGAGGCTCGCTGCAATCGGTGCTGTGTCATCCTTTGAGCCATTATCAGCAACAATGATTTGATCCACAAATTCAGGAAGGTCTCTAATCACATCTCCGATCGCGTTTTCTTCATTGAGCGCTGGGATGATCACGCAGATTTTTTTATTTTGGCGCAAAGATGCGTCTCCTATTCTTTATGAGCTCAAACCCAAGCAATCCCCAAACCGGCACCCAAATGAGAAAACTGAGAACTATTTTATACTCTCGTAAGTCTTCAATCGTATTAAAATAAAACCTCAAATAATAAAATGCCATTAGAGGCACCAGCCAAACAAATCCCCATAAAGGATAAAACACCAAAAACGGTGCGATCCAAACAAAATACCACGGAAATTGCGCCGGACTTACCAGAAAGAATGAAACGCATAGGAGAACAAATGATAAAAACAGTGAATGTTCCTTGCCCAAATGTTTCAGCGGTTGGCGAAGAGTTAACCAAAGAACCAGGCCGATCAAGAAAAATGCAACAATCCCGCGCGCGATTAAAGCACCATTACGAGAGGCGATTGAGAAGAGGTCAGTAAAAAATAAAGTAACCAATTCAAAGCTTGGAAAAAAAGCAGAATTCGTCTTCCATTTCACACCATAAGCCACAAGCCCAGAGCTTTCATTCAGTCCGCTTTGCAAGAAGGGCCAAACGATAACTGCTCCAATAAGAAGTGATACAAAAACGGAACCTACCAAAACAAAGGGACGTTTTAATAAAGGCCACCAAACAAGTGGCAACAGCAGGGCTGGCCAAAATTTAATGCTCGCTGCCAAACTCAACAATAAGCTGGAGCGCGCGAACTTGCCCCTAATTGCCAGATAAACACCGCCAATTAAAAATGGAAGTAAAAGTGCTTCCATATGCGCTGAGTTCATGAGCTCTTTAATCACAACCGGGTTCCACCAATAAAGCGTAAGCCAGAGCGGAGATCGACCCAAATGAACAGCTAAAGCAGCCAGCAGCGCAAAGCTAGAAAGCTCCGCAATAAGTATCATAAGCCGCCAGGCCGTGAGCGACCAGGGCCCAAAAAAATGAGAGACAGAAAAGAGAGCTTGTGCGCCCGCGGGGTATATGGTGCGCAAATGCGGATGATTAATCCGCTCTGGCACAGGCGACGCCCAGGCTGAAAGGTCCTTTAATTTTTGAGGCGTATCTTCACCATCTAATATTTCTGCAGGGCTATATTTATAAGGGCTGACACCATGCGCTAACACCCCGCCATCCCATAAATACCGATGATAATCATC
>CAXIBI010000104.1:0-9237 GCA_964022305.1 uncultured Hyphomicrobiales bacterium | reverse complement strand
ACTAGGAGGAGCGTCAAATATTTTAAATAATAAGATATAGTACGTATTCCTCTCATTCGTGATCGAATAATTGTTTTAGCAGTTATTACCATCAACCAAAAGTAATTTTTATGTATGTGATTTAGAAACAAAAGTCCTCTGAACCTATTTTGGAACAAAGGACTTTTGCAATTACAGTCTACTCTTTAGTAAAGGTTTCACCAATCCGACTAATAATCGATTTATAGAACCCATCCACAATCTCATCAGCTTTCGCTTTTTCAACTCCCTTAGGTTCAAACACACTACTCCAAGTCAACTTTGAACGGTTATTTCCAAGGTCCTCAACCCGCACCTGTCCAACATAATTTTTCAAAGGTAGCGGAGATGTTCTGATAACATAGTTATATGCCTTTGACTGAGGTGAAAAATAAACAAGTTGGAGAACAAGTTCACCACCACCTTTAAGATTATTAAGCTTTATCGCCCCAACCCCGTTGCCAGTAAGCTTACTAGACTCAATTGGTGGCATAATATTTTCAGAAGGCTTGTGGAATTCAACCAAATCCCAGAGTTTATCGGCCGAAACCTTATAGATGGCCGTAATTTCCGCATCAGCCTTTGCAGACGTGCTAAAAGCGAATACCGTTGCAATCACTGCAATATAAAAAGATATCATTCTCATTTTAAGTTTCCTACTTTGAATTTCATTTTTCTAATTCAGTTAAGTCATTGCTAAAATCGATAAACTTCCAGTTCACCGATTTTATTTAGTAGGTTGCAAACCTCTTATACATGTATTTGCGAAAGAACCTCCTCAACAGCATTGACCAATTGTTCATTTTTCTTCAAATCAAGCGCATCAGGATGAGGGTCAGAAAACTGACCCCGATCATTGTCAAAATACTGGCCAGACACATTTGAAAATTGATCATCTAAAGCAGCACGTACAAGGATGTTAGCACCAATACTTAGGTCACAACCCGCAACGCCATAAGCGTCTTTCACCATTTTACTAGCCAAGAGTGATCCAGGATTGACCGCAACAAATACAGGCCCCTCTTCTCCATAAGAATGAGCAAGATGAAAAGACCACATAGTTATGGCTAGCTTGCTTTGCGCATAAGCTGCCTGATCATCCAAAGGGGCCTTCCCGGCAAATGCGTAATAATCAACGGGTGATTGAGCTGCTGATGATAAATTAATTACACGCCCTTCAGAGCCCAAAAGAGGTAACAGGGACTGCGTCAAAAGATAAGGGGCAATGGTATTCACAATAAAACGCAAATCATAGCCATTCGCACTTAAAGGCTTCGCAATTTTATAAACGCCAGCATTATTAATAAGCACATCAAGCTGGCTATATTTATCAGTTATAGCCTTCGCTAAAGTCTCAACCTCAGCTAAGTTTGAAAGATCAGCTTGATATGTTTCAATCGTTCCAACACCTTCAATTTCCAAAAGTTGCTTTTGAACATCTGCAAGCTTTTGCGCACTACGACCATGCAATAATAACGTATGACCTTGGCCTGCCAATATCTTTACTGTTTCAAGGCCAATCCCATCTGTTGACCCTGTGATTAAAATTGTTTTTGTCATTTTTATTTCCTTAATTAGTAAACTCTGGCAAAAGTTCATCCGATAATTTTTGAAGTGTTTCTTCTATGTCAGCATTGTTAAAGCGCAAATTTAGAGCCACGTGATTGACACCAATTCCCTCTCTAGATTTTAAATAATCACGCAGTGAATTTATGCCCAATCTCAACCCTAAATGGATCGGCACCGGTAACTCATCAGGGTCTGATGCAAGATCAATATAAAGAGGTTCCATCACCGGTTTATCGGGTACACCACACTCATCAATCTGTGATCGAAACGCTTTGATAAGATGAGCTTGTTGAACTAACGGGCGCGGATACGTCATCCAACCATCACCATTTGCGGCAAGCCAGTCAGGAGATTGTTGCGAAGAACCAGTAACCAATAAAGGAAGGTTTCCATTTAATGGCTTTGGCAACATATCTATCGCACCAGAAACTTGACCAAATTGATTTTCAAAATCTGGCCTGTCTTCGCTCATTGAGCGAATATAGTGATAGCTTTCTCGGAACAACTCACCACGTTTTTCAAACGGCACATTAAGTGCCGGGTATTCTTCTGGCCTGTCCCCTGAAGCAATGCCAAGTATCAGCCGGCCATGTGACAACAGGTCAGCCGTGGCGGCCGCTTTAGCGACATGTGCTGGATGGCGAAGCGGCAAAATAATACTCGCAACACCAAGTGCTATGCTCGATGTTTGAGCAGCAAGGGCACCAAGATATACAAAAGGGTCAAAGATCTGACCAGCATCACCAAACGACGGAACATTAAACGGTACATCACGCAACCAAATAGCAGAAAAACCAAGCTCTTCAGCCGATTGAACACGCTCAATATGATGAGCCAGTGTCGGTACAGGACCGCTTGCATAAGTCTCAATCGGCACCACAAGACCGAGCGTCAAACGCTCAGGTTTGAAAACGTTATTATACCCTGCATTGATGACCTTGAACGTCTCTTTTTTATCAGCAACCTTAAGCATATCTTCATTCACCTATTTGCTATAGAGAACCAAAGTTCGGCTCTCTATGCTTTTGCGAGGTGTAAGAACATGAACCTGCTCCTCCATATCAAGAGCACTATGAGCAAGATGAGGACGCCCCCCATTGTCATAAATATTGAAAATAGCCACTTCAGCTGGGCTCATTTCTGAGAGGTAAAACCAATCATGATCATCATTAGCTGCAACACCGAGAATTTGTCCTAAGCGATCAGGATAGATCAATTCAATGCTCATCCAATCTTCGCTTGTCATCGAACTGGGGCGAATAAAACCTAACGGAGCTGTCTTGATGATATGTTCA
Organism: uncultured Hyphomicrobiales bacterium; assembly: GCA_964022305.1. Classification (GTDB taxonomy): domain Bacteria; phylum Pseudomonadota; class Alphaproteobacteria; order Rhizobiales; family HXMU1428-3; genus HXMU1428-3. Next base: position 6,355 of record CAXIBI010000104.1, on the reverse strand, counting down.
ACTGGTCGCCAGATATTCACAAATCCATAGTGACCTTCCAGGTAAGTCCGCGCCTTCTCTTCCCCAAGAAGATCAACAAGTCTCTGTTCGGCACCCTGGCGGCTATAATCATTATGAACATTACGCGCAGGTGTACGGTCAGAATTAGGATCATCAATACGCACAGTATGGTCAAAGATAGTGACCTCTTGGGCACCTATTTTACTTTTAAGCAGTGCACTTAATTCTTTATCGTAAGAAACTTCCCAATCTTCAGTGCTCTCAAAATTTTTTATCTCACTGATATGGTTTTCAAAGATGATGCCATCATTTTCAAAATTAAAATTTGAGTGTTTATCTCGCACATCATGAACAGTGACTTGTGTCGGAACGAGCTCAGGTGAAATCAAATTTCCGATAATACCATCTACATCAAATTCAAAAGCCTGAGTTTCTGAGCTTTTGATATGATAATTAACAGTGGCCGATACGCTCATTGAATTAACTCCGAATTGATCTTTTCGGAATTAACTTATTATTCTAGAATACAATATTAAACATACAATATTAGGAAACAGAATTCGGATTTTGGATATAATAAATGGATACAGAAGGAATACGTCTCTTCGTATTAGCAGCGGATATGCTCAATATCACTGCTGCAGGCCGTCAACTAGGTCTGGCACCTGCTGTAGCAAGTGCCCGTCTTTCAAAGCTAGAAAAACAAGTGGGCTCGGATCTACTGCACCGTTCAACAAGAAAAGTCACCTTGTCTCTAGAAGGCGCTGAATTTCTCCCCTTTGCCAGAGAAATCTTAGCACAAGAAGATGCGGCCCTCGCTGCCTTAGGACACGGAAACACTCAAGTAAACGGAACCCTTCGTTTCGCAGCATCAAGTACATTCGCCCAGCTTTTCATAGTGCCTATAGTACCAGAATTTCTAAAACTATATCCTGCGATCAATCTAGAACTAAAACTATCTGATACGCGAACCAATCTGATTGAAGGCGGATATGATCTGGCCCTGCGAAACTACGCAATTGAAGATAGTTCGCTTAAAGCAAGAAAGCTTGCAGAAGATAAACGAATTCTATGTGCAGCCCCTGACTATCTAGTCCAGTATGGAACTCCTCAAAATCCTGATGATCTAATTCACCATCAAATGGTGACCTTTATGGACGCAAAACCTCGAAAGTTATTATCAAATAATGGAAAGCCCGCCTGCACCTTTCCACCACGCAATGCACAAGAACGCATCGTCTGTGACGATGGCACAAGTATGAGAATTGCAACCATTTCAGGCGCTGGAATCTCGATGAATTCCTCATGGGCTGTTTATAAGGAGATTAAAGACGGCTCACTTATACGGGTTCTGCCTGATTATGAAATCAAGGATCAATCCGCAATTTGGCTTGTCTACCCAAAATCAAATGTTTTAACGGCCAAGGTGCGGGTTTTCATTGATTTTCTATTAGAAAAAATCGGCAAACCACCAATCTGGGAAAGGTGAGCTAAGAAGTTAGAAATCTCAGCTAGAAGTAACACCTATTCTATCAAAATACCTAAATCTGCCAAAAACCCAGCCCTACAAAGCAAAAAAGCCCCCTAAACCAAAACGGTCCAGAGGGCTTTTAATTTATAACACGATGTCAAAGACAGCCGGATTAAAATTACATAGGGACTAGTCTCTAGCTGCTCGGTCCATTATTGAGGTCAGTTTCATCAACAAGTAATGAAGCCGCTTTACGTAAATTAGCGATTTTTTCTAAAGCAATATCATCTGCCTTGAACTCACCCCAGCTTTTCACCAGGTCAGACCAAGCCACACCCTCTTTAACAGGATATTCAAAGTTCACCTCAGAATAAATTTGCTGAGCTTTGTCAGAAGATAAAAATTCCATCAACTTAACAGCTGCCACTTTGTTCGGAGAATGCTTAGCCAAAACCATACCAGATAGGTTTACATGAGCGCCGCGTTCCTTGCTATTCGGGAAAAGGAGCTTAACAGATTTCGCCCATTCTTTTTGCTCAGGCTTTTTCTCGTTTTTTTGCATCTTCCCCATATAGTAAGTATTACCAATCGCAAGATCACATTGTCCCGCATAAACAGCCTTCACCTGTGCGCGGTCATTACCAGAAGGTTTACGTGCCAGATTCGCTTTAAGGCCCTTAAGCCAGGTCTTGGTTTTTTCTGCACCATTATGCGCAATCATAGAGGCGATCATCGCAACATTATAAACATGCTGACCAGAGCGCATGCAGATCTTACCTCTCCATTTCGGATCAGCCAGCTCTTCATAAGTGATCGCATCTTGAGCAACACGGGCCTTAGACGCATAAACAACACGAGAGCGAACAGTAAGACCAAACCAATCACCTTTACCACTGCGATATTTCGCCGGAATGTTACCTTCAATGACTGAAGATTTGAGGGGCTGAGAAATACCCTTCTCAACAGCGGCGCTTAGGCGACCAATATCAACCGTAAGCAACACATCAGCTGGGCTCAACTTACCCTCAGCAGCAATACGCTCAATCAAACCTTTTTTTGCAAAAATCACATTCGTCTTAATACCTGTCTGCTTTGTAAATTCAGCTAGGAGCGGATTTATCAAAACAGGCTGACGATAAGAGTAAACATTCACAACTTGGGTCTCAGCAGCATGAGCAACTGATTTAAGATTATCTGATTGTGAAAGAGAAAGAGTACCAAATGCAGCAATGGCTAAAGAATACGAAACAGTACGAAGCGTGCGCTTACCCAGCGCAGCAGGAAACAAAAACATATTGTCCTCCAATAGATGAGGGTCAAGGCCCCAAAATTGAAATTATAATAATAAGTTCAAAATGATAGCTTAAATCTATCAAAATTAAACTTACATCCTGAAGCTAAGCTAGCCTTAAGTGAGAGGAGCTGTCAATGAGATAAATAAATCAATGAAGAAAAACCTTTGTACTCAAAGGTCTTTTTGTTTTTTTTAAAATGTTTTTGTCAGCAAAGTCGCGAAAACTGAGAGCAACAACATCTCAGCAACCTGCTCACCTGCACCATAAATATCACCGGTTAAACCACCATATCGGCGCACTGCAATAAGTGCGATAAGCCCCAATCCCAAAGCACTTACAACAACAGCAACAAGAGCAACAAATGTAGGAAGAAGCCCAACAAAGACAGCACTCATCAATATAAGGGCCATTAAAACCTGCAACCAAGAGGCACGCCCACTATGAGCTGCTAGCCCATCACTGCGCGCTAAAGGAAAAATTAAAAGCCCCCCCATCAAAGCACGTGCACCCATATGCGTTAACAACAGACATAATCCAAGCAGCTCAACAGAGCCAAGTTCATAAAGAGCTAGGCCACGCCAAGCAAAACTAGCCAACAGCGCCAGCGCACCAAAGCTCCCCACCTGGCTATCACGCATCACTTCAAGAGCACGCGCTCGATCATACACTCCAAGTCCATCACAAAAATCTGCGAGCCCATCTTCATGCAATGCACCAGTAAGCAAAATCCCAACTATGAGCGCTGCTAAACATTGCAAAGAAAAAGGAACACCCAACTGATCGAGACACCAAACACATCCCCACAAAACAACACCAATAAAAGCTCCAACGATTGGAAAACACCAAACCGTAGAGCTAACTGTTACCCCGGTCATAAAACGAGGCGAAACAAAAGAAAGCGGCAATCGGGTTAAAAATTGAAGGCAAAGAAATATTTGTTTGAGCAACAGCAAGAAGGTAATCCAATACAAAATTTATGCTTAGTCGCGGTTAGAAATTTCCGCCTCAGCAAATGTTGCCATCTGAGTATGAGTAGCAATCGCCCCTCTGACAAGCTCAACCGCAAGTGCAGCTCCTGTACCTTCACCCAAACGCATATTTAAATTTAGCAAAGGTTCTAACCACAAACAATCAAGAAGTCTTTGATGAGCCGGTTCAGCCGAACAATGAGCAGCCAAACAATGATCAAGCGCATCAACCTCCAAGAGGCTTAAAGGCGCAACAGCTGCAGTCACAACAAATCCATCAAGTAATACAGGTATACGCTTTAACCGGGCGGCAACTACAGCGCCTATAATAGCAGCTTGCTTACGTCCCCCATTCAATCTCATATTTTAAAGGGGAGAAGTCGATCCAATCTTTGAGGCTTTATTTTTCTCAAGATTATGAAACTTAAGAGTCTTGTTAATAACGTGAGCTTTCAACCGAACTCCTTCAGATGAAAGGCCAGTACCAGGCCCAGCCCAATCAGAACCACTTCCACCACAAGAGGCTGCAGCCAGGGTTGACGCAATCGTCGTATTGCCTATTCCCATTTCACCAAAATAGATCAGATCTGCATCACATGTCTCAATAACCTTTGCCCCAACATTGATCGCTGACAAAGTCTCATCAAGAGACATTGCAGGCGCTACAGTTATATTCTGGGTAGGATTATCTAGTTCAACTGGTAAGACTGTTAGTTCATGAGCAAATTGATTGGTGAGAGCATTGATAGCCGCCCCACCATTTTTAAAATTTTGCACCATTTGTTCTGTAACAGAAGCAGGGAAAGGAGAAATACCCTCATCAACCACACCATGATTACCGGCAAATACAAATGCTGAAACCTTATCTAGCTTAGGCAAATCACGGCCTTGCCATCCAGCAAACCATATTGCTATATCTTCTAACCGGCCCAGAGCACCATTTGGTTTTGTTAATTGATCTTGACGTTCTCGCGCACTCACTTGAAATTCAACATGCGCCTCAGGCAAGGAATTCAAAGCAGAAAGAAAGCTATCACTCGTCTCAAACATAAAACTGATCCAGATAAAGTTGCGACATAAATAACCAAAAAATCACAATTAAACAAACATTTAATGACAAAAAAGCCATAATTTTTGAAACAAATGAAAAATAGTGAGCAATATATATGCCAAAAGTATCATTAATATTGGGAGGAGCAAAGAGCGGCAAAAGTAAATATGCCGAAGATCTCACCTCTAATTATGGAAATAGACTCTATATCGCCACTGCCGAAGCCAGAGATGGGGAAATGAAAGACCGCATCAAAGCTCATCAAAAACAAAGAGGCACAACTTGGCAAACAATAGAAGAACCTCTAAATATTAAAGGTCATTTAGAAGCTCAACATGAACCAAACAGTGTTATACTTGTCGATTGTATGACCATGTGGCTCTCAAACCTATTTGAACAGAACTGTAATATTGAAACAGAAACCAATCTTTTGCTTAAAGCTCTTCCAAATTGTTCAGCAGATGTAATTCTGGTTTCAAATGAGCTTGGCTTGTCCATTGTCCCAGAAAACGCCTTGGCCCGCAAATTCCGCGATGAACAAGGAATACTGAATCAAAAGCTTGCCAAAGTGGCCAATAATGTAGTTTTTATAGCCGCAGGTCTGCCTATTAATTTAAAATAACCATCATTTCTGATGAATTCATGAGAAGAGATTTCTTAACATGTCGAATAAAATTCCCGTCACTGTCATCACCGGCTTCTTAGGTGCAGGTAAAACAACCCTCATTCGTAATCTTATAGAAAGTGCCAACGGCAAACGCCTGGCTTTAATCATCAACGAATTTGGCGATGTTGGCGTGGATGGTGAAGTTTTAAAATCTTGCGGTGATGAAAATTGCACAGAAGAAGACATTGTAGAGCTCGCCAACGGGTGTATCTGCTGCACAGTGGCTGAAGATTTTATTCCCACAATGGAAAAATTACTTAGCCGTGATGAAAGACCAGATCACATCATCATTGAAACATCAGGCCTGGCCTTGCCGCAGCCATTAGTGCGCGCCTTTAACTGGCCTGAGATTAAAACCGAAGTCACCGTTGATGGTGTTGTCACATTGGTCGATGCACCAGCCGTCTCTGAAGGGCGCTTTGCCTCAAACGAAGCACAAGTCCAAAGCCAACGCGAATTAGATGACGCCCTTGATCATGAAACACCACTAGGTGAACTGTTTGAAGATCAAGTCAATTGCGCTGATCTGATTGTTCTCTCCAAAACAGATCTGATCGATGAGCAAGCCATAACTAATGTAATGACACAAGTGTCTAAAGAAACAAGAGACGGTGTGCAGATGGTAAAATCCCAAAAAGGCAAGCTTCCGTTAAATGTACTTTTGGGCCTAGACATGAAAGCTGAAGATGACAACCGCATGTCCCACCATGAGCGCCATCATGCAGCTCATCACCATGATCACGAGCACCACCATCACCACCACGACCATGATGACTTCGAAAGTTTCAGCATTGGCTTTGAAACAATTGACGATGTCGAGAGCTTTAAATCAAAACTGATCGAGACAATCAAAACCCACGACATCTTACGGCTTAAGGGGTTTGTATCTGTGAAAGACAAAGA
>CAXIBI010000103.1:0-9355 GCA_964022305.1 uncultured Hyphomicrobiales bacterium | reverse complement strand
ACAAAGAAAATAACCTAAAGCGCAGCTAAAAAACTAACGACACGAAGAAGGAGTGGCGCCACTTCGGCGTCAGGACATGGCGCAGCGCCAGCGAAGCCCGGCGTGTTACGCCGCCCCTCGGAGGCCTAAGCGCGTTTAGCGCTTAGAATAGCCGTGAGAGAAAGCTAAGTTTTGAAGCAAAAAGAACAAGCCTGATGCACTGCCCGCTTATTTTTGCTCCAAAACTCAAGAAGGACTATGCCCCAAAGACTGTGGCATTCTTCAGGCAAATGAAGAACGCCACATTAAATTTTCTTTATAATCAACTCTCTCGGTTAGATTCAGATTGATAACCAGACCAATCCACATTGCGAGTCATGTACATCACCCCTGAAAGCATCGCAAAACCAGCTAACGAGCCAATGAGAAGCGCATAATCTTCCACACGGAGCAGTAGATACAAGAGACCATAGATCATCAAAATCAATAGTCCCAGCACCAATCCCTTGGCTTTTGAGCGTAACGTACTGGAGGTATAAAGCCCAACAAGAAGCGCGGTGGCCGTTGATGCAAGTCCATAAGAAAACTCAAAACCAATATGCTCTGCCAAGCCAAGTAAGACGAGATAAAAGATGAGAAGCGAGAAGCCAACAAACACATATTGGATCCAGTGAATAGGGCGCCCAACATAAACTTCCATAATATAAACCATCAAAAACACAGCAGAGATAAAGGCCACAGCATATTTGAGCGCCCGGCTTACAAGATCATAAAATCCAACGGGTTGATAAAACTGCACACCAAACAAATTATTCGGCATCAATTTCTTGATGTTCGTTTGCGTGTGCGATTGCCCCATGCCTCTGGCCAGATGCGGAACATGCCAATCAGCCTTAAAGCCTTGCGCGCTTATGTCGCGCTCATTTGGGAGAAAATTGCCAGTAAAACTCGGATGCGGCCAGTTTGAAGACATATCAAGTTTTGTCTCAGCACCAGAGGGTTCAAACAAAAGATGCTTAGTGCCATTGACAGGTAATTCGAATTTAAATTCAAAACCATCAGAAAGTTGCTCTGAGCTTAAAGGAATGTGTACACCGTTTGTGCGCTGTCCTTTAATCCCAACGCCAGCCTGAAAGGTTGAGGCTTTTGTGCCAATCATTACATCAGTTGTCTTCTTAATGCCGCGAACATCCGAGATGAGAACGGTAAACACAGCTTCATTGACCCGAAGTTCAAAACGATCACGTCGAAATTGCTCAAGATCCGCCGGCTCAAACTTACCACTATAACTCACCTGCGTTTTATAAACCGGGACATCATAAATACCGCGCTGTAATTCTTTAGCTTGCACATCAGACTTGATATTTAGAACCTTCGGCAAAAGCACAGCATATTTTACCTCGCGGTAAGAGCTTTTATTTCCTTGTCGGTCAGTTCGCTCAACTGTGCGGTCCATAGGGATCACCATATAAGGACCATGAAACGCTTGCTCGCGCCCCCACTTGCGGCCAACTTCATTCACCGCTTGGCGCGAATAACTCTGACGCTCATCAACGATTAAGTAAACCAACAACAAAGGGATCATCAGGACAAGGGTGAGAACACCCAAGATGATAAACTTAAACGCAGGTGAGGAGACTAACCTAGAGAACCCACCACCTTCAGATCGAGCTCTCTCTTTTTCCGATCCAGACATAAAACTAACACTCCCTCAAATTAACATCTAAACAGTGTTTAGTTAATTTATTAATGTGACCAAATTTGGTTAAGCATAAGGCAAGAGTGAGATTAAGGGGCCAAAGGCAGTGCGCTCGTGGGAAACGGTGAGGTGTAAAGAGTTTAGTGGTTATTTGAAAAAACACTCAGGCGTAACTTCTTTGCCAACAGCCACTTAATTGAGCTTCAGTTGCCCACAAAGCAACCGCAACATAATCACTCCAACGCCCCACCAAAAAGCACTCCAAATCCAGAGAGGAGTAAGAGGAGCAGGTAGCCCTTTTAAAAGGTCCAGATCAGTAAACAGATGAATGCCTAAAACCGCTCCTGGACCAATCGCAAAGAAAAACCACACAAAACATATGATCCAGGCCAAGAGCTTAAACCCTGTGCTAGAAGAAGCAACATGGCCGCGTTCAAGGCAGAGATCATGCAATTGGGCTCTATGTTCGAATGAATTTCGGCTCTGTGTAAACGCTGAGATAATTAAAACAACAAGCAGATTAAAGAGCACCCCCCAACCCCCTGAGAAAATCTGCAGAGGATGAGATGAAAACGAAAAGTCAGTTAAAAACAACTCTTTTAAAGCAAGCCCAGGAACATCCGTGAGGAGGACAACCAGAATACCAACAATCAGTCCGCAAAAAACTGCACGGCCAGTAAACCAGGGCACAAACCTGAGACCAATAAGTGCCGGGATCATTTGCAAACCAAGTGCAATACCCAACCAGCCAAGCTTAATTGCCTCCTCTCCGCTAGCAAATGAGAAGACTGCTGAGACAACTATCACTAGGCCCATGAGAAGAGGTGTTGAAAAGACAGAGCGCTGGGTAATTCCATATGAGCTGCTACTGGAAGGAGATAAATCACAAACCGTTTGATAACTAAGCAAACGAACTAAAATAACCACCATAACCAAAATGCAAAAAAGAGCTGTTGCACTCAAAAAAACAGGAGAAATGGCCACACACCAAATAAGAACAGGAACGCTCAGTAAAAGAGCACCAATAAAAAAGCCAATGCCCCACACTTGTTGACGAGCTAAGAGAGAGGGGTTGCTTGTCATAAAACTCAATTGAGTAAAAAGCGGAGATGTGAGAAGGCCAATGCTACCAATGAGCAGTGTAAAATGAAAGGGGTCCATCAATTGTGTTGATTGATTTCCAACCCATCGGATCATCCCATCACCATTAAGGTATTCCATGAGGTTTATAGATAAAGAAAACAAAGTCCCCAAAAACAAACAGACAATTAAAAATGAACAAAACCATAGGAGGTAGAGAAGGGCAGGGTTTTGATAATAACCTGAATAGAGCTGCCCCACAGTTTTTACCTGTAGGAGATCTTTCAACTGGATCAGTCTTTTGTGAAAGAGAATGCTGCCAAAAGGCACTGTAATGCTGATAAGAGCAAAGAACTCAAACGGGAAACCAAAATGTCCAACGGCTGCAGGATAAAGCAGAAAAGTAATCACCAGCACAGCCAACAGTAATCCCCAATAACGAAAAGAACCAGCAGTCATGGAGGGTATGTTTTTTGAGTTAAGTGACATATATTTCAGGTTTGGTGAATTTAATTTGAGCAATTACAATGAGTACTATGAGCGGTACGAATATCCCTTAAACTGCCAAACAGCTTTACTTCTAAGTCTTGATATTTTTGATGTGTCTGCTGGATATAATATCTGGCTTCAAGGAGTGTCGTTAATCTCTGAAAAGCAATATATGTTTCACGATCAAGTTGTTCTTTTCTCGATTTTAAAACGGTTTTCGTCAATTTGAGTGCCTGGATAAAATTATTACGGCTCAAAATCTCCAAGCCAACATCTTCACCAAATAATGAGGCCACTGCTTGCCCATTCACAGTTTGCGGATCATAGGAACTAAGCTCTATTTTATTATATTGGGTAACCGAGGCGGTTTCCACATCTGCATATCCTAAGGCATCAGTCTGTTCTAAAGAAACATTAAACCGCTCAACGTGATTAAGAATATGGGCCTTGGATTGTTCATGCAGGGTTGCGATCTGCACCATATGTTTCTTCAAGCGGGTTAAATTCCCTTCAAAATAATCAACCATTCCCAAAGCACCAGTACAAATGGCAGGATGAGATTTTTGACTTGAGTAGCTATTTAAATTTTGCGCAACAATATTAATAACCCAATGCGAGGGTGAGCGCGGCTTGACCAACGGATGGCGGCCTTTACCAGAGATGATTTTTTGGGCGGCTAGGATGAAACTCTTTTCATCTTCAGTATAATCTGAATTCTCGGCCACCTGCTTGCGCCACTTAAGGCATTTCTTTCTCCCTGACTTATAATATTTATATTTTCGGCAAACGCTTTTCGCTTTGAAATTGGGAGGACGGAAAATCCATTTTCCAGGTAAAGTTTTATCTATTTGAGAAAGAGGGCGTGCAACATTGCGAATGTCTGAGATCTTACTGGACCTCACCTCTTTTAACGCAGCGTAATAGCGCTCAGAACAAGAGAGGTTTGAGAGAGTAGAGGTCTGGCTTTTTTCTTCCGGTTTTGTCTTGAGGGTTGAAAGAGCAAGAGCGGCCATTTTTAATTTTTCAGCGCTAGTTAGTGAATAATTCATCCCATCAATATTTTTATGAGATATTTGTCGCCCAATTTTTTTGCTCAATTCAGCAATTTTATACCCTTTGAGAAGAGTTTCACTTCCAAATAAACTTGTGTCAAAACCAGTTAGTGTAACAGGAGATATTTTCCCAAGTTCAGCACCATAAGTCTTAAAGAATTCATTAACAACCAATTGGCTGCTATTTCGATTATCATTAAAACCTAAATACGCCTTAGCAGAATGTCCACCAAGGTTTTCTGCTAAATGTTGGGCAAGAGGCAACTCGGCCCGTGAGGTTAAATGATCGAACCCATCTATAAAATGTTGGCTTTGAGTGCCTAAAGTTTCGCTCCTTTCCATTAGGCTCACATGTAAGGTTCTATGAAGAGAAGTCTCAAAACCTAATTGAGATATTTTCCCCCAATAGGAAAGGTCCGAGCCCATATGCGAGAGGCCTATTTTAGAAGGGCCAAGAGCAGTTGCTCTCAAGCCTGCAAGCACAGAGGGGACACCTTCTGAGAGTGTTGAGCTTTGTAACTCAACCAACTGAGGAACAGTTATTAGGACTGTACGCTCTACGACATCTTTGTTGATATTTTCAGAAGTGACAACACGCTTGTTTTCACGGTGGTGTTCAACTTTAAGAGGTTTATCCTTGAGGTTCAATTGGGGAGGTAAAGTCGCTAAAACTTGCTTGTCTTCTTTGCGTTTAGCCGTGGTCTTTGCGGCGCTTTTGCCAGCTAGTTCAACGGGGTGTGTTTTCACCTTTAAAGCGTCTTCTTCAAACTTCAAATGAGCAAGCTGCACATCACCATCATGTTTGTCGACAGTTTCAACTAAAATCACACCAATGATTAGGCTCACAACCCCAACAAGGAGAGGAGACCAATAGAACGCTCTTTCTAATAATTTTTCAGGAAAACTCATGAGAGACGCTACCCGGTACAACACAAACACATAAAACAGTAAAGCATATTCAAAAACATTAGCAATCTTTAACAGCTATTAGATAGAAGAATAGGAAAAAATATATAAAATCAGAGGTGTTACACAGATTTATTAAAGAAACATGGTAACGCAATGCGGATTCAAAAAGAAAAAAGCTGCCAGCATTTGACTGCTGACAGCTTACCCCGCTTTTTAAGGAACGCTTTGCCGGCGCCCTTTATACAAGATTGAGAGCTTTCACTTTCAATCTTGAATCCACTCAAAGTTAAATCGAATTGTCATTTAATCCGGAACAATGAATGGCCCTCTTTGGTCCATTGTTTCCTCGGCGACAGAAGATGTCTGCCAAATGGAGGTCACACATTAACTGCAAATATTAACTATAAGAAAGAGGAAAAATTCGCATCTCCGCATTTTTTTTAAACACAAAAAAATCACATAAGAAATCTTGACAATCAAAACGACAATTTAAAAAAATTGAAAGAGCTATGACGCAAATTGTTTGAAAAAAAATGACCAAACGACTTGCTAAAAAAATTGTTATTTATAAACCAATTAGTTTTAAGAAAATTTGCTAAACAAGGTTCATTAAAAAAGGAGAATCCTTAATCCACAGTTTGTTAAAAAGGGGGTAATAACGATACTCGATAAGTCCAGCAATTTTCTTTGTGACAATATTGTAACAGCTAAATAACTAAGATTGAAATTATTCACAGGCAATAATTTTTACAAATTTAGTAGACCCATGGGTACACTCTTATTCGCTGCTGGAAGCTTGAGAATCAGGCCAGCTTAATTCGTCCTTTACCCAACTCTCAAACCGCTGTTCGAGCTCTTTACCCTTTGAAGAAATCCAAAAACCTTCATTAAATTTGATGGCCTTTTGGAAATGAGCTTTTGTGGTCGGGAGATAGGGAGCCATATGTATGTCAGCAATTTTATGTTTGCCAATGAACTTTAAAGAAGAGCGGCGCATAGGACCATAAGGCATCCATTTACTTTGCTCAGCCAGTTGCTTTGGCTCAGTCGCAAAATTGATAAAGTCTAATGCTGCTTTTCTGTTTTTTGAATGACGCGGGATGCCCCAATAATCCAGGTCATAAAGTTGATCTTGCCAGACGAGAGTGACATCAAGCCCATCGCCAACGATTGAATTAAACAAACGACCGTTAAAGGCATGTCCCATAACAACTTCAGATGATTTTAAATTTTCAATCGCTTCCTTGCTGCTTGTCCACCAAACAATATTATCTTTAAGACGGTTGAGGCTTTTAAATGCTCGTTTCTGCCCCTCAATAGTGCTCAAGGTAAAATAAAGATCCTCAGTTTTAACACCATCAGCAAGCAAAGCAGCTTCAAGTGTGTAACGAGCTGATTTTTTCAAACTCCGTTTACCTGGAAAACGCTTAAGATTGAAAAAATCTTTCCAGTTTCTAGGTTTCTTCTTTTTAAAGGTGCCATTTTTCACAACCATAAGAGCAGACCAGGCAACTGATGGCACAGCACAATCAATGAGACTGTCAGAAATAAAGTCTGCCTCAATAGATTCGCCATTAGCTCCCTTGGCAATATTCTGCTCGGAGAGAGAAATAAGATACCCTTCATCACAAGCTTTTTCAGCCTCATAAGCCGTAAGGTCAATAACATCTAAGCTCGATGAGCCATCATCCTTCCATTTCTTTAAAAGATCTAATGGATTTGTATGAGCTGAAACATCTATTGAAGTGCCCGTATTTTTACTAAAGGGATCAAAAAAGGCTTTTTCTTGAGAAATTTTATAGGCACCGCCCCAAGTTGATATTTTTAACTGAGAAGCAGTCTCTGCTTGTGCAGGTAAAGAGAGAACAGAAGTACAGGCTAGGCCAAGCCCAATGACACTTAAATAGAATAGTTGAGAAAAACGACCAGCCTTTTTCACAGCGTGATTGATACGTGGCGCTTTATGCAACATGAGTTCATCTCCTAATTAATTCTTTCCCTGTCAGTCTTAGCCTGCATTGTCTGATTGAACAATGGGGCTATCTTTTGTTTTCAACTGATCAAAATGATAAAATGCCGGACAGGCCTTATTTAATAGCGAAAGATGCAGAGCAGTGAATTTTTCAAATATTAAATGATCCAGAGGGCCTGTAATATGACTGCACGTTAATAAAATCGGCGTGCTTACAATTTCATTTTTGGCGCCGTCTGAAGAAGCTTCACTCTCAGTTTCCTTTGAAACTTTGCTCTTTTCTTCATTTGAGTCTTGAAGCTCACTCTTATCCCAAGCAGCAATATTCCAATTTGTGTGATGTGATTTTAAATTGAGAAAGCCATTGCCAGTAAATTCATGTTCCAAGGTAGAAATCATAAAATGATCAAAAACAACAGCACCTTTGGAAAAATGCGCAATGCTGGTTAGCTTTTTAATAGGGCTCGTTCCATTTGTTAATTCTTTTAGAGACTGCTCAGAGTTATGCTCTTGCTCACCTAAAAACTCTTTGAGGTTAAATTGAATGTCACCCCCTTGTGGCAGAGTAAAAGCTAGCGAGCCAAACATATTCTCATATATTTCCTGCCCTTTATCTCCATAACTTGTGAGCTTAACTTTTAAATGCCCCAAGCCATTAAAAAGCGCATGCTCTGGTAAGGCACCATTGAGTTTACTAAGGTCAACATTTGTAAAACCAGCATTAACATGTAGTCGAGGCTTTGGAGAGTTGGTATCAATCTTTAAAAGGCCTGAAGCAGCTCCCTCAAAAAGTGAGGCGCCAGCCATATCAATCAAGAGCTCGCCATTTTTCTGAAAGAGACTAAAACCAACTTCATCAAGCTGTACTTCTTTCATACTAATTCGGTTTGCTGAAATTCTTAAATCGGCATCATACTCTCTGATTAGGGGGGTAATAATCTTAATGCGATTAATCAGTGTCTCATCAACTTGTTGATTGGTTTTATCTGCGCCTTTAGAAGATTTGCGACGCTTTAAAGAATAAAGCTCTGAAAAGTCTAAGTTTTTAAAAGCTAATGTGCCTGAAATCTCTGGGTTAGCCTGACTAAGTTTTAAATTTAAACTCCCAGAAGCAACGTTTCGTCCAAACTTAAAAGTTCCCTCAGTTAACATGCCTTCTATTCCAGACCAATTCAAAGAACCTCCGCCAGAAAATCGAATAGAGCCACTATCTTTTGTTTGTTTTGTCTCTAAGTCACGTAACAAATCCCAGGCAAGAATATCTTTAAAGTTAAAGGATGTCTCTCCTTTAAAATGAAGGCCAGCTCTGCCTTCTAGTTCGCCTTTAAAATTGGCTTCGAAATGTTTGTTTTTAAGAGAGAGTGAAAGAGCATTTAATAGTATGCCCTTAGAGTTTTTGTCTGAAAAGTCGTGGCTTAAAGAAAATTCAGTTAAGCCTTTTTTCGTGGTTAGAAGGCCTTGCCCTTCTATTTCGGCATCAGAAAGATCAAGTTCAAATTTACTCTTTTTAATCTGTAAATTTAATGGCTGACTAAAATCTCTGAGCAAGACCAGTTTTGAATTGCTGAGCGATAAACTTTCAAGTTGGCTTTTTTGAAGAGCGAGAGTCACCAGTTTTTCAGCTGATGCAGAACCAACTTCTTCTTGAACTTTAGAAACTTGCCCTCTGAAATCAATTGTTATGACTGCATCATCTAAGGCAATATGAGAAAATCCTATTGAGATAAAGTGATCAATCCAGTTCAGAGGAAG
This sequence comes from uncultured Hyphomicrobiales bacterium, assembly GCA_964022305.1. Lineage (GTDB taxonomy): Bacteria > Pseudomonadota > Alphaproteobacteria > Rhizobiales > HXMU1428-3 > HXMU1428-3. The sequence continues at coordinate 423 of CAXIBI010000103.1, read as the reverse complement.
AGCAGTAAATAGACTTATACCTTCTGCTTTTGTCGGTCCTTCAACAAATCGTAGTGTTCCCTCTGTGATAACAATCTTGGGAGCATGACTAATGAGGATAGGAGATTGAATGGAATAGTGACCATTAGATTTCAAAGCAGATTTCGAAGCCGATAATGGGTTCAAAGCAGCAAATATAATAACCAATGTTGCAGCCCCAAAAAACACGAAAAGAAAAGCGCCAGGAAATTGTTTGCTTAAAAAGCGCAGCAGTGGATTGTTAAATTTCAAGCTCATAAAATTATAACTTTTCGCTTTGAATGGCAGTCAAAATAAATTTCATTAATGAACAAGTTGGTAAATACAAAGTTCAATAAAAGGCAAAAGGATAAAACTAGTGATAAAACACTTCCATGATCTAATTTAGGCCGTTTTAAGAACGTT
>CAXIBI010000102.1:0-9616 GCA_964022305.1 uncultured Hyphomicrobiales bacterium | reverse complement strand
TGGATGTCAGTCCAAAACACACCGCTTGATGCCATTCCAGATCTAACAGACACCCAAGTCATCATTCGAACGGATTTTCCAGGCCAATCCCCTCAAATCATTGAAGATCTGGTAACTTATCCCCTCTCAACCACGTTACTAGGTTTACCAAAGACAAAAGATGTTCGCGGCTTTTCAATGTTCGGCACCAGTTTTGTTTATGTTATTTTCCAAGACGGGGTTGATCAATATTGGGCAAGATCAAGAGTGGTCGAAGCTTTATCAACACTGCGCAATCAACTCCCCTCAAACGCAACACCTGAAATCGGCCCAGATGCAACAGGCGTTGGATGGGTATTTCAATATTCACTTATCGACACATCGGACAAATTAGATCTTGCTCAATTGCGCTCATTACAAGACTGGTTTTTAAAATTTGAACTAGAAACCGTAGACGGTGTCTCTGAAGTCGCTTCAGTAGGCGGCTTTGTGAAAGAATACCAAGTCCTAATCGACCCCAACCGATTACGAGCCTATGACATTCCAATCTCCAGAATAACCAAAGCCGTCCAGGCATCCAGTCGAGAAGTCGGTGGCCGGGTCATAGAACAAGCCGAAACAGAGCTCATTATACGCTCTAAAGGTTACATAGAAAAATTAGAGGACCTGAAAAATGTCGTGGTATTTTCAGCCAATGGATCCCCTGTCCTTTTAAAAGATATCGCCCGTATCATCGAAGGTCCAGAACTAAGACGCGGCCTTGTTGAGCTAAACGGAACGGGCGAAGTGGTAAGCGGCATTATCGTCATGCGCTCTGGTGAAAACGCCTTAACGGTCATAGAGGCCGTAAAGAAAAAAATAAAAGCCCTAGAAGCAGGGCTACCAACAGGTGTTAAAATTGTACCCGTCTATGACCGTGCGCCGCTGATTAAAAAAGCAGTCAACTATTTAACGCATAAGCTCATAGAAGAAGGAATTGTCGTTGCAATTGTCTGCCTTATTTTCCTCCTTCATGCGAGATCGGCATTTGTGGCCATCATCACACTCCCTCTTGGCATCATCGGTGCATTTATCATCATGTCCTGGCAAGGACTAACCGCAAATATTATGTCTTTAGGCGGCATTGCCATCGCCATTGGAGCCATGGTCGACGCCTCTATTGTGATGGTTGAAAATGCCCACCGAAAATTAGCAAACCTTGAGAGTGAAGCATCTCATAAAGAGAAACGAACCGCTATCATTGAAGCCGCCAAAGAAGTCGGGCCAGGTTTATTTTTCTCATTGCTAATCATCACCGTATCATTCATCCCTGTTTTTGCCTTAACAGGCCAAAGCTATAAACTCTTCGCTCCGCTAGCCTTTACTAAAACCTATGCCATGGCCATAGCATCGATCCTCTCAATCACCCTGGTGCCTGTACTCATGGTCTGGTTGATCAAAGGTAAAATCCGCCCTGAAATGAGTAATCCAATCAATAAGTTCTTCGTTGCTCTCTACAAACCAATTCTCAAAACGGCTCTGAAAGCAAAATGGGCAACACTTATGCTAACAGGACTATTACTCCTCTCCTTAATCTATCCAATTAAAAATATAGGCCGTGAATTTATGCCGCCCCTATATGAAGGTGAACTGCTATACATGCCAACAACCTTGCCTGGTGTCTCAATTGGCAAAGCAAAAGAAATTTTAGCGCAAACAAATCGCCTCATTAAAACCGTCCCAGAAGTTGAACAAGTCTTTGGCAAGGTTGGCAGAGCGAACACTGCAACAGACCCAGCGCCTATTTCAATGATCGAAACATGGATTAAATTGAAAGACAAAGACCAATGGCGTGACGGCTTTGATGTAAAAGCACTCATTAAAGATTTAGATACGCGCACTAAAATTCCAGGTCTCATAAATTCATGGGGCTATCCAATCAAAATTCGCATGGATATGATCTCAACTGGTATCCGCACACCCGTCGGCATCAAAATATCAGGTGACAACTTAAACACCTTAGAAAAAATAGCCCTTGAGGTAGAAGCAAGTGTGAAAAATATAAAAGGCACCCGCTCAGCATTTGCAGACAGAGTTGTGGGAGGAAAATATTTAGAAATCCTGCCGAACAGAAGAGAGCTTGCCAGACAAAATATCGATTTGGGTGTTTTTCAATCCGTCATTCAAACCGCTCTTGGCGGAATGAAACTTTCTGAAAGTGTTGAAGGTCGGCAGCGATATAACATCATCCTACGCTATGACCGGCCCTTTAGGGAAACACCAGAACAACTGAAAGATATTTTAGTGCCAACACCGTCTGGCCAACATATCCCCTTAAGTGAGTTAGCCACCATCGAATTCGTCAATGGCCCTCCCATGATCCGCTCAGAAAATGCGCGCCTCACAGGCTGGGTATTCGTAGATGTAACAGGCAGAGACATTGGCTCGTTTGTGGATGAAGCAAGAGAAAAAATTCAAAACTCTGTCCAGCTTCCACCAGGTTATTCCATAAGCTGGTCAGGACAATTTGAAGAACTCATAAAAGCAAGAAAGCAATTAAACATTGCCATTCCTTCTGTGATCTTAATTATTTTTGTTTTGCTCATGATCCATTTCAATAGGTTAGACAACACACTCATTATCATGCTGTCTCTTCCCTTTGGCCTGATTGGCGGCGTTTGGGCGCTATATCTAGCCGGATATAATTTTTCAGTCGCAAGTGCAGTTGGTTTCATCGCCCTTGGCGGCATTGCCGTTGAAACAGCTGTGGTCATGTTGCTCTATATAGACCTACAATTACGCACCCACCCTGCAAACAACTCGGATGATCTAACAAACGCTATCATATCAGGCGCCGTCTTAAGAGTGCGCCCAAAACTCATGACCGTAACCGTCATAATAGCAGGTCTTTTACCAATCTTTTTCACAGATGGTATTGGCGCAGATGTCATGCGTCGCATAGCCCTTCCGATGGTAGGAGGAATGGTCACAACAACTCTTCTAACACTCATCGTCATCCCTGTTATTTTTTACCTTGTGAAAGAAAAACAAATGAAAGGAACAGAGAACTCTCAAACACGGCTTCAAACACAAAAAGCACATATTTAGAAAAGTTATATACACATTTTAAAACAACGAATATTTCTAAATAAAATAGAGGTAACAAATAGTTGTGAGCCTTTCTTGAGAATATGTGAAAGCTCTCACACTTTTTTTACATTAAAAAAACACTATATATTTCTTGTGCTATTATAATGGGTGCAATTGCCCTATTGAAAGGAAATTTGGTTATGAAGCATATCTCTGTTCAGTCATTAAAATCATCACTAATGATCTCAACTTTGCTAGCGATCAGTCTTCTTTCTATTCCCCCAGAGGCTCACGCAGCAAAAGCCTCACCAGTCAAACTTTTACTCGGCTCTTGGGGCGGTGGTGGCATTATGAAATTAACCGATGGCAGTTCTGAGCGCATTCGCTGCAATGGGTATTACACAGGTGGCGGGACACAATTAGGCATGGTCATCCGTTGCACTAGTTCCTCAAATAAAGTCGAAATGCGCAGCAAATTAAGTCTAAATGCAAACCGCATTTCAGGCAGCTGGGAAGAAAGAACCTTTAACGCAGAAGGTCAACTGTCGGGCAAAATCTCTGGCCAAAAAATGAATATGTCCATATCTGGTGCCGTGGTTGGCAGTATGAATGTCAAATTTTCCAAAAGACAACAAGTCGTAACCATCAGAACAAATAATATTGAAATGAAAAGTCTAAACATCACTTTAAAACGCAAATAATTGTTTTATAGTAAAAACTAGAATGTTTAAAACCAAACAATGTGATGGTGCACGATGAGTGAGGCACAATTTCTATCTATTTCCAAAAAAGACGGAGAGACAATTCTTCACTTGTCTGGCGAATGGATTTCAAATTATGCCTCAACCCTAGAGAATGAAACCAACCTCTGTATAGATAAAATAGAAAATATCAAATCAACCACCATTGCAGTCAACACATCATCGCTGGAAAAATTAGACACCTATGGTGCCTGGCTCCTTGAGCGCTTAAAAAGGGATTTAACAACCAAAGGGTTCGAGGTCAAATTAGGCGACCTCTCTAAGGATGACCAAGCTCTTTTCAATCTCATCAATGCGACAAACAAACAAAAGCCAAAGTCAGCGATCACTCAAAGCTTAATTAGGCTTATTGCGCAAACAAAAAACCTCTCCATCACTTTTGGTAAAGACCTACTCTCTTTTGCTAACATGTTAGGAGCTATAACCCTCTCTCTATTCACCATAATCAAAAACCCAAAAAGCTTTCGCCTCACCTCTTCTGTTCACCAACTTGATAAAATTTGTTGGCAAGCTGTTCCCATTATCCTTCTCATCACCCTCCTCATCGGCGGCATCATCGCCCAACAAGGCTTTTTCCATTTCGGCAAATTAGGCGCAGAGCTCTATGTTGTCGACATGGTCGGCATCCTTGTGCTGCGAGAAGTCGGTATCTTACTGGTCGCCATCATGGTCGCGGGTCGCTCAGGCAGTGCCTATACAGCCGAACTTGGCTCAATGAAAATGCGAGAAGAAATCGATGCCTTGCAAACCATGGGGTTAAACCCAATAGATGTGCTTATTCTGCCCAGAATTTTAATGCTCATCATCGCTCTTCCGATCCTCACTTTTTTAGGCTCCATGGCAGCCCTTTATGGTGGAGGTCTAGTGGCTTGGATTTATGGCGGCATGACCCCAGAAATTTTCATATCAAGGCTCAAAGAAGCGATCTCACTCACTCATTTTCAAGTCGGCATGATTAAAGCACCCTTTATGGGGCTGGTGATTGGCCTTGTTGCTTGTACGGAAGGCTTAAAAGTAAAGGGTAGCGCTGAATCTCTTGGTCAGCAAACAACCAAATCAGTTGTGAAAGCCATCTTCATGGTCATTGTTCTCGATGGATTGTTTGCCATCTTCTTTGCGTCGATAGGATGGTAACCCATGCAAACACCCATCATTGAAATAAAAGATCTGGTTGTCGGCTTTGGTGAGACGATCGTCCTCGATCATTTAAACTTGGACGTTGAGCGCGGTAAAATCCTAGGGGTGGTTGGCGGCTCCGGTTGCGGCAAATCCGTTTTGATGCGAACCATCCTTGGTCTAATTCCTAAACGGGCAGGCACAATACACTTCTTATCAGAAGATAAAAAACAAAGCACATTAGAAAATCACGGGGCTATTGAGCAAAAATTCGGCGTGCTCTTTCAAAGAGGTGCGCTATTTTCCTCACTCACCGTACTGCAAAACATCCAATTCCAAATGCGCGAACATTTAGACATCAAAAAAAAACTGATGGATGAAATGGCCATAGCCAAATTAGAGCTCGTCGGTCTAAGTCCTAATGACGCAAACAAATACCCCTCTGAGCTTTCTGGCGGCATGACAAAACGCGTCGCCCTAGCGCGCGCTCTCGCCCTAGATCCTGAACTTTTATTTTTAGATGAACCTACCTCCGGTCTTGATCCAATCTCAGCCGGAGAGTTTGACGCGCTCATTCGAACCCTGCAAAAATCACTTGGCCTGACCGTATTCATGATCACTCATGACCTCGAAAGCCTCTATGAAATTTGTGATTGCATCGCCGTCCTGGCTGAAGGTGATGTCGTCGCAAAAGGAGAAATCCAGGAGATCCTCAAAAGTGACCACCCCTGGGTGCAATCTTATTTCGCGGGTAAACGCGGTGGCTATGTCTTTAACCGATTAAATGAAACTGTGGAGTAACGTGCTATGGAATTTCAAGCAAGATACACTCTCATCGGACTATTTACCCTTGGTGTTATAGGCACCGTATTTTTATTTATTTATTGGCTCAATACCATCGGTGGCCTACAACAGCGCGACTATTATAAAATCCGCTTTGAAGGACAAGTCCTAGGCCTCACTCGTGGCTCACGCGTTCTCTATAATGGCTTGCACATAGGTGAAGTCTCATCCCTAGATCTAGACTTCAATCACCCAGACAAGCTCTACGCCACCATCTCGGTTAAAAAAGATTTTCCCTTGCGCAAAGACACATATGTAGGGCTCGATTATCAAAGTCTAACAGGGGGTGCTGCCATCACTCTTACTGGCTCAAGCTCAAGTGCTGCCCTTTTAAAATCAACCGGCGCTGATATCCCACTCATCGTAGCTGACAAATCAGCCGGATCCAGCTGGATCCAAGCCGCAAGCACTGTGCTGCGCAAAATTGATGGCATCTTAACCGAGAACCAACAACCCTTAAATGAAAGCATTGAAAACATCAAAACCTTCACTGGCATTTTGAGTAAAAACTCGGACCGCATTGAAAACATACTCGCAGGTCTAGAAAGGTTCGCTGGAGGCGTGAAAGACAAAGCCAAAGACATCATCTTTGATCTTGAAATCGCAGACAAAATCTCTCTAACACCAAGTGATGAAAATTGGCGTATCACCATTGCTGAGCCAACTGTGCAATTGGCCTACAATACTGATAAAATCATGATCCAGGCCCAAAAGGGCCAAACTACATTTTTTCCAAATGGTCGCTGGAGCGATAACCTGCCAAACCTAGTCCAGTCAAAAATCATCCAAAGTTTTGAAAATGCCGGCCTTGGCGACAAAATCTCAAAGCCCTCTTTCAGCGATGAAGAAGGCCAAAAACTGCACATTGATGTGAGACAATTTCATATACATCAAGCTGACACAGCTTTAGCCAAAGTAATATTCTTCGCCAAACTCGCCGATCAAGACGGCAAAGTGATCAAAACAAAACTCATCAAGGCCACAGCACCTGTAACTGCTGCTGATGAGCCAGCCGCCACTAAAGCCCTCTCTGAAGCCTTTCAGAAAAACATCAATACACTTATGAACTGGTTATTTGAAAAAGAAGAAGAGATTTAAACCGAACTGAAACAATGAACGAAAAGAAAACCTAACATTCCTTATTCAGCACTTGCACCGTCTTTTGATAAAGCGCATCCGCCCGCTCACTTGTCTCGCCAATAGAGACAATGCCAAGCTTGCCAAATTCTGAAAGCGCTCCTATGAGATGAAACGCAACCCCCTCACCAATGGCCGCATGAAAATGCAACCCATTCATCACTGAAATATCAATAAGATCATCTGGCGTGAGCCCCTGATAGGACTGAGACTCCAAATTATCAGACGCATAATAGCAGCGCGGCGCACCACCAGACGTTAAATATTGCCCCGTTTCAGGATCATAGTGACCATCAATCAAAAACTGCAACATCAAAAAAGGATGAGTGGTCCCGCCTTTGCGAAGATTAATCTCAATCGCATAATGCTTCCATTTTTCATTCTCTTTGACAGAAATAAAATCAACACCAAACCGACCAAGCACACCCTTCTTAGAAAGAATTTCAGCCGACGCCATACCTTGGCTCTGGATCTCTAATCGATACGCCTCATCAGCAGGGAACCTACAACCCGTAAACGTTTGTGCATCATCCCCTTCCAAAACCTGATCATGAGTAGAAATTGCAGCCAACCTGCCAAGCGGGTCAATTCTAAATTGAGCAGATGGTGACGTTTTGATGTCCCCTGGAATAAACTCCTCAACAATCCCACCCATAGCCTTAAATTTTTCCTGATACAACTCCCATGTCATTCCATCAGCTGTAAAATTTAACTGAGGCAGTTGCTCTTGAACCCAACTTTTCAAACCGCTTTCATCTGGTGCATTTTGAAAATTCAAGATCGCATTCCCCTCACCTGAAAACCCTTCATTTACTTTAATAACCGCCTTTGCTAATTCAGGTTTTCGTTCCTTGATCTCAACAACTGATTGAACAATATCGTCCACATCTGTTAAATCTTCATGACCGATAGGCATGTCCACACCAGCCTCTTTAAAAACCTTACGCGATCCACTTTTAGAACCCCAATATAACAGAGACGGATCACACCCAAATATCGGAACCCCAATCTCAAGTCCCAATTTTCTCTCCGTTTCCGTCACAGTAAAACAGCTCATATGAGCTACCGAATAATCGGGAATTTGCTGGCGAATAGCTTCAATTAACCGAGGGCGATCTAAAATTTTTTGGCTAAGTGGAATAGGCGATGAATCATAACAAGACATCAAAGACAACCGCGCTCGAGAATGCCTTGTCGGCACCCCAGGAAGCAAATGAAGATAATAATCAATGATTGAATCATGAATCGGCGTACTGGTTACAAAAATAACTTTTGTTCGAGGCATACGCAGCAATAACAACAAACAAAGCATCCGCTCTTCATAGTGATGAACCCCAGATATCCTCGACATGATCTGCTGATCAAGCGTTAAACTCGGAATGATAACAACAGTTTTAGGAGAGTTAACATCACTGATCAATTGGTCAAATGAATTGGCAAATTGCTTTTGTAATTTTTGATAAAGGCTCAGCTCTTCAGTCGTCAAAGATGAAACCAATGGATCTTCTTGAAACATAAGTTCTCTCCTTTAATCTAAGCCACAAGCTCATGCCTTAAAGCGAAGCAGTCTTAAACATTATCCACGATTTATCCGTTTCATGAAATAGCCAAGACAATCTGAACGAATAGCATTTGGATCTAAGGTTAACATCGCTGGTATAGTTGACTGTTTGAGACAAATTTCAGCATCTTCATAGTTAAAATAATCTTCAGTTAAGTCACTCTCTTCACCAGGGAACATCAAAAGATGTTTTTGCTGCAAACATCCCAATGTCCCAAATGAAGTACCAGAAGAAATTTCAGAAAAATTCATATGATCCAAATCAGACCGAAACATAAAATCCGCGTCACTCCCATCGAAAGAGAAACTTGCATCCTTCGGCAATTTAACGATCGCGTGTGTTTGTAAAAGATCAATATCTTCATCCCGTATAGGATGTTTCGGAAAATCTGAAAGTCTCAAGGCCGCTTCCAGGTACTCAGCAGCTTTTTCAATAGCTTGTGGCATACCCACACGCCCACATTCAATGGTAACGGCAGGACAAAGCTGAGAAAGCGCAAGCGATTGAACGCCCTTAGGCCGTTTAAAATAAACAATGGTGCGGCTAAACAAAGAAGCAAGATAAAGATAGTCATCATCTAGCTCATTGACACAGCCATAAAAAGGGTTCGTGCCTGTATTATTATGTACATCAATGCTTGCAAAAGGAGAGCACTCTTTCACCTTTTGAAAAACGTCGGCCATCAGTTTGGTTTCAGGAAAATCTGGATGTTCGCTACCAGGCCAAGCACGATTATAATCTAACTGATTAGACAGCGTTCTTACATTCGCTCTGGCTGCATCAATATTACCAACAAACAATAAGATCGAGCGAGGAAACTCACCATCTATATATTTTTTAAACAAATGGCGAATAGCATCCCAACCGGTTGTCTCATTGCCATGCAACAAAACAGTGATGAACAAGGGCTGTATCCTGGCACCTTTCAGATGAAACAAAGTTGGCCCATTTAAATGAGAATGCAAATCACAAGCTTCAACATCGAGTAAATCTTTGGGAAACTCATCAAGAACGGTCAAACGCAAATCTTGATTGACAGTTTCATTCGCAAATTGATCCATATGCAAAGCCCTCAAAAGCACTCACACATAACTGATGAAAATTCTGTTTGTCTGCTATTATCAGTTTATGACACATTCAAAAGTTTGT
>CAXIBI010000101.1:0-9735 GCA_964022305.1 uncultured Hyphomicrobiales bacterium | reverse complement strand
ATGCACAATTTCAGTGGGGGAATTGAAAATGAAAAAGTTGCCAGCTGAGACACGTCTCTGTGCGGTCTTTGTTGATTACGACAATATTTATCTGTCTTTAAGAAGACAGGATGAGCTTGCGGCTAAACAATTCCCCAAAAGCGTCATTGAATGGTTGCGCCAACTTGAAACCGGGGAACTCATTACTGAGACAAGTAACCCAGGAACTAAAGTTCAACGCCGCCTTGTGATGTGCCGTTGCTATGGCAATCCCGTACCTCGTCGCAACAGCAATGATCAAAGCACTGACATCGGCTCATTTCCGTTTGTCCGTCATCATTTTCTGCGCGCAGGCTTTGATATTGTTGATTGCCCTCCACTCACATCTCAGCTGAAAAATTCATCTGATATTCGCATGGTTATGGACATCCAAGATTTTCTGGATCACAGAACCCATTTCGATGAATTTATCATTTTGTCCGGTGATGCTGATTTCGCGCCTATTTTACAAAGATTACGCACACATGCGCGCAACACCACCATTTTCGTTAATGAAAATACCGCCCAACCTTACGTTGCCCTGTGCGACGCTCAAGTGCGCGAACAAGATTTACTGAACCGTTTAAAAAAATTGGTAAAACAAGACACTAGCAACAATAAAAAGCTAGAAGCTAGAAACAAAAATCTCTTACCAGAACCAGAAAGTGACACAACTGCTCTTTCTGATATCCGCTCTCAAATCACCTCAGAGATTGAGCACGTCGTATCGCATTCAGACGCCCCGGTTGCCCTTGCATTTCTAGCAGATAAAGCCCAGCGCACTGTAGGGTATGAAAAAACCATTGGCTCCAATTGGGCAGGCTATGGCAGCTTTTTAAATTTTTTACAAAACAACCTGCCAGACACCATGCGCATCACAACCAACCAGCCTTATTATGTGGTTGATGAACGCCGCCACAAAGCAGTAAAACCAAAAACACAAGAAACACCTAAGATCAATTACCCTGATCCAAATGTTGGCCAAACTCACACTCAATCTCACGAACCAAACCACTCAAGCGAGATTTATAGACAACAGGAAGAAGTGCAAACGCATCTGCCTATAGAAGAGAGCTATACAATTCCACCTCGCCAACAAGAAGCAAACCAAATTCTAGAAAATAACCAATCGATCAGAGATACCATAAGCCGCGTTCATGAATACACCCATGTCCCAGCCTTGGCCCCAAGTGAGTATCAAATCTTGTTCGAAGTCATAACAGATGAATTAAGCGAAGTTGGATTAAAGGGTCGCCAGACATGCTTTAACATCTCCAGCAGAGCTAAAATTGAATCTGTTGAGCTAACACCAGAAGATGCCCAATTCGTGCTTGATATAATTTCAGAAGCCGATCCATGGTTCGAAAAAGGCATAAGCCCCCCTCTCTTTGCTGAACGGTTCTTAAATGCCATCATCGCCAGATGCCGTGCTAATGGCCTGCATTTAACACAAGAAGAGTTCGAGCTTGTCTCAGCCTGGTTTACCGGGAATACAAAAAGCCTTGGATTTGGGCAAGGGGTTAGACAAAATACAGCGCCAGAGCAATTAACGCACAGCAACGAAGAAACCTGGCTCCTTCCAAATAGCGAACATGAAGCTTACATGGAACCGGCTCAACAATTGCGCCAACCTTATATCGATCCATTAAACCATCACGAAAGCCCACGCGACCATCACTCTCACCCTGATCATATGGAAAAAGAGTTACCCAGAATGTTCCGTTTAGGCTCTGATGGATAAACAAGTGCTGTGTATACACGCAAAAGATAGATATCTCAGGATCAGAAAAATGCCATCGTTCTAAGCTCTATGCTTTGCCGCTTTGGAGCATCTGGAGGTGTTGTCGGATCTTCAAATGCGCTATGCCCCATAAACCGAGCACGACCATCTGTCTCACTATCATATGTCTTAAGTAAAAGCGCTTCATCCGGTGCCATTTTAGGGAAATACCACCATTTGTGATTATCAGAATGGCGCAGAACATATATTTCGCCCGTCCTATCACGATATCTAAGATTCATAAGCAGTAAATCCTCGTCAACTTGCGATTGCGCATCACAACAGGCAAGGGGTAGCTCTTCGACCACCTCATATAACGACTTCCAAACATTAAAAAAAGCCACTCTTGACTTTAAGAGCTCATCGGCTTCATCAGGGAGTACATCGCGAACACGCTGTGCTCCCGACTTTGGCGTGTAATCACTATGGACGAGCATTACTGCAGGTCGTTGGGTTTCTACCTGCTTTGTAGAATCTGTAGGCAAACCTTTACGGATCGTATGATCAAATATTTCAACGCGTTTCGCACCTGTATGCTTCTTAACAAACTCAATAACCTGCGGATAAAAAACACTTTTAATTTCAGCCTCATCATCAAAAGACTGAAATGAATTATCGATTGGTCTCAAAGCGAACCCTTGTTTATCCAGTTCAAAACTATCGAGGTGCGGCCAACCATCATTGATTTCCATTTCTTGAATATCAGTACCAGGTGGATTTAGCTCAACACTCTCATCAGGTTCATAAAAATAATAATCAATAGGACGTCCATTATCTAAAGAGTAATTGAAAGAAGCTCGAACATTTGGCATTTCTATTGTCCCTTTTTTCTGCTTAATTTTATGCCGTTTTGGTCCATGTGAACCCTTCCCCAACATGAGTATCACGCCACCAGGACTGAGGCTCAATATCCTGAGAAATCCATCGAGTTATATTTGGATGGTCTTGTAACGGCAGCTTTGACCAGACATGAAGATGCATTGGAGCGGCGACAGCAACATCTGCTATTGTCGGTGTTTCACCGCAGATAAATCGGCTTGAGCCAAGCCTCCTGTTCAATAAAGAAGCTAACTTATTGTAGTTCTCAAGTTCAGCATTAAGTATTTCATTATCAGGCTCGGCTCCCAGATGGGGCTTAACGCAATTCTCGACAAGAAATATATAGCAGCTGTTAAACCATTGACCACATTCCCAAAACAACCAGCGATTTATTTCAGTTCGTTTCTTAAAATCAAGGGGATAAAATTCAGTTTTGCCACTCTTATCAGCCGCATATTGCAGAATAGCATTCGATTCCCATAATACCACATCACCATCACGCATTGTTGGCAAAGCTGCATTCGGATTTATCGCCAAATATTCAGCGCTCTTTTGTTCACCGGCAAAATAATCGGTATATTTTAACTCATAGGGAACATCTAACATCTTGAAGCCAGCAAGGACCTTGCGACAGTTGATAGAAATCGGGTCTGCAAATACTTCCAACTTTTGAGCGTTCTGCCCGTCATTTTTACGCCAAAACACCATTTATCACCTCCTTCATGTCAACTGAGCATCCCTGCCAGTCTTTGCCAGGGTTATCCCCTTGCAAGAATGGTATTCTCTAGCTTATTATCATACAAACAGATGTTATTGGTTTAGATCACAATGAATCGCGATATTATAGGTTTAAATCCCCGTTTGTTATTGGCCTTTGAAGCTATACTGACAGAGCGCAATGTCACTTCCGCAGCAGATCGCCTCGGGCTGACCCAACAAGGGATGAGCGGACAACTAGCAAGACTACGCCAAGAATTTAGTGATCCATTGTTTGTAAGGGGCGCAAGCGGGGTTATTCCCACTCCAAGAGCGTTAGAACTTTTACCCCTGGTCATCTCAGGGTTAGATGCTTTGCATGCAATAGCCTCCAGTGACAGCTTCTCTCCACTAACCTTTAAAGGTTCAGCAACAATTGCAGCATCTGATTATGCACAAGCACTCGTTTTACCAAAGTTTTTAAAAAACATACGTGAAGAAGCCCCAGAGCTTCAGGTTTCAATACGACCTGCAGATGTAGAAATCTTAGCTACAATGCTTGAAAATAGTCGCCTTGATTTAGCATTAACCGTCCCACACTTTTCTCCATCTGGCTTGGAATCTGAGCTATTGTTTGAAGAAAGATACATCGGAGTAGTCAGGGCCGGGCACCCTGCCTTGCAATCGGGCACGATTTCATTGGACGACTTCTGCCAACATCCGCACTTACTGGTTGCACCATACAAAGGGGATGCTTTCGGTCCCACAGACAAAGCTCTCAGTACAATTGGACGATCCCGCAAGATCGGGCTGGTTGTGCCCGGCTTTTCTGTATGCGGTGCGTTACTTGAACAATCCGATCTAATCTCCGTTTTGCCAGAACGATTATTAAGTACAATGCGCAGAAACTTAACAGGCTTCGAATTACCCGTTGATGTTGAAAGTTTCCGCGTAGAAATGGTCTGGCCAGAACGATTGAAAAAATCAACTTTTCACATATGGCTGCGAGATAAGTTAAAAGAAGCTGTCAAAGACCTAGCGACCCCACAAACAAATTAGAAACAGATCTTTGCTAAGGCTCGCACAAAAAAACGAGACCGAGGCACAATCCCCGATCTCGTTATATTTATAGACAAATAGCAGATGGTTCTGATGCGAACGACACCATAAACCTTCTGCAATCCCACTTAATTAAGATGTGAAATATTGTCCGCCATTCGCTGTAATTGTGGCACCAGTAATGAAGCCAGAATTATCATCAGCCAAGAAGCTAACACAATCAGCAATCTCTTCAGCCTTACCAAGACGGCCAACAGGGATTTGTGCAATAATGCTCTCAAGAACTTTTTCTGGAACAGCTGCAACCATTTCAGTATCGATGTAACCAGGAGCTACAACATTTACTGTAATACCTTTACGAGCATTTTCCTGAGCAAGCGCTTTAGAAAAACCGATCAAACCAGCTTTAGCAGCTGAATAGTTTGTTTGACCCATTTGACCTTTTTGACCATTGATCGAAGAAATCGAAATAATACGACCAAAACCACGCTCACGCATGCCGTTGATCACTGGGCGTGTCATGTTGAAAAGTGAAGTCAGATCAACACGAATAACTTCTTCCCACTGCTCATAAGACATTTTATGCAACATAGAATCGCGTGTGATACCCGCATTATTCACTATCACATCAACAGGACCAAGTTTAGCTTCAATTGCTGCCAAACCTTCTGCGCAAGCTTCATGAGAACCAACATCAAATTTGAATACATCAATGCCTGTTTCGTCTTGAAATTGCTTAGCAGCTTCTTCATTACCACCAAAGTTTGCAGCAACTTTATAACCTTTAGCTTTCAAACCTTCAGCAATAGCCCGGCCAATACCCCGAGTTCCGCCTGTAACAACTGCTACACGTGCCATATAATCTCTCCTAAATAATTTATATCTGTAATTTTATCTCTAATTTGTATTAAGCACGCTCAACACAAAGGGCGACACCCATACCACCACCGATACAAAGTGTTGCCAATCCTTTTGCTGTGCCGCGGCGTTTCATTTCATGTAACAACGTCACAAGAACACGCGCACCAGACGCACCAATCGGATGGCCAATAGCGATAGCACCACCATTAACATTAACCTTTGATGTATCCCAACCAAGGCCTTTATTCACAGCAATCGCTTGCGCTGCAAAAGCTTCATTCGCTTCAACAACATCAAGGTCATCAGTTGACCAACCAGCTTTTTCAAGCGCCACTTTAGAAGCTGGGATCGGGCCTGTACCCATAACAGCTGGATCAACACCAGCTTGACCAAATGAAACAATCTTAGCCAAAGGCTCAATACCGCGTTTTTCAGCTTCAGCAGCTGTCATTAGCACCAAGGCAGCCGCGCCATCATTAATACCAGAAGCATTACCAGCAGTAACTGTACCTTCACGGTCAAATGCAGGGCGAAGTTTTGTCATGTTATCAATAACAGCGCCTTCACGGATATACTCATCTTCCTCGAAAACAACTTCAGATTTACGTGTTTTCACGGTTACTGGCACGATCTCATCTTTAAATTTGCCAGCCGCACGAGCCGCTTCCGCTTTATTTTGCGATGCAAGAGCAAATTCGTCTTGTGTTTGACGGTCAATTTGGAACTCTTTCGCTACATTTTCAGCTGTTGTTCCCATGTGATAGCCATTAAAAGCATCCCACAAACCATCTTTAATCATAGAGTCAACCATCTCAAGGCCACCCATCTTGGTACCATTTCTCAAATGAGCAACATGAGTTGATTGGCTCATTGATTCCTGGCCACCAACGACAACAACATCAGCGTCACCGCTTTTAATCGATTGCATACCCATGGCAACAGTTCTAAGGCCTGAGCCACAAACTTGGTTGATGGTCACAGCAGGAGTTTCATGCGGCAAACCCGCACCAACTGAAGCTTGACGAGCAGGATTTTGGCCCTGACCGGCTGTTAAAACTTGCCCTAAAATAACTTCACTTACATCCTCTGGGGCTACACCAGCACGAGAGATTGCTTCCGAGATAACTGTTTGACCTAATTCTTGAGCAGATACACTTGCTAAACTGCCATTAAAAGAGCCAACCGCTGTGCGAACAGCACTCGCAATTACAATGTCTTGATCATTCGACATAGTCTCGTTTTCCTCCTAAATAATTTTAATACCCTTTAGACCATCTTATAAATATCTTTCCAACATAAGCAATCAAACATATGCTAAAAGAAGAAATAATTTCCAATTTTTCGATGATTTCGCCAACTACAAGTTGTAATCGAGGGGTAAATTTCTGAATTGACTATCAGTTCAATCGTTAATAAACAAACCTAACGGTCTTTTAGACTAAAACCCAAAGATTCTAAAGCGAACTTAGGTCCTATTTGGTCCAATACATATTCGGCTTTATTTCAATAGTTTTTAAAGAGAGTGAAACAATGGATTATCGACCCGTAACAAAGTCCTTTGCAGTGGCTCCTCAAATAAGTTTAGAAGATATTGAAGCCATCAAAGAGCTTGGATATGTCGCCATAATCAATAATCGTCCAGACGACGAAGTCCCAGGTCAACCAACATCGGAAGAAATAAAAAAAGCAGCTATTGCCGCAGGACTAGAATACCATTTTCTTCCCATACTCTCAGGCTCATTACCCATGGAAGCAGTCGAGCAAACCAAAGAGTTGATTTCAAAAATTGATGGACCAGCCTTTGCGTATTGCCGCTCTGGTACAAGGTCAATCACCCTCTGGGCTCTTTCTCAAATGAACCAGTGTCCCCCACAAGAAATCATAACCTCCGTTGAAAATGCCGGTTACGACCTCCCGTTCTTACATAACTTCTTGTAAAATATAATAAAAAAAAAGAGCGGACCATTATTTCTCATCTCCGGAACATGAGTGTTTTGCAACAATCAGAAATATAATTTCACTGCTTAAAACTCCTCATTTCCCTTGCGAGAGGGTGATTTAATGCTATCTATCTTCTTGAAAATCTTGACAACTCCCTTTGACCATAAGAACGGTCTAGAGCGCTCCGCCTAAAAGTGGGTACCGGTTTTAGGAAAAAAGGAACGCTAAAACAAGAATCTAGAGCATCCAAACGAATCTATCTAAAGAAAGAATGCTCTAGAAGAATAATGTGAGGAACAAACAAATGAGCAGCCATGCGGTATCAACAGCCGTCATAGGTGCGGGTGATTGGGGTAAAAACCACGTCCGCAAATTTCATGAACTAGGATCGTTAAAAGCCATCTGTGAAAGCAATGAAACAGTGGCCCAAAAAATGTTTGACGAGTTTGGCGTGCCAAATAAAACATTTGACGAAATTATCCAAGACCCTGAAATTGATGCCATTGTCCTCGCTACGCCTGCAAATACTCACAAAGAGCTTGGGCTAAAAGCCATCGAGCAAGGCAAACATCTTTTCATAGAAAAACCCCTCGCGCTTAATTTAAGCGACGCTGAAACTTTAACCAAAGCAGCACAGGCAAAAAACCTCATCCTTATGGTAGGCCACTTGCTGCAATATCACCCTTGTTTTGAAAAAATGAAATCACTGGTCGCAGAGGGCGAGTTAGGTGAGTTAAGGCATGTTCATTCACGCCGTTTTAATATCGGCAAATTCCGCCAAGAAGAAAATGTGATTTGGGATTTGGGCCCTCACGATGCCTCTATGGTTCTCTCGCTGATCAACTCTGAGCCAACCTCTATCAGAACAAGCGCGAGTAATTACCTGCTTCCAACGGTTAGCGACTTCGCGACGATTAATCTAACCTTTGAAAATAACATCAATGCAGAACTCAGCCTCTCTTGGCTCACACCGCAAAAAGAGCACCGCCTCATCGTCGTGGGGTCAAAAGCAATGGCCGTGTTTGATGACACCCTAGAGTGGGACGAAAAACTAAGAATTCATCGTCATCAATGCGCAATGGAATATGATAAACCTGCCGTACTAGAGCGCGATATGGAAGGTGAGGCGATAAAAGTTCCTTTCAAAGAGCCTTTACTTAACGAATGCGCCACATTCCTCAAGTGCATCGAGACAAAAACTCAGCCTCCTAGCAATGGCGAAGAAGCCTGCCGTGTTATCAAATTGTTAGAAAGTGCTGACCCAGATATTGAAACAGAGCACTCACTAAGCAAAGCAAGCTAAAACACCAACAAATAAACAACTTAAATTAAATGCTCTAATCCCCGTAGGAGCGTTAAGAAAGTATGAAACTATGGAACCGATCCAATTCATTGATCTAAAAGCACAACAAGCCCATATTGGCGTCGAGACTATTAATACTAAGATCAATGATATCCTCACCCATGGTCGATATATCATGGGGCCAGAAATCACCGAGCTTGAAGAAAAACTAAGCGCCTTTGGCAATGCCAAACACACGCTCTCTTGCTCAAACGGATCGGATGCAATTCTGCTGGCATTACTGGCACTAGAAATTGGCGCAGGAGACGCTGTATTCGTTCCAAGTTTCACATTCGCTGCCACTGGTGAAATGGTCGCTCTGGCTGGGGCAACTCCTGTTTTTGTTGATGTCCTAGAGGACACCATGAACATGGACCCTGAAAATTTAAAACAAGCCATCAAAGAGATAAAAGATAAAGGCGAGCTGACACCTAAAGCTGTGATGCCAGTTTGTTTATTTGGTCAAATCGCCAACTATCCAGAAATCGCCCCGATTGCAAAAGAAGCCGATCTTAAACTCATTGCTGATGCAGCCCAAGGCTTTGGCTCAACTATGGATGGTAAACAAGCCTGCGATTATGTTGATATCCTAACCACAAGCTTTTTCCCAGCTAAACCACTTGGTTGTTATGGTGATGGCGGCGCTGTTCTCACCAATGATGATGAGATCCATAACACATTGGTATCCCTGCGAAATCACGGACAGGGCGTGGACAAATATGACAATGTCCGCATCGGTCTAAACGGCAGGCTTGATTCCATTCAAGCGGCGATTCTGTTACTCAAGCTAGACATTTTCCCTGAAGAGATCAGCAAAAGAAATGAAATTGCAGCACGCTATAGTGAAGGCTTAAAAGATGTAGTTGATGTCCCTTATGTACCAGAAGGGATTATTTCAACCTGGGCTCAATACACAATCAAATCTCCCAAAAGAGATGTTATTGCTGAGCATTTAAAAGAGAAAAACATCCCAACAGCGATTTACTACGTCAAACCAATGCACAGCCAAACGGTTTATGCAAATTATCCGATCTCTGGCGGCGAACTCGCTGTAACAGATAACCTCTCTAAAGTGGTGATCAGTCTGCCGATGCACCCCTATCTCAAACCAGAAGTGCAAGACAAAATCATCGAAGAAGTCAAAGCTGCCCTTTAATAATTAGCTACACAAGAAAGCAATATGAACCATTACTCGATCTGAGTAATGGTTCATATCATA
>CAXIBI010000100.1:0-9769 GCA_964022305.1 uncultured Hyphomicrobiales bacterium | reverse complement strand
GATTGCTGCTTGCAGGTGATCGGCTTGTTTCTGAGCTTGGATTAACCAGCGCTAGATGGCAGGTCCTCGGCTCCATTGCCTATGCTGATGGCCCACAAACTGTGGCATGGCATGCTCGCAGCATGGGACACCACCGCCAGGGCATACAAAGAATTGTCAATGAATTAAAAGATGAAGGGATTATTGAATTTAAAACCAACCCGCATCACAAACGCTCACATCTGGTAAGCTTAACGGCTAAAGGTCAGAAATTATATGATGCTGCAATCGCAAGACAGGTCCCGTGGGTTAATACTCTTTCTAGTGGACTAACCCAAGAGGACATTACTGTTGCTAAAAGTGTGATAGACACGCTCAAAACACGGCTTGAAAAAGAGATTGAGAAATCAAGTTAATTTGGTTGATCATTTTTATATCATTCCATTGCATTGATTAACACTAAGCCCTCCTCACCCAAAAAACTAGACGTATAAAAATTTGAAACTCAACAATTTATTACAGAAGAATTGAGATGGGGCTGCCCCCATCTCATAATTACTATCGCTTATGATAAATCAGCCGGGGAGATGTCTTGATGGATCTTTTTTTGTTTTAAATCTGTTAGACGTCCGATGTTTATTCTATAATCTGCTGCGATATCAGAATATTTATCGCCTCGGAGAATCCGAGCTTTGATAATTGCGATTTCTGCTCTTGATAAATGTTTCATTCTCATCCTCATTTCTGAGCTTAAAATTAAAAGATAAGAACGGCCGTTCGGTGATATTTTTAGGCTACTTTGTGGCTTGAGAACAAGCGATCAAATTTTGAAAGAACCAGTGCGCCCTCATTTACCATACTGTTTTCATTCAATTTTTTATTTTTTTTGATGTAATTTTGGACATTTTCACCATATTCTTTTCTCTTCTAAGCATGTTTTTATAAACATTGAGAAAATACCCCAGTTCGCTTAGGTTAGTTGGATTCCTTTTTGTCATTGCAAAGTCTCTGAGCGGGATACCCTCAAATCCAATATCTTTTACTGTTCTTTTCCATAATCTATCAACTGTTGTAATGTGAGGAACTGATTTACTATTTGGAGATGGAAACCAATAATCACTTTGAGCAAAGTTAGTCCTTATTTTTTCACCAAGTTTTTCTAGAAGGATTTTCGCTGTTTCACTCACGGGCTCTCTAGCTTCAAACCAAAGGCCTCTTTCATTCGGCTCATAGGGGTACCAATAACCATCATGAATTTCACACCACTTAGCAGACATCAATCTAGTTAAAGGTGCACCAAATTCAAAAAACAAACGGATGCACATGGCCTGTGGCCATTGTTCTTCATTGCTTTCCAGACTATTAAAAAGCTCTTCATGTATCCTATTATTCAAACCAAGTAATTCAGGAAACCTGACTGTATAATTTTTTTTCATCTCTTCAGAACAAGCCTGTCCAAGCTTCTGACTAAAATGCCAATTGCTCATTCCAAATTCTGAGGCTTGAGAATAAATTTGTCCGATGAAAGATCTGAGTGCACGAATGTTTCCTGCTGGATACTTTTGCTTCACTAACGATTTTGCAATTATCTCAGCATCTAATTCTGCAAGAGGAGTTTTCTTAATTTCATTTGCTTCCCATTGATGAAATAACTGATCTAACTGATCAGTATATGCCTCAGCAGCCCCCAGTTTCTTCCTTCCTTCAATGTAATTTTGAGCTGCCCGTTCTAAGGTCATTTTTTTTATATAATTTTTAAAATATTTTATATTTTCTTGTTCTTCCTTTCTCAGTTGAGTAATTTCATCAAATGGATCTTTGAATTTTTCGATTTCTCGCACAGCCCAGTTTCGAGCAGAATTTAGAAAAGCACCTAGATTACTATCTGGATCCAGTTCTTTATGTCTAAAAAAGTTATACCTAAGCATCTCGTAAGGATCGAAAGTCTGCCTTTTAGAACTCCCGACGCGGATACAAAAAGCTTTCGACCCACCCGATTTTGTAGCCCAGAGCCTGAGGCCGAAATTTCTAACTTTTGTGTCCGCAATCCAGCACTCTCCTTTTTCTGGGGGGGAGACCTCATTGACAAATTCTGGAGTTAGCAATCGCTTCATTCTTATATGACCGCAAGTTTTAGTTTCACCTCACTTTAAATGGATTCCACCCATAAAAAAAGCCAGGCAAATTGCCCAGCTTTTTAATTTAATCTCTTAAAAGCTCTTTGTTGCTTTCTTTTACCTTTTCAGCATCACTGATGCCTTACTCTGGCACTTTTAGTTTAAATTCCTTACCTGTGTAGCCATGAAGTTTGTCATGCGCACGAAGGCGCAGCTCACGTACCCCTTTAGGCACATTTACAGATTGTACAATCGTCACAAATGGTTGGACATGTATGTGTGGATCGATAAAGTACATTGCACCAACAACTTTGCCCTCAGGTGTTAAAACCTGCAAATGGTTTGCAAAGTGCTCTGGCCCTTCATCCTTATGCTGGATCGTTGCGGTTACTGTATAACGCCCGTTTGAGTCCCTTGATATTTCGCCATCAATCACATCAGCCCCGCCAGCAATAACAGGCGTGCTAAAACACCCCAGAATCACAAATGTCACAAACAATCGGAAGATTGAAGAAATACGCATAAATTGTTTCATAGTTTGACTTCCTTGTTTCGCCAGCAAGTGAATAATATCATTAATTTTTTCCACTGCAGGGCAGCTGTTTCAGGAAACCGTTTTTAATAGAAATACACACAAAGTCAATTCAACCAAAAGTCCAGCGCTTAGCTAGGCACTCCTATAGTCCGTTGTTGAAGTTCTTAAAGTACTTTGTTGTTCTCTTTTTTGCCTTTTCTGCATCCAGGCGGCTTTCGGCCCTGGTTTTTAGAACTTTGCTGAACATTCTTTTTTGTGCCTTTTCAGTCTGGTATACTCAGATGAAATACCTATTTAAATAAGACTATGTCTCTCTGATCGGTCATTGCAAAAACGCACTGAAAGGTAAAAGGATGCAAATTTCACTCCCCCCAAAATTGCTTTTCAAATCTCTTGTCTTATCAGCTTTCCTCGCTGTTGGGCTTCTTCTACTCCTCCCTAATGCGCCAAAGGCTGAGGGTGCTTATCAATCGGATCAACATAAATTCAAAGTGGTCAGCTATGTTGAGAACTTGCAGTATCCGTGGGGCATGGCGTTCTTGCCAAGCGGTGACATGCTCGTCACTGAGAAATCATCAAGACAGCTTCGTCTCATTCAAAATGGAAAACTGGTGGCAAGCCCGATTTCCGGCCTTCCTTCTAATATAGATGCAGGTGGCCAGGGTGGTCTTTTAGATGTAACGGTGCATCCAAACTTTAAAGAGAATAAGTTTGTTTATGTTTCTTATTCAGGCACAGGCAAAGGTGGCAAGGGAACAGAAGTTGCCAGAGGAAAATTGGTCGGAAATAAACTTGAGGATTTGAAAGTTATTTTCAAAGTTTCTCCCAAAACCGGTGGCTCACATCATTATGGCTCGCGCTTGCAGTTTGCAAAAGACGGGACTTTGTTCATCACAACTGGGGATCGTTATAGCTATTTAAAAGAATCTCAAAACCCTTCAAATCATCTTGGCTCTGTCCTGCGGATTAATGACGATGGGTCAATTCCAAAAGATAATCCTTTTGTTAATCACCCTAAATACAAACCTGAGATTTATTCTTTTGGGCACAGAAACGCGCAGGGGCTCACCCTCAACAAGCAAGACAACTCACTTTGGTTACATGAACATGGGCCGCGCGGGGGTGACGAGCTCAATAAGCTTGACAAGCCTGGTGCCAATTATGGCTGGCCGAAAGTGACCTATGGCATTGATTATAGCGGTGCGATTATCTCAAATAAAACAGAAGCACCTGGCATCACCCCTCCAGTTGTTTATTGGAAACCTTCTATCGCGCCGAGTGGTATGAGCTTTTATTCCGGTGACAAATTCCCTAAGTGGACCAACAATCTTTTCGTTGGTGCGCTCTCTGGCGCTCATTTAAGGCGCCTTGTTTTTGAGGGGGATAGAGTTGTTAAACAAGAGATTTTACTGAAAGACACAGCTCGCTTCAGGGATGTAAAAACAGGGCCTGATGGTTTCATTTATCTCCTGACAGACGATAGCGATGGGCAAATTTTAAGGTTGGAGCCATCCCAATAAAAAAACCAGTGCTAGTGAGAAGAAGAAGCCAACACGATTAAACAATTAATTTATTTTAATTTGCGTCTCCTATTTTAATCTCTTAGAGTTGCCCCTATAGCTTTTCTGATGAAAAACAAAGTTTTATAGGACAAAATTTGTTATGCCTTTCTCTTCTGTGCTGCGGTCATTGTTTTTTTTATTTTTATTGATAGGAGGAATGACTGTTCAAGGAGGAGTGGCTCTTTCGCAAGAGGAGTTTATTTGGCAGTTCAATGAAGGTAACGACCCCTCAAATAAAGGGCGAGCCACAGCTCGATTAGTCTATGGCATTCCAGAAACAGATGCGGCACAAATCGCAGCAATCTGTGATGGGGCAGCAAGCACGTCTTCTCAATTTTCATCTATTACTTTTGGAGCTGATATTGGTTCACTAAAAGAGGGAACAACTGTCAGTTTGCGTTTTTCTGGTGGGGGCTATTCAAACGAAATAAAGGGGCAGGTTTACGGGACGCAAGCCGAAGAAGGAATTACCGGCGTTATCGTTGATCTTAAACATGATGATGCCTTATGGCAGGCCTTAACTGGAAAGGAAAGACTTTCATATCTCGTTCCAGGCTATAACGCGAGCAATGTTGAACTCAGTAAAGGGCGCGCGGCAATCAAACAATTTATTGATACATGCCGGGCTTATTCAAATAGCAGCGGTGCAAAAATTGCGGATACACCAAGTAGTGGCATTACAGAAAAAGAAGCTTTTGAGAGCGCCAAAGAACTGAATACCATTGAAGGTTGGGAAGCGTTTTTAAACAACTACTCTACTGGGTTCCGCGCAGATCTTGCCCGAGCCTATGTAAAACGTCTTTCTGGAAACCCAGCAGATCAAGAAAAGATTGCGACCCCGAAATCAAAACCGCCAGTTACCCCCCAATCAAAAGTTAAGCGGCCCACTTTATCAATGGTTGATATGGGCGCAGCCAAATCGTCTTGGTTCACGGGCAAACATATGGTGTCTCGTGAAGGGCTCTCTCTTCATACGGCGCGCGTTCGGTCGCGCGGCGTAGAACTCGTGACATATTGCAAAGACAATAACATGTCAGGGGGATTAGGCTATCGACTTGGTGCGGTTATCCGTCAGCTTTCACCAGGGAGCTATCCAGAATTTTATGAACGGGCACAACAAGGTATTGAGGCGTCTTTAAAGCGTCAGGACAATGGTGCCCCTCGTATCAGCATTTGGTTTTCTGAAGGTGAAGGATTACCCAATGCGGTCGCAGATCATGGAGTGGCCAACGGAGAATTTGGCATTGGGTCTGTCTCCCATGGGTTTCCAGTAAACTCAGAGGCGGTTGAGCGCATGATGGCCTCCAGCACGATGCATGTGACGCTGTCGCCCTTTGCGGCAACATTTCAGCTAAAGGGCAGCCGCAAGGCGATCTGTAGTATGATGAGACGATGCGGTGCGCTGCCTCCAGGTTGCCCTGGCGCGAAAGCTACGCCCAAAGCCATACCAGTGGTCAAGAAGTCTCGCAAATGTACAAAGGGGCGCATTTATATTTCTAGCAAACGACAAGGCAAATGCGTTTGTCCGAGAGGAACGTCTTTTAGAAAAGGGCGCTGCCGTAAGATCGTTTGGAAAAATAAATGCCCCGCCTTTCATGAACGCATAAACGGTAAATGTGTGCGCAATGATGAAGTCAATAATCCTCATGATGATGGCTGTGGCCCAGGGTTTAAACTCGTCAAAGGCAAGTGCGTGAGCCGCTATACAGCTCCTAAGCCTAAAATCAAGCCGAAGAAAAAGGTTTGGGGGGTAGGGACTGCGCCACCTAGCTGTCGGTGCCCTGGCTGTTTGTGGAATGGAAAAACATGTAAACGCAGCAAAGCTCCCGCTCCCGGCCAGCTCAGTATCGGCGGGCAGAAAACGCCAAAGAAAAAGCCGGTCGTACAACAAAAAGCTTGTTCACATGGGCGCATTCGTAACGGGGCGGGTCAATGTGTTTGCCCAGCTGGAACGCAAAAGATTGGCGGTAAATGTGTGAATGTTAAGCAACTTCAAAAGGGATTGCAGCAGATTTTGTCCGATCGTCGATTGAAACGTGATACTCGCCCTATTGCTACACTTCAAAACGGACTGCAGCTTTATTCGTTCAGATATATCGGTGATGACGTGTTTTACGTTGGTGTGATGGCGCAGGACCTTCTCAAACAGGCCGAGTTCAAAGATGCCGTGCGCACGACAAGTGACGGGGTCTATGTTGTGAACTATGAGAAGCTTGGGCTTAAGGGTACAACAACTCTTAAAGCTTGGCAGAATGATATGAAGGAAGCCGTGTTACTTTCTAAATAGTGAGCTCTAATGCTAGGTAAAAAATTACAGCAATACACATTGATTTTTAGATTTAAAAAAACAAAAAAGCCCAGCACTTGGCTGGGCTTTTTTAGTTTATTTTTCAAGCTCTTAAAGCTCTTTGTTGCTCTCTTTTACCTTTTCAGCATCCAGGTAAACTTCTGAGCCCATTTCTTGGAATTTCACGCTCATTTCCGCCATACCCTGGTTTTTGTCATTAAGCTTGGCAGCGTAGTCACGCACGTCTTGGGTGATTTTCATTGAGCAGAATTTTGGTCCGCACATTGAGCAGAAGTGCGCCACTTTATGCGCGTCTTTCGGCAAGGTTTCATCATGATAGCTTCTTGCTGTTTCCGGGTCGAGCGAGAGGTTGAACTGGTCTTCCCATCTGAAGTCGAACCGGGCGCGTGATAAAGCATCGTCTCTGATTTGAGCGGCCGGGTGGCCTTTTGCTAAGTCAGACGCGTGGGCTGAGATTTTGTAAGTGATCACGCCGACTTTCACGTCGTCTCTGTTTGGTAGCCCTAAGTGCTCTTTTGGTGTTACGTAGCAGAGCATTGAAGTGCCGAACCAACCGATCATCGCGGCGCCAATACCTGAAGTGATGTGGTCATAGCCTGGTGCGATGTCTGTTGTTAATGGGCCTAATGTGTAGAACGGGGCTTCGCCGCATTCTTTCAATTGCTTGTCCACATTGATTTTGATCTTTTGCATTGGCACGTGACCTGGGCCTTCGATCATTACCTGACAACCTTTGTCCCACGCAACTTTTGTTAACTCGCCTAAGGTCTCTAGCTCAGAGAACTGAGCTTTGTCATTGGCGTCTGCAATTGAGCCTGGGCGCAAGCCATCACCGAGTGAGAAGCTCACATCATATTTGCGCATCAGATCACAGATCTCATCAAAACGCTCATATAGGAAGCTTTCTTTGTGGTGGGCCAAGCACCATTTCGCCATGATAGAACCACCGCGCGACACGATGCCAGTGACACGGTCTGCTGTGAGGTGGATATAGCCTAAGCGAACACCAGCGTGGATGGTGAAATAGTCAACTCCCTGCTCGCATTGCTCGATGAGGGTGTCTTTATAAACTTCCCAATCAAGTTTCACTGGGTCGCCATTGACCTTCTCAAGTGCTTGGTAAATTGGCACAGTACCGATTGGCACTGGTGAGTTGCGCAGGATCCATTCACGGGTATTGTGAATGTTACGGCCGGTTGAAAGATCCATCACCGTGTCTGCACCCCAGCGAATAGACCAGACCATTTTTTCAATTTCTTCTTCAATGGACGAAGTCACGGCACTGTTACCAATATTGGCGTTAATTTTGGTGAGGAAGTTGCGGCCAATGATCATTGGCTCGAGTTCAGCGTGATTGATATTACAAGGGATGATTGCCCGCCCTCTGGCGATTTCGCTGCGCACAAACTCTGGAGTGATGTGCTCTGGAAGTTCTGCGCCAAAGCTCTCGCCTTCGTCTAATTTTTGACGTGCGTTTTCAAGGGCTTGTTCACGGCCAAGATTTTCTCTTGCAGCCACATAGATCATTTCTTTGGTAATAATACCTGCCTTGGCGAATTCTAGCTGGGTGATTTTCTCGCCATCCTGACCGCTGAACGGGCTGTATTCAACCGGGAACATGCGCGTTAAGTGTGCGCCTTCAACATTACCGTTATCTTCTGGCTTGATCTCACGGCCAACCGTGCGCTCAACACCGCCGCGTTCTGTGATCCAGCTTTCTCTTGTTCTAGCCAGGCCAGTTTCAACATTGATGGCAACATTTTCATCACTATAGGGACCGGACGAATCATAGACACGAACATTTGGCTCGTTTGCCCCTTCACTGAGTTGAATTTCCCTCACTGGCACTTCAAGCTCAGGTGCTTCTTTTGGAGAGACATAGATTTTTTTAGAGGCTGGTAGAGGACCAGTGGTTACTTCTGGTCTTTTTAGATCTTCAGATTGAATGTTCATGGTTCCTAACTTTCACTTCATTAAAGGGGTGTATGGGCTTTGGGTTTTATTGCTGTAATATTGTATTCAAATTGATAGAGAGGCCTTCCTTAAGCAGCCAAAAACTAGATGCTAGGCATATCAAAACTCCTAACAACATTATTGCGTTATAATTGATGATACGCCGTATAATGGCATAGGCCAGGTCTGGAACGAGTAAGAAGATGACACCTTGCATAAAGGAGATCCACCCAAACAGGGTGATTATGAGGCGGTAATCGTAAGCGATGACGTTGTGAATATTGATGATTACAATGCCAAGCGAAAGGGCTAGAAGCGCTGATAGATATAACAAGGCTTCATTATTCAATAAATCATCAACTAAGTATTTTATACGCTTAAGGTTTAATAGTGCACTTACAGATGCAACCAAACCATAGAGCCCCACAATTTTAGCTAGCAGCATTGAGATGTCCATCTCATAGTCCTCATCTCGTTATTCGTTTTTTATTAGACCATACCTGATTACTGCGCTTCAGACATTCGCACTTTCTTACAGGGCAGGTAAGGCGTGCCGTTCTTAAGCTTATCTGATGGGGATGGGAATGAGAGAAAGGGAGTTTGATAATCCACTTGAGACACATCAGTCATTTTGACTTTGGGTCTTTACTTTTAAGTGCTAACCAACTCTTCGATTTTTTTGCTGTTAAAATAGTTTTTAAAGGTTGTGTGCTACATTCAATATATTTGATTGTATCAAGCGTCTCACCTTTTAACTAAAGCAATTCAATCTTTCATCCGTCCCTACGCCGGTATGACCCGGATCAGGTTTAAAGGGTTGAGCACAAGCTCTCTCAGTTCAAAAGAACACCCCTCGGTCTTGATCAGAATGCGATGGTTTTTTACAAATTACAAGTCTTTAGTCGAAAGTTTTGGCTATTTTTCGGCTAAATTCTTTGAATCAGTTCATAACTTTTCTATGGTTTACTGTTTCAAACCTATCTAGATAAGTCGGCACAACTGCATCGATTGAATGAGGCGGGGTATCAACCAAATCAGCAAAAGTGCGATGTTCTTCGGCTGCTAAATTGCTCACAACATTATCTTTTTTCAGTAATTTGATTTGATCATTGGTGATGGGAGGGTTGGGTAGAAACCATGTTAGCAGGGCAATAATTTTTGCGATAAATAATGGCAAAGGTAGTAACCAAGTTTTAAGTCCTGTTATCTGTTTAATCTTTTGATGAACTTCTTTCATGTTCACGATTTGAGGGCCACCAAGCTCATAAATTGTGCCTTGCTTTGCTTTACCATCAAGCGCTGATTTAATGCTTGC
>CAXIBI010000099.1:0-9883 GCA_964022305.1 uncultured Hyphomicrobiales bacterium | reverse complement strand
CAAAAGCTTTCAAATCAAGCTCTTTGATAAAAAAAGCTTTTTGCTCTTCATTTAGTTCGAGTGAACCTTTTTGCCCGGCTTCGCCAATATCTTTAATGGGAACGATCAGATTTATAGGGAGTGTGAATTCTTCTGAAATAGACATGATGCTCTCTGCTGCCTTTTTATATGACTTTACAAATGAGGAGATTGTGAAGTTAGCTTTAAAAACCTCGCTTCTCTTTTTTAAGGCTCAACAAATGTAAACTCTGCACTTTCTATAGAGTGATATGGTATTGAATTCAAATAATTATACACCGCTATCATATAGTTTGCTAAATCATTTGAGCGTTCATCCCCACTGTTGACACTGTGAAAGATATATTTGCTTAAATCAGCCATAAGACGCTGTTTTTTGCCCATTCGCAAACCTTTTTGATAATCAGCTGAGCGCTCATAAAAGTCTGCAATTAATTTATTGACCTTTTCTCGCTGGCTTGCATCTTTTGGAGCTGCATCTAGAAAATCGCTTTCCAATTCTGCAACTAATATTTCGGTTAACGCCTCACTGATTTGTTTTTCATCATCTTCATGGCGTAAGCGCTCAAGAAGCAAACAGATATGAACGCATAATAGTTCATACTGGCCAATGATTGAGTCAGACACTTGATAGGCATGATAAAAATGCGGGTGTAAAGATTGAGCTCTGGCCAAAATGAAGAGTTTTTTCGCCTTTTGCCTTTTCTCTGCCTGATTTTTCAGCCATTTGAACATGATGCTGTTTCTTGTTTTACTTTAAGTTGAGTTACATATTTTAAGTTTATCAAGGCAGTGCTAGCTTGCATTTACGGCCAACTCAAGGTATCTGTTGAACCGGTTGTTTGTATTTCATAACTTTTTGTATTTAATAATGAATGGTGAAAATATTATGTCTGCAGAAACCTCTAAAAACAATAAAGAGCAGTCAAAATTAACTCAATCACGCACTATGAAGTCACCAAATTCAAAAAAAGCAATGGATAAAGCCCCTCTTTCAACCAGCCGACGCGGTGTTTTAGGCCTCTTGGCGAAAGGTGCGGTTGCCGCTCTTGTGGCTGGGCCACTTGCCGCTTGTTCTTCACAAATTTCCCAACATGGCCACTTGCTCACAGAAGCTGACCTCGCGCAAGTTCAGGTTGGTATGTCAAAACAGCAAGTGAGTTTTTTGCTTGGCACCCCAGATACTACCGCCACTTATACAGGTGATGTCTATTATTATATCTCATCAAAGATGAAAACAACTGCCTTCTTGCCAGCAAAAGAAATTGATCGCCGTGTGGTCGCTGTTTATTTTGCCCCGCAAATTGATACCGTGAAACGTGTTGCTCATTATGGCTTGCAGGATGGTAAAGTGATTGACTTTATCACTCGTGAAACGCCTTCACATGGTCCAGAAGCTAGCCTGATCAACCAACTATTCCGTGGTCTTGGTGCGAAGACAAATGTGTTTGGGAATTAAAAGCTAAGTTTTTTGTTTTCTCTGTTTTTTATCTCTCACGGCTATTCCACCGCTGAAGCGGTGGGCCTCCGAGGGGCGGTGCAACGCACCGGGCTGCGCTAGCGCTTCGCCATGTCCCATTGCCCGAAAAGTGCAATGCTCCTTCTTCGGATCTCTATATCGAGTTTTAATTAGTTCACAACAGTGAGTAAAAAGCCGTCATAGCCTTTTTCGCCGACGGTTTGAATCGTCGTTGATGAGACGCCTGATCGCTTTGAGATGTACTCATTGCCTTTTTGCACGCCCTTCACCATTTCATCATCAGAATTAAAGTCGATGATTTCACCATCGCGAACAACATTATCTGTGATGATCACAGTGCCTTTGCGAGAAAGTTTCAGTGATAGATCCAAATAATTCGCGATATTTTCTTTATCTGCATCAATGAAGACAAAATCGAAGGGCTCACTATTCTCACTAATTAATTTTTCAAGAGAGTTAAGAGCTGGGCCTTGCCAGAGCTCTATTTTGTTTTCCAAGCCTGCCCGTTTGAAATTTTGATTAGAGACTTCGGCTGCTGTTTCATCAAATTCTAACGTGAGAAGTTTGCCCTCTTCTGGCAAGCCTCTTGCCATATTGATCGCGCTGAACCCAGCCAGCGTGCCTATTTCCAATATCCGCTTGGCACCAGAAATTTTGACCATCAGCTCTAGATATTTACCAAAGGCATCAGAGACAGCAATGGGCGGAAGTTCAGCCTCAATTGCTGATTTTCTGATTTCGCTCAAGACCTTATCTTCGGGCAGAAGTAATTCTTTATAATAGCTATCGACAGCAGTCCATTGAGATAAGCTCATTTTTAACGCTCCTTCAAGTTGCCCACTAGAAACCGGCCTTTTTAGATGCGCTTCAGATGCCCACGAAGCATCCGCGCTATTCCCACTCAATCGTCCCTGGTGGTTTTGAGGTGACATCATAGACCACGCGGTTGACGCCGCGGACTTCGTTAATAATCCTTGTTGAAACGCGGCCCAAGAAATCATGCTCGAAGGGATAGTAATCAGCTGTCATGCCGTCTGTCGATGTGACAGCTCGTAGCGCTAACACAAAGTCATATGTTCTCGCGTCCCCCATCACGCCGACTGTGCGAACAGGTAAGAGCACAGCAAACGCTTGCCAGATCTCATCATAGAGCCCCGCTTTTTTAATCTCATCCAAATAGATGAAATCAGCTTTGCGTAAAATATCCGCCTTTTCCTCGGTGATGTCACCAGGAATGCGAATGGCTAGGCCTGGGCCAGGGAATGGGTGTCTGCCAATGAATGCATCTGGCAAGCCCAGTTCACGGCCAAGGTCACGCACTTCGTCTTTGAATAGCTCTCGCAGTGGCTCGACCAACTCCATATTCATGCGCTCTGGTAAACCGCCAACATTATGGTGGGATTTGATTGTCACGGACGGACCGCCTGTGAAGGAGACACTTTCAATCACATCTGGATAAAGCGTGCCTTGTGCTAAAAAGTCAGCGCCGCCGAGTTTGTTGGCTTCTTCTTCAAATACATCAATGAAAAGCTTACCGATGATTTTGCGTTTTTTCTCTGGGTCTGAAACGCCAGCAAGTTCGCCCAGGAATTTGTCTTTAGCATCAACATGAACAAGCGGGATGTTGTAATGATCTTTAAAAAGCTTCACCACTTGCGTTGCTTCGTCCATGCGCAACAGCCCATGGTCAACAAAGATGCAATTTAACTGATCGCCGATTGCTTCATGTAATAGGACCGCTGCAACAGAGCTATCAACACCGCCAGAAAGCCCGCAGATGACCCGCTTATCGCCAACCTGTGCGCGGATCTTAGCAATCTCACTTTCTCGGAAAGCGGCCATTGTCCAATCACCGGCGCAGCCTGCGATATTGTGAATGAAGTTCTGGATGATCTTTGCGCCGCCAACCGTATGCATCACTTCTGGATGGAACTGCACAGCATAAAATTTGCGCGCTTCATCACTGATCGCCGCATAAGGGGCACCTTCAGATTTCGCGATGATGCTAAAGCCCTCAGGCAATGCCGTCACCCGATCCCCGTGACTCATCCACACCCTAAGGGTGTTTGTAATCTGAGAGTCTGTGGTGTTTTGGGTTGGATTTCGGTTGTCTGAGGTATCTGACGTGGTACCGTTTGAGAATTCTTCTATACCTTCAAACAAAGGAGAAGAGGCAACGATTTCTATATCGGCGCGGCCAAATTCTTGATGATCATGTGTCTCAACCTTGCCGCCTAATTGCGCCACCATGGTTTGCTGACCATAGCAAATACCAAGCACTGGAATACCAGCTTTAAACACCTCCTCTGGAGCCCTTGGAGTGTCGCTGTGGGTCACGCTGGCTGGCCCACCTGAGAGGATCACCGCTTTGGGGTTTAATTTCTCAAACGCGGCCTCAGCCGCATTAAAGGGCACAATTTCTGAGTACACACCGGCCTCACGTACCCGCCGCGCAATGAGCTGGGTGACCTGGGAGCCAAAATCAATAATTAGGATATTCTCTGTCATGGGAGGGTGTTACGGCAAATTGAGGGAATTTTCAATGATTTTATAGCCCAGCGCTCGCCAATTCCAAGCCTAAACGCTCATATTCAATTTTAGGGCAGCGGTTCATGATGACTTTTATGCCCTCAGCTTCTGCACGTGCTGCCGCCACCTTATGCTCAACACCAATTTGCATCCAGATGACTTTGGGCTTTTTAATCAACGCCAGGGCTTCATCTACGATGGCTGGTACAGCATCGCTGCTTCGGAAAATGTCGACCATGTCTATGGGCGTATCGATTTCACTAAGCGATCCAAAAACTGTTTGCCCAGCGATTTTTTGCCCCGCAAGCCCTGGATTAACTGGGGTAACTGCATAGCCTTTCTCAAGCAGATAAGTCATCACATAATTTGAGGGGCGCTCTGGTTTAGGACTGGCACCGATAAGGGCGATGGTGTGCGCCTCTTTTAGTATGGTTTTCAAGAACTCATCACTAAGTCTTAGATGATCCTGGCCCATTTTCTTTGAGGCTTTTGCTCTTTTTTTCCTAAGCTTGGTTTTTCTACTGGCTCGCACGGCGAAACCCCTTAGCTTTGCTCGTCTTGAGTTTCAGAGGGCCAATTTGGTTTTTTCTTTTCGATAAAAGCCTCCATGCCGCAGATGGCATCTGGCATCATGAGATTATCAACAATAGTCTCGCCCATGACTTTATAAGCTTGCTCTATGTTAAGCTCGACCTGTTTGTAGAAAGCTTGCTTACCTAACGCGATGACTGTTCTTGAACGCATTGCAGCTTTTTCTGCAAAGTCATCAATTGTTTGCTCGAGTTCTTCTTGTGGAACGACACGGTTTAGTAATCCTAGCTTCAAGGCTCGCTCGGCTGAGATACGCTCACCCAGCATGAGCATTTCTAAGGCTGCTTTTCTTGGTATGTTGCGTGACAAGGCCACTTGCGGTGTTGAGCAAAAGAGACCTGCGTCAATACCGTTGACGGCGAAGACTGTGCTCTCTTCTGCAATCGCTAAATCACAACTGGCAGCAAGTTGGCAGCCGGCTGCGGCAGCAACGCCGTGAATTTGAGCAATCACTGGAATGGGGAGCTTGGCTAAGGTCAACATCATCTTCGTGCAATTGGCAAAGAGCTCTTCAAAATAGGCTTTACCGCCATCTTCATCACTACGGTGGCTTTGCATTTCTTTTAAATCATGGCCTGCACAAAAGCCTTTGCCAGAACCCTTAATGATGAGAGATTTAACCGATGTGTCTTCGGTTAGAGGATCAAGGCTCTCTTGGATGGCGTTGAGCATATCCATAGAAAGTGCATTGAGCGTTTTGGGCCGATTGAGCGTGATATGTAGGACAGCGTCTTTTTGTTCTTTAATTAGAAATGGTTCGTCCATTTTTCTTCTCCTACTGATCTTCTCTTGTAATGCCTTAAGCTGTTCATATTCTCGAAAACTCGTGAACGCTTTATAGCATTATGTTTCTTTTTCGAGAATTGAAATAAAAAAGCCATCCGTCTTATGTGTTGCTGGTGTGAGCGTTAAGTATGTCTCATCGCCATTGGCTGAGCTTAACTCGGCCTCTGTCCCCACTTGTTGCTTTGCCGTTTTATAACTCAGTGGTTTGAAAGCTGGAGTTTGCGCCATGAACGCCTCGACTTGCTCTTTATTTTCTGAAGGCAAAAGAGAGCAGGTAACGTAAATGAGTTTACCGCCAGGTTTCACATGCTCAGCTGCTTTTTTGAGGACCGTGCGTTGTTGTTCTTGGCGCTCGCTTAATGATTTTTCTGATAAGCGCCATTTGGCATCCGGGTGACGGCGCCATGTGCCGGTGCCAGTACATGGGGCATCCACCATCACAATGTCCATGTTCTCTTTCAAGAGCTCTAATTGCGTTTCATTGCCGGCTTCGCAGGTCTGGACATTGCGGCAGCCAGCGCGTTTCAAGCGCTCAAATATCGGGCGGAGCCTGTGTTTATCACTATCATAGGCATGGATCTGACCTTTGTTGCCCATCATCGCGCTTAGGGCTAATGTTTTGCCGCCAGCGCCTGCGCAATAGTCAAGCACTTGGTCACCTTCTTTAGCGCCCGTTAGAATGCTAGCAATTTGAGAGCCTTCATCCTGGATTTCAAACCAGCCTTTGCCATGCTCGGCATCGGCTTCAATATTGGGGGATTTCTTCTCTTGTTTGGCTGCTGGTAATCTTAAACCATTAGGAGAATAAAGTGTCTCTTCAGCTCCATATTTTGAATAAGCGTTTTTGAGTTTTTCTCTGTTTGATTTGAGGGTGTTTACGCGAATGTCTATTGGTGCTCTTTTTGATAAAGAGTTCGCGATGGATTGAAAGTCCTTGTTAAATTGAGGGCTCATGGCGTTATAGAGCCATTCTGGCATATTGGCTGTAACCCAGGCTGGAGCTTCTTCTGATCTTTTATTGCTCAGGGCCTTAAGCTCTTTTTCGCTTAAAGTTTCTGGCGCAAATTTATCACCTTCAAAACTCTGTGACAATTCTTCTGAGCCTTGTCCCCATAGATGAACGGCTCCGGCCAGAACGAGTGCTCTTGGACTGTCATCATCCATGCCCCAAGCAAGTGAAGATTTATTTCTTAAAATATCAAAGACTAAATTGCCAATGGCGGCTCTGTCTTTACTGCCCGCAAAGCGATTGGCCCGCCCCCAGTCTGCCAGAGCGTTTTTTGCAGGGAGGTGTCGCTCTTCAATGAGCTGAAGAACGTCAATCGCAGCGCTAAGGCGGCCGGGGAGTTTCATGAGAGTTCGTCCATTGTTGCATATTAAATAAAGCAAGCCTTTATCCACTTGCTTTGAGAAGAGCAGCAGTACACCAAGAGAACAGAAAAGGATAGGTGTTTTTAGGCCTAGACTGCCAATCCAAAACGGACCCACATAGCGATCAAAATGAATGCTGAAATGAAAAAGCAAAGTGTTCGAGGTATATTGTGGGTGATGAAGACATGAAAAATGTAATGAAAGATACGACTGATCACATAGCCCCAGGCTAGATAGAGCTGCACTTGATCATCCGTTTTAGTGACGACCTGTAAAATAACCAACGCTATGAATAACATTGGCATTTCAAATTGACTAAGGAAGTTACTATGAGCTCTTGTTGCTTTTTCTGGCCACTCAGCTTTTCTTAAGGGAATTTCATCTTCGTTTACACGCTTAAAGATGATTTCTACAATTCGAAATCTCACCATGGTGAACATGACTATAAAAATCAATGCGATCTGAACCAGTAATGGTGTGATTAAACTCATCTTTTTCTCTCCCCTGACATGACACTTTATTACAGGTCTAAATTAATCCGGTTGCTTTCGTTTCACAAGTCACTATTTTGTACCATAGAGGCCCCCTATAAAAAAGACCGATCATTTTTTAATGATCGGTCTTTATTGTTTCACCCCTAATTATTCTTATTTTTCTAGCATCTCTTATTTAAGAAGAGCTCTCTTAAGATGAGCCTGGGTAATTTGGACTTTCGCGTGTGATTGTGACGTCATGCGCATGACTTTCACGAAGGGAGGCACTTGAGATGCGCACAAATTTTGCCTTTGTCTGCATCTCTTTAATTGTTGCTGCCCCTGTGTAACCCATTGCAGCTCTAAGGCCGCCGACCATTTGATGCAACACTGAGCCAACCGGACCTTTATATGGCACCTGGCCTTCAATGCCTTCTGGCACCAATTTCAATTGATCATTCACCTCTTGCTGGAAGTAGCGATCAGCAGAGCCTCTTGCCATGGCGCCAACAGAGCCCATGCCACGATAAGATTTATAAGAGCGGCCTTGATAAAGGAAAACTTCGCCTGGGCTTTCATCAGTGCCAGCCAGAAGTGAGCCAACCATTACGCAATCAGCACCTGCTGCCAAGGCTTTGGCCATGTCGCCAGAGAATTTAATGCCGCCATCAGCAATAATTGGAATATTATGTTTATGGGCAACTTCAACAGCTTCCATAATCGCGGTTAATTGCGGTACACCAACGCCTGCGACGATGCGGGTTGTACAAATAGAGCCTGGGCCAATACCAACTTTAACAGCGTCCGCACCAGCGTCGATTAAGCCTTCTGCCCCTTCGCCTGTTGCAATGTTACCCGCAATCACTTGAATATCATTGGAAATTTTCTTAATGCGGCTCACCACATCGAGCACTTTTTTCGATTGGCCGTGTGCGGTATCTACAACGATGATGTCGACACCAGCATCTAACAGACGCTCTGTGCGCTCATAGCCATCATCACCCACTGTTGTTGCAGCGGCCACACGGAGACGACCTTGCTCATCTTTTGTAGCATCTGGATATTGACGTGCTTTTTCAATGTCTTTTACGGTGACGAGGCCTGTGCAATGGAAGTCATCATCCACCACAAGAAGTTTTTCAATGCGGTGTTGGTGAAGCAAGCGCTTGGCTTCATCCATTTCTACATTTTCTTTAATCGTGACCAGCTCTTTGGTCATAAGCTCTGAGACCGGCTGCTCTTGATTAGTGGCGAAACGTACGTCTCTGTTTGTTAAAATACCGACCAGCTTGCCTGAGCTTTCAACAACAGGTACGCCTGAGATGTGATGGCTATCCATCAATGAGAGCGCATCGCTTAGTTTGTCAGTTGGCTCGATAGTCACCGGATTAACCACGATGCCTGACTCGAATTTTTTCACGCGCTCAACTTCGGCGGCTTGTTCTTCTGGTGTGAAGTTACGATGGATAACACCAAGACCACCAGCTTGTGCCATGGCAATGGCCATTCTTGCGTCAGTTACCGTGTCCATCGCAGACGAGATAATCGGAATATTGAGCTTGATTTTGCTGGTCAGATAGGTTGATGGGTCAACCTGGCCGGGCATCACTTCTGAGGGGCCGGGGCGCAATAAGACGTCATCAAATGTTAGGGAAGTTGGTAAGTTATTCAAATCTGAGCCAGAATCTGAGTGAGCGGCCATTTGTTATTTCCTTCGTGCAAGCATCGGATGCTAGATGTTTCCTGATGTGCTCGTTCTTCTATCACTTTGTTCGGGAAAAGAAAAGGGAGAGATTGGAATAAAACTTTTTGATGTTAATTCTCGGCTAATACACTGTAATCATTGGGGATTGCATGGACACAACATCTTTCATCTTTATGAATTTCCTCTTCCCTTAAAGCCTGTGGCCATTACATAAAGCTCTGAGCTGTCGGCTCGGCTGGCATCTGGTTTTACATGGCGGGTTTTTTTGAAGTGTTTTTTCATCAAATTGAGTAATTCATGCTCCGTGCCGCCTTGCAGCACTTTAGCAAGAAACGCCCCTTCTGGCTTTAACACTTCAATGGCGAATTCTAAGGCGGCTTCAGCCAGGCCGATGATGCGCAAGTGATCGGTTTGTTTATGACCTGTGGAAGGCGCGGCCATGTCAGACATGACAATATCAGCTGCGTTGCCTTTCAAAGCTTTTTTGAGCTCATCAGGGGCAACATCCTCCATAAAATCCATATGGATGATCTCTACGCCGGGGATGGGTTCCATTTCTGAAATATCGATAGCAACAACCTGGCCTTTACCTTCTTCTGACTTGGTGCGCCGTGCCGCCACTTGGCTCCAGCCGCCGGGGGCGGCGCCTAAATCAACGATTACCATGCCGGGTTTGATTAGGCCGAACTGATCATCCATTTCTGTTAGCTTAAAAGCTGCGCGTGCGCGCAAACCTTCATCTTTAGCGCGCTTCACATAAGGGTCATTGAGTTGGCGTTGTAGCCACATAGTTGATGAGAGCTTACGACCTCTTGCTGATTTCACTTTCACTTTAAGGTCTCTTTTGCCCTGACCTGATGAACCGCCCTGGTTTTTACCTTTGCTGTGAATTTTAGTTTCAGCTTTTTTTGAAGGGGTTGAGTTCTTTTT
>CAXIBI010000098.1:0-10042 GCA_964022305.1 uncultured Hyphomicrobiales bacterium | reverse complement strand
CCAACATCTTCCAATATGGCATTGATGGTTTCTTTGTCGCGTAAAAGATCAAAGAAACAATCATCCGGCGTCCAGTATTGTGACATATCCACAGAGAGTAAGCTGCCCAGAAGTTCAACCATGTCAGTACTAACCGCTAAAGTTTCTGCAACAATAAAGGATAAAATAGAGAGGACTTGTTTGTCGCTAAGGGGTTGAAGCTTGATGAATATCTCAATGAGATCATGAGATTTCCCATAGTCCTGTTTTCGAGGAACAATCGTCTCTGTTCCATCAGCCTTTAGCCCTAAAAGCTTTTGCACCTTAAGGCGCTCTTTGCAAAACAAGCTTTCAGCTTTGTTCAATTGCAAGCTCTCTTTGATTGATTCAGAATTGGCTTTTTGAGGATCGGCATAGATGTCCCATAGGTTTGATCCAGCAATGATCTGCGCCACGGTTAATCGCAACACAAGGGCATGATTTTCGAGTAGCTCTGTTCTCACAGCTGCATGACGATGCAGATTAAGATAGTTTTGCATGGGCTGGGTCAGTTCAGGGCGATCTGTTGAACTTTTATCAAACCCGCTGATCTTTTGTTGCTCAAGGCGTTTGATCTCCTTTGAAAGCAAAAGTCCTTTATGGACGTCGACAGCCCCATCAGCTTTGACTTCGATAAAAACCTGACCGCCCTTTTCTTGTGGCCAATCCGAATAATCCCAGCGAACCCATCTCTCACCAACATCAAGCAAGATAACCTCTTGCCATCCCTCTTCTTGTAGCTCTGTGGTGATGTCAGCAATGGCACGACTTTGATGCTCCCAAAACAGCGCCGGGTCAGCAAAATAACGCTCTTCTTCAAAAAGATCAGAGATGATAGCTCCCTTATAGGATTTGAGATCAAAGAGGGCATTTGAAACGGGGATTTCTTCACCGCCAAAGAGCCAGCTTTTAAGGTTGTAGGGAGGCGGTTCTTGGTCAGCAGTAAAAAGTTTAAACCAGTCCTTTTGCTGGCTTTGACTTGCCATGGTGAGCAAGCGAATGGTCGAGGATTGGATTCTATCATCTCGATAAGCCTTCAAGATGGGGGTGTAAAGGTTGGCAATGGCAAGGCGTTGCTTGACCAATTTTTCTGTGACACCAAAATGTGCGGCAATATCGTCAATTGATTTACCTTGTTTCGTTAAAGCGAGAAAGGCATAATATTGATCGATGTCATCCATGGGCAATCTTTGAATGTTCTCAACCAAAGAGGCTTCAATTGCCGCTGCATCATCTCCCTCTTCCATGATGGCACATGGTAATGGATCAATCGCTTGTTCCTTGGCTATGGCAAGACAAGCATTATAGCGGCGTTGTCCGGCGATGATTTCAAACTCTTCACACTCTTGTTTCCCTGTCGGGTTTGCGCTCTCCTTGCCTCTTGTTGGTCGCACCAAAAGCGGCTGAATAATGCCATTGGCTTTAATGCTTGGGATAAGATCATCTCCGCTAATAAAACCATATTTGCGAACATTTAAGGGTGAGAGTTTTAAGTCTTTAAGGTCAATATGTTGTAGTTGCATTGTTTGTCTCCTTTTTGAAAATTGAGTGATGCGAAATTGCATCCGCGAGATCAGGCAGGCCATGAACTGGCTCCCGATCTCTGGGGTGAAATCTCAGGGTTGTAAATTATCGAGAAACTCAATTGCCTTGGCAGCTTGCGCCGAGGCTTTAAAAATAAAGGTCTTGTCATTCTGCAAGGCTTGCAGCCAGCATTTTAAATAACGGGCATGATCGTCGCGCGGTGTTTGGGTGATGCCGAGCTTGGCACATAGAAAGGCCGCTCCAAGTTCGGCGATCAGTTCTTCAAAGGCGTATTTCTCAAGTTCTTGGGTGCGTGATGTTGCTTTGTCGCGGTTAAGGCGATGCTTTGCCCCAGTCCAATGGGTGAGTTCATGAAAAAGAACAGCATAATAATTTTCAGTCGCGCTTGAATTTTGCGTATCAAAGAACGCCCAAGTCTGCGGCATATGAATAAAATCACCAGACCTGTTGTAATAGGCTTTGCTCTCACCATGCCTTATGTCTACCCCTGTTTTCTGGCAAAAATCCTCGGCGCTTTTTAAAGGCGTGACAAGATCATTTTGCTTCTGACAAGCACGATCTTGATGCTCATAGCCGTCAACTTGATTGGCATTAAAGACGGTATAAAAACGCAGGACAGGGATTTGAATTTCTTCCGCCTCTCCGTCTTCATTGTCTTCGATCTTGTTCCATGTTTTATAAAAAATAATTGGGCTTCCTTGCTGGCCTTTACGCACTTGCGCTCCCTGTTCCTGCCATTGTTTAAAGGTCGCCCAATGCGAAGAGGTGAAGCCTTTTTCTTGCTGATCGATCCAAAGGGAGGGGATATTAATGCCTTGATAATGATGATCGGTTACAGGGTTGAGCGGCATGCCTTGCGCAGCTAAGGCTCCAAAGGGTGCATGAAAATTATCAAGATCGATATGTTCAAGCGTCTTGATAATTTTGTCTGTAATCTCTTGGTAAATATCTCGTTTTGCCATGTTTGCCTCAACTTCCTTACAAAATAAAAAATGGGGTTTATGAAACCTTCCAAAGCTTTAGCTTTGGGGGTGCGCATAAAAACCATGGAAGCCAATAATAAAGGGGGTGAGCAAAGCTCAGGGCCAAAACCCTTTTTGAAGGGCTTTTGAGCGAAATTTTATGTGCGATGGCGGAAGGTTCAATTTATTGAAAGCCGCCACTCGCAATAAAATCTTCGGTTTTTGGCCTTGACCTTTGCGAGGGGGTGTCCCCCTTTAAGACAAAACAAGCGGCGCATTTCTGCGCCTCAATAAAAAGCATCAAGGATGGACGCCCACGGGCAGAAACCCGATCAACCGGGGTTCTGTTCACGACAGCCTGGCTCTGAGCTGAGCGTTCCGCCTAAAAGTGGGTACCGGTTTTAGGAAAAAAGGAACGCTCTAAAGCAAGGAGGATGCCCAAAAGATTGCCGGCATCTTTGAAGACAACAAACATACAAACCAAAATTTTCTTGCAGATCGATTTAAGAATTCAGCATACTGGACAGTGCTAGATGTAAATGCATCTGGTGCGGTTTGATACCCGCTAACACATTCGGCTCTGAAAGGGACCGGATCACACTGAGATAAGATGCTCTTAAAAGGGGCATACGAATAAGGTGTACGCAATGTGTAAGCGGTATCAAGATCCGGTCCACCAAAGAAAAGAAAGTAAAGGTATGAATGCCCCAATAACAATAGAGTGCAAAATGAACCCACCGAATGAAACTGATAAAGCCATCTCAAGAATGATCGAAACCATTAGGCAACACCAAGGCTATACACCAGAATATGTAGCTGAAAAAACAAAACTTGATCTCAAACAATATCATTACCACGAACAAGGCTGGATGGCGTTTAGTGGATCAGAGCTACATAAAATCGCAATCGCGTTAAATGTACCGGTGCAAATATTTTTCAGTGCGATTGAAGGACAGGTGACAGACATTGAAAAACTGATCTTTTACACCCAGTGCGAAGATCAGTTGTCAACAGTGCTTTATGCTTTGGGCAAACACAAAAACCCCAATGAATTTTTAGACGAATTCAGAAACGAGCTTGTGGGCTTAATGGAGACAAGGAAGCTGAATTAAAACATAGCGACAAACAAAAAAGATTTAAAGGAACGGACTAACTACAGCCAGTCATCAAGGTCTTGCCGACCTAAAATCCTTATGATCTCTACGGTGTCATCTACAATACGATAATAAATGCTATCTGAACCGCAGACACTTCGGCGGTATCCTTTACGAATATCATCAACACAAGTGTAAAGCTGAGGGGAGTGAGCTAATTCTTCAAAACGCTTTAACAATTGCCAATAATAGTCATCAGCCTGAGCCTCACCATGGGTAACAACACCCCATTGATGAATGCGAATAAGATCAGCTTCAGCTTCTTGGGTGAGTTTATAGTTTCCCATTTTTCCTTAATTGTTCTTTGGATTTTTCAAGAATCTGTTCAGGTGTTAAATCGGAAAAACCGCTTTGCTCTCCGGCGATAAGCTTTGCCCGGATCACTTCAATTTCAGCCATACGCATTTGTTTTTCACGTAAAGCTTCGCGGATGAGTTCACTGTCAGTACCGTAATTGCCGGCCTTCATTTGAGATTGAATCCATGCTTCTTGCTGATCGGTTACAGTGATGCTTTTTTTAATCATTGCCATAAGTATACCCTTCACAATAAGGTAGTAATAAATACTA
Organism: uncultured Hyphomicrobiales bacterium; assembly: GCA_964022305.1. GTDB lineage: Bacteria > Pseudomonadota > Alphaproteobacteria > Rhizobiales > HXMU1428-3 > HXMU1428-3. Next base: position 5,795 of record CAXIBI010000098.1, on the reverse strand, counting down.
CTTTATCATACTTTCAATGAAAAGCGCCATAAAATTATTTTTAAGAAAAACAGTACCAAATTGGCTGATCTCAATGATATAAACAAACCGAGTTTCTTTCGTGAAGCTAGACTTGAGAACGCCTATGTCTAGGTTTGACAACTTGTTTAGCCTGAGTGAGGAGAAGAGCTCAAGTCAAGGAACTAAGTCTTGTACTCGACGAAATATCTCGTCTTGTTCTAACGCCGCACTGCGGCGGTCACCAAGGTCGATCATAGCATCAATAAGCCTTAATAATCCCCGCGCGCGATTTGCTTCGAGAGGATAGTTCGCTTCGGCTAGGCACTGGATGATGCCCGCAATCCGAGATGGTAATGACGTTCCTACCCAACTGCCCCTCGCGTGTTCAATTGTGTCCAAAACTGGCAATGCCTGTTCAATGAACGCATCAATTGGATAGGATGCTCCGGCTTTTTCGCACAGGGTCAGAAAGTTTTCCATAACGAAGGGTGACCAACCGGTTGCTGTAACTAGCTTTGTTACGAGAGGCATGATGATTGCGATGTCGCTCCAGTCGTCGTTAACGAACCGCGCGGAACCCGGACAGTCCCCTTCTACATTGACAAACAAAAGTGCTTTGATGAGTCTGGGCATATCGAAGCCATGAACTTCGCCTGCACGATAGACGTTTGGATTAAATATATTGTCGTAGATTACCCGTTGTATGCAGTCTTCCAGAGTGGGTAACACATTGGCGGGAATGTCTCTAGCATCAAATACATGACGTGTTACGATGTCATTTGCAAACTGTGTTAGTACGCACAATGCCTCTTCATCGTCCTGCGAGAACGGCTGAATAAAGTGTTCTCGAACCCATTGCAGATCGAAGAAAGGCAAGACGCGGGCAAACATGGTGCCTAAGGCGTGCTCCCATTCGATAAGGTCAGTTTGTCTCTGACGTTGTTTTTTATCGTCCCATGAGGGCATCAGCTGCTCAGAGGTCCAGCGCGCGAGATCAATTAAGAATAGTTCAATTTTCGGACGATAAACATCTGACTGGCACCACTCCTCAAGTGGTAATTGCTTAAAAAGCTTGGCGGCATACTGACCGTCGAAGGAACGTTTGGGGGCAGTCCAATAGTCTTCATTCTGATGGTTTGGGTTTGATGCCTTTACCCAAGCAGCGGGTAAAAGCTCAAACTTACATTCATGTTCATCAGTGAGGGCAAGTAGTGCCTTTGCTAGGGCTTCTTCACGAGCATTACGATCTTCTGTGTCATCACGTTCGAAGGTTTGCTCATCTTGAATCGGAGAAATGTAGTGCGCGAGATCAAAAGCAAACTGGGCGGCTACCCACTTTACATGAGGGTCTGGATCAAAATAAAGCGCTTTGAAAGCCGCAAGTTGCACATCCTCATTTTGATGGCTCGCGAGTTGGATAAGGCTTGCAGCAGATTCTGAATAGGGTGTTCCGCTCTTGCGATCGTGGAACAATGCGTCAATAGCATTGAAGGCAGGATGCCAGGGAATTTTTGTACCATGAAAATCTGAGAGTTCACGCATCTTTATAATACGATCCACCACAGTCCACGCCCACGGGCGATCTGGTGAATCGTTTTCAGAAAAACGGATAACACACGTTGCGATAGAGGAGAGGCTACTTTGAACTATATGGGGTCCAATATCAGCACGCTCATCGAAAAGGTCATCTCTGTCATGCTTTTTTGCATACTCGATGGCCTCTGATAATGTCCAGGTTTCGTCAGGCTTGCCTTCTTTCAAGTATTTTTGTGACCAGTTGAGTACACCCATCTGGCTCAGTGACTCCGTGGCTTTGGCGGTTTTCTGTTGCATAGCTTCAGGCAAGGGGTGTGGAGCCTCATAACCAATTGCAACTTGATCGTTTTGCATTTCATACTGCCGATAATTTTCGATATTGCCGAGACCGGACCAGATCTCAGCTATCTCCCTTAGTTCTTGCGTTAGCTCTGGGGATTTTCTCTCCTCTTCGATGATGTACGGAAGGTTGTCCGGAAATATCTCAAGCGCCTTTTTGAAGCGATCCCGCAGGATTGTGTCGCTGCGAATGGCAAAGCGCATAGCGAGCTTTTTTACATCGCGTTTGCGATATTCTCGGCTGTCGAGAAATTCTTTCGCTTTAGCTTTTTCACCAGTGAGTTTAGAGAGAAAATCGAAACCGAACAGGTTGATATTTTTCTGTGGCTCTTGAATGAAGCGCGCCATATCATGGTTCCACAGGCGCTGACATGTGACGATGGGTAACGTTGTCTCGGAGACCTCAAATGTTTCGATGGCAAGTCTCAAGCAAAGTCCTAGCGATGCGTAGCACTCATTATCTTCAAGAATTTCCTTAATTACGTCGCTGGTGGAACGGCCTTTCTCAATTTCCTTGAACGCCCAATAAGAGAGTGAAAGATACGCGCACTGGATTAAGTTAGATCCCAGCATTCCAAGCCCCCAACCAAAGACGTGCCAATCTCCCCAAAATTCCTGCCGACCCCAAGGAAAATCTAGTACGATAGGGATCGGTGTGCTTTTTTCTTGGCGGAATTCATGGATTTGACGCCATCCAGTTGTTGCATGGTTCGTAAGCTCCTTGATGAGGCGAAGGCCTACATCGGGGCTCTTGGCTAGCAGACTAGCAAATGGTTCGTGCAGTGCTGACGAAGGGTGAAAATAATGATTGTGGGTATCAAGGCCGACATCATCCAACTCGAAATCAGACATGCTTGTCGGGAACCTGACCGATGATAAAGCCATATTTTGCTGACGTGTGCGTTTCTCTTCTGGAATCGCTCTAATCTTTTCGCGCTCCTTAGCCTGCTCTTCTTCTTCATGGCGTAGGCGGTCATATGTCTCCTGTGGCAACTCTTGTAGAAGTTTGGCTTTAGCGACCTTTTCAACCGCTTCAGGGGCGACTTCCGACATTATCGGAGTAAAATCCATTAGATCGTCGAATGCAGACCGAAGTATACGCTCATTTTTAGCAGCGCGATCAAAGAGAGCCACAGCGAACTCGGGGTATCCACGAGCCGAGCGGAGGATGATGGAACGCAGCTCTGTTGCTAGGCTCTGCTGCGCTTCGTGACCTAGGACGTCCCATTTTCCGTAATCACGCTGAAGCTCCTCAGGATAGATTTCGTCCTCGAGATCGAGTAACCACGTGCTGCACGTCACCAATATTTCTGTCGAGCATTTGTTCTTGTGTTCAAAGAGGGCGTTCTGCCAAACGCAGAAAATCTTGACTGCTTGCGGAACAAGTCGCGCGGGCAGTGTTTGATGGCGTGCGATGATCCAATCGATGAAACGTTTCCATGCTACAAAGTATGAAGGCCACCCCATGAGGTCAGCCATTCGGATAGTCTCCATGCCTTTGATTTCGGTACCCCGTTGCATAATAATAGGGTTTGGCACAGTGTGCTGTGCCTGAAACCATACCAATAGCTTATCGCACAAGCTAAAGTCGTCGGCCTCGATATGTTCTGTGAACTCGTCAATTGCGTTTTCTAAGGCATTTGTAAACGGTGGGGCAGTAAGCCATTCCCGCTGCCATTGAGTACGCAGCGAAGAGTTCTTAAGTTGTGCGAAACCGGCGCTCCATCTCCCAGTTTCGGTGAGCGCATCCTGAGCCATTAACCCCACCACGCGTCCGAGCAATGGCGGTTCGCCGGCAGCAGTTAGTGCTGAAGGCCATTTGTTGCCAACTTCAATGAGACGGCGAAAGAAAACCCACTCAAAAAATATATCGTGTGTGAATGATACCATCGCACCTGCACGCTCGAGACGTACAATATGATCTGTCTCAAGCGCAGTCAGTTGCGCTACAGTCTCCGGCTTGAGATCGTTGACTAAGATTTCCTTTCCGAGATTGCGCACACCCTTTTCAACAAGATTGATAAGAGCGCGTTGACGTTGCAGCACAGTTTCAGCAATCGCATTGTGTCCAGCTCGCAACCACCACGCGTTAATCAAATCGGCCTCGGTTTTAGGCTCGGATTCATGCGAAATAGTTTTGACAAGAATTGCCACAAAAAATGGACGCCGTGCGATTTCTACTACAGGCTGACTCGGATTGAAAAGAAGGCGTTGAAGGTTGGGTTTTGATTTGGCAAGGAGGTTAGCCTCCTCCTCTGAAAATCCTTTAACCGAAATACTTCCCATGCCTGTCTCGGAATAAAACGACTTGGGAAACCAATTTCGGTAGGCTTCTAGACCCTGATCACGAGAGCTGGCGAGAACTTTCCAGTGTTGGAGACTTGGGTCGCTCTCAATGGCACGGATGAGATCGGTAATAATGTGTTTTTGGTCTGGCTGGATGCGATCAATGCCATCAATAAAAAGAATTGGAGTACCAGAAGCGCTGATTTCGGTTAAAAGGTCAGCTGCGTTAGTGTGACGAATACCTAGCGATGTTGCAAAAGTTATCCAGCTTGTCCCTTGCAGTCGGTCATTCTTGAGAAAAAGGATCGGGCCCGCCTGCGCTGCATTGACCGCGAACTTCTTCAATACGGCGGATTTACCACACCCCGGTAGACCACCAATGGAAACAATACGATGCTTGTCAAGCTTCTGCATGACTTCTGTTTGCAAACTATCTCGTTCGACATGAAAATCATCGACGGTTTCGGAGATGTCATTAAGCGCATCAATTGATGCAGTATTAAGCCGGTTGATGTCTTCGCTGAAACACGGTGCAATTTTCAATTGCACTGTGTTTCTCAGTTGTGCAAGCAAAGATGAACGCGTCCATTTGGCTGCGCTAGCTGCCCCTTCACGGGCAATGCGGCAAAGGCGGTCAAATAGTAGGATGCCCTGACCATCAACATTGTTCGCAACTATTTCTTGCAAACGATTGATAATCTCAAGGCGGAGGGCACCTCCCTCTTCCAATCCAGTTAGATGGAGTGCAGCGAAATTACGATAAAAACTGACTTCCTCTTCCAGATTAGTAAAGCTTGTAAGAGACAGTAAAACTTGTCGCAGATCTTTGTCTTTGGTTCCTGCTGAGCCGGTTGGTGAGAAATATTGTTCGAAGTCTTCGGCGTCAGGGCTCGCCTTCGCCTTTTTTATCAGTCTTGAAAGGCTTCGGAAGGTTGAACCCGTGACATGCTCAATAACAAACCCGCTTGCGTCGGTATCTTTGACGAAGGTGTTTAAAGCTTGTGTCTTTACAATAGCAGCAATTATCTCTTTAAATTGCTTATCGGCACCGCTGATGGTGAAGGAACGTTTGACTTGAAGCTCAAGCGATTTTTTCGTTCCTCCATCGTCGAGACCTACGATGACATCATCCATTGGATGACCATGACCTAGACGTTGAATGGCGACACTGGTGACAATACCGGTTTGGCCTGCTGCACGCTCGTGACGAAGCAGATGCGCTAGGTAGTAGGCGATTACGATATCTTCGTATGTGAACCCCGCACCACTGGTCAATTCCGTGGAAGTTGGTTTTTGTTCAAGATTTTCGTTCAAGTCATCCCGCCTGGGAATCGTGTTTGTGTGTATGAGCCGTATAACGGCGCGTGTCTTATATTCTAGCTGCATTTGGCAGCTGATACAGGCGTCACAAGTCTCTTTCCCCAAGATATACTGCACACTCAGTCAAAAAACGTGACGTGGTTTGAGCTAAAAAATGTTAAATGTCCACTTTGGGGCAAAACTTCCCTTTAATTAAATACGGTAAAACATTCAGCTTTTGAATTAGCAGTGGAAGTTGCGCCAAGGCTTCCATCTTAAAATAATACAATCAATAAGCTGGAAGGGATGCAACGGGAAACCAAAGAGGTTTCCCT